>JAURPG010000134.1 GCA_030835405.1 Gammaproteobacteria bacterium | reverse complement strand
GTTGGGCCCCAGGCCATATGCCCAATAATTTCTTCCTAACACCCGCCAGGCCTCCTCCACGTGGTCGATCAGCCAGGGTAAAGTAAGATGCAAGGCATCGGTATCATAAAATTTTGAGATGGCCACGTCTCTTGCCTGACAAAAGGCCTTAAACAGATTTTCTGCCACCCAGGGATGCTCCTCATAGAGGGTCTTTTTAATTACAATAGTGTGCATAATAGGAAATATGCCGGTACGTTTATAGTAATCCTTCTCAATCGATTTAAATTCAGGAAACAGCCGCTTAATCTCTGGTGCCCCCTGGATAAAGATCTCCGGCAGGTAGATGGAGCATAATGCATCCAGTTCTCCCGCCATAAACATGCCTTCCAGGGTCTGGCCTTCTGAGAGGTAATCAAGTTTTATTGTTGCTGGCAAATCCAATGGTATTAAAGGTGGTTGCGTAGCAGTGGTCAGCCCCCCCATGAACCAGTGCATGTCAGAAGCGGCGACACCATAGTCATCCTGCAACATGCCTTTAATATAGGTCGCTGCGGTTGAGCCATATTGTGTGGTGCCGACTCGCTTACCCTTGAGGTCTTCTGGTTTCTGAATGCCCGAGTCAGAACGAATATAGATACAGGAATGACGAAAGAACCGCGATACTGGAACGGGAATGGCGATAAAGGGACAATCTCCACGGGCATTCAATGCGGTATAAGAAGCCAGCGAAAGTTCACAGACATCAAACTCCTGGTTATTAAGCATGCGCGGAAACATCACCCGCGGTCTGAGTACCTCGATATCCAGACTCATACCTTCAGGCTTTACCTGGCCATCTATCAACGCCCGGGTCCTGTCATAATCCCAGAAGGCGATCTTCAAACTCAGGTCAGACATGTAACACCATAAAATGTATCAAAGTAACCATACAATTTTCATTTGATTAGCGATTAAAATTGAGTGAAATCCTGCTTTAAGTAGTATTATTATGCTTTGGCTTGTAATATTAGCATACTCCAGTAACAGGACATTTTTTATGCTCATTGGTCAATAAAATGGAAAACATAAATGACTGAAAAATCCTATATCATCGACGACAAGGAAAAAAATCTTTTTCTGCTGGATCGTATCGCTTATGTTTCCGAAGACCTTCATGACAGGGAAATGGAACGTATCTTTGGGCGATGCTGGATCTATGTGGGACATTCATCAGAAATCAAAAATCCTGGAGACTTTCAATCCCGTTACGTGGCCGGGCGACCGGTGATCTTCTGTCGTAATCAGGCAAATGAAATCAAGTGCTATTTCAATACCTGCCGGCATCGCGGTGCCGTAGTGTGCGTTGAACGAAGTGGTAATAAAAGAAATTTTCGATGCGTATATCACAGCTGGGCATATGATCTGAATGGCAAACTGGTGGGACTGCCGGGTGAAGAGGCCTATTTCGGAGAATTTAACCGGGATAAACTGGGCCTTCGCAGCCCTGCCCACTTTGATAGCTACAAGGATTTCTGGTTTTTATGCCTGGACCCTGATGCACCTTCTCTGAATGATTATCTCGCCGGGGCAAAGGAATACATTGATCTCGTGGTAGAGCAGTCTCCCTCGGGAACCATGGATATTATCTCCGGTACCCAGGAATATGATATTGCGGGTAACTGGAAACTGATGGTAGAAAATAGTGTTGATGATTATCACCTGCCCTCTACCCACTCTACCTGGTTGAAGTACATGATGAATTCCGGGGTCAAGATTGAAATGCCCAAAGAAGGCCTGGTATTACCTAAAAGCGGCAAGGCCATTGCTTTGGGTAACGGCCATTTGACCACTGATAACCTCAACTATCGTGGCCGGCCTGTGGCCGCCTGGATACCTATCTATGGTGAAAAGGCCAAACCTCAAATGGCTGCCATACGCCAGGAACTGGAAGAACGACTTGGCCCACAGCGCGCAGAACGGGTCGCCAATACCAACCGCAACCTGGTGGTCTTTCCAAACCTGGTCATCAATGATGGATCCTCGGTAACGGTACGCACGTTCTATCCCAGCGGCGCCGGCAACATGCACGTTACTGCCTGGGCATTGGGGACAGTAGAGGAAGACCAGGATGCGAGGGCCCGGCGACTGGATGCCTTCCTGACTTTTTACGGGCCCGGAGGTTTTGCCACCCCGGACGATGTTGAGGCACTGGAAATGGTCCAGCAGGGGCTGAAAAACTGGCGTGAAGATAGATGGTCTGAGATGTCCAGGGGTATGGGTAAACCCGATGACGAACAATTAAACAGCGATGAACATCACCTGCGCACCTTCTGGCGTCGCTGGAATGAATTAATGACGGAAGAATCATAATGGGCACCGCAGAAAATGTGAGTATTGAATCGATTTGTGAATTCCTCTACCACGAGGCGGCCCTGCTGGATGAATGGAAACTGGAAGCCTGGGAAAAACTGTTAACTGATGATGCCACTTACTATGTGCCGCCCAACGATCAACCCGAGAGTGACCATCGCAATACCCTCTATACCATTGCCGATGACCGGGAACGTATCCGTCAACGGGTAATCAGATTAATGGATCCCAGTTGCCATGCCGAATTTCCCCATTCGCGCACACGGCGCATGATCAACAACATCAGAATCACCGAACGGGACGATGATGAACTCTCCGTCGCGGCCAATTTTGTCTGTTACCGGTTCCGCCGCCATGAGCGGGTCCGGGAGTATGTAGGCTGCTATCAATACCGGTTGGTATGTCAAGACGACTTTTTTCTTATTAAAAATCGGCGTGTCGTTGTAGATGCTGAAGAACTCGGCTCACTGGGCTCGGTCAGTTTTATTCTTTGAAAAATAACTACTCATGCTGTTGGAACAGGAAAAATCCCCTATGAATAAATATAACAGCCTGATAGGTATCAATTTTTAATGGCTGTTCTTAGACTTATTCTTGGCGATCAACTATCGCACAACATACCCACCCTGAACGACACAAAAGAAGACGATCTGGTGTTGATGGCTGAACTCAGGGATGAGGCCACCTATGTAAAGCATCACAAAAAGAAAATTGCATTTATATTCTCAGCAATGCGGCATTTTGCAGATGAGCTCAAAGCTGCAAAACTTAACCTGCGTTATATTCAATTCAACGAATTACAGGACTGCACCAGCTTTACGGACATCATAAAAAATGAACTGAATAAATCAACCTATGATGAAGTCGTGGTTACCGAGCCGGGAGAGTACAGGCTGCTGGATGAATTCATCAACCTGGAAGGTAAGATTGGCATCCCAGTGTCAATCTATGAAGACAACCGGTTTATAGCAACAGAAGACGAGTTCAACCAGTGGGCCAGTAGCAAGTCTAAGCTGATAATGGAAAACTGGTATCGGATGATGCGTAAAAAAACCGGGCTGCTGATGGATGGTAATAAACCAATTGGTGGCGACTGGAACTTTGATAAACAGAACCGCAAGTCGCTTAAGAAAGACCACAAGGTCAGCACCACCCCACTGGAATTCAAACCGGACAAGATCACCCGCCAGGTACTGTCCCTGGTTAACAACGAGTTCGATGATCATTTAGGCGACCTCGAGCCTTTCTCGTTTGCGGTTACATCAGCCGATGCACGCAAGGCATTGAAATATTTTATCCAGCATCAACTGCCCTATTTCGGTGATTATCAGGATGCCATGTTGTCGGGAGAAGCTTTTATTTACCATAGTGTTATCTCTCATTATATAAACTGTGGTTTGCTTGACCCGCTGGAAACCTGCAAGGCCGTTGAAAAGGCCTATCATGATGGCAGCGCCCCCATTAATGCCGTAGAGGGCTTCATTCGCCAGATCATCGGCTGGCGGGAATTTATCCGGGGTGTGTACTGGCACTACATGCCGGACTACAAAGAGATGAATTTTCTCAATGCCCGTAATCCGCTCCCGGAATTTTACTGGACTGGCAGGACAAAAATGAATTGCATCTCCGAGGCGATCAACATGACCCGCAGGCATGCCTACTCACATCATATACAGCGGCTCATGGTCACCGGAAATTTTGCCAACCTTGCCGGTATCGATATTCAGGCTATATGCGACTGGTATCTCGCCGTTTATGCCGATGCCTATGAATGGGTGGAACTACCCAATACACTGGGAATGGCGTTGTATGCTGATGGCGGCCTGCTGGGAACCAAGCCCTATATCTCAACAGGAAAGTACATCAAACGGATGTCCAATTTTTGCGATAGCTGCCAATATGATCCAGATGCATCCACTGGTGAGTCCGCCTGTCCCTTTACCACCCTGTACTGGAACTACCTCATACGTAATGAAAAAAAATTGAGGACAAACCCACGCATGGCCCTGTCCTACCGAAACCTGGATCGGCTAAACGCTACTGACAAAGCCGAAATACAGAGACATGCCGATTTTCTGATAACAGAAATTGACAATATTTAGAGACAGGACTTTCAGAACTGTTTGTACATGTACTGGAACTGCAGGAGGCGTTTAACATGCCAGTGATGTTGCGTTCATTATTCCAAAGCGAAGGTGTGTATCAGCATGCATTACCACTCGATTTGTTTTCCATCCCAGGCATAGAAATTCCCGGAATCTTCTGGTGTTAAACCATCCACCACGCCAAGCAGATAGTTAGCTGTCTTCTCCGGGGGGAATAACTTGCCCTCGGGTACGTTTTTCTGAAACGGGGCTGAGAGTCTGGTATCTGTCGTTCCTGGATGAAGCAAGGTAACGACCAGCTTCGGGTTCCTGCGTTTCATCTCGATTGCTAAGGTACGAAAGTACATATTCAGGGCAGCCTTGCTGGCGCGGTATGAATACCAGCCCCCTAACCTGTTATCTCCGATACTGCCTACCCGGGCTGATACGGCCGCGAGTACGGCGGGAGTCTGTGTATTCATCAGGGGTGAAAATGTCTTTGCCAGTAAAATCGGGGCAAATGTATTAATGGCAAAGACCTGCTGCATATTAGGTATCTCAATATCTTCCATACGTTTTTCTGGCTTAATTCTGTCGCCATGAAGTATCCCGGTGGCTATTATGACTAAATCTATTTTAGCGACCTGGGCTGAGATTTTTTCCTTTGATAATTCAACTGATTCCGTATCAGTGATGTCACAATCAATACTGATTAAGCGTTTGTCGTTCGAAGATGATGGTTGGCGTGATAAACAGAATATCTTGTCGAAAGATTTTGACTGCCCAAGTTGTGACACCAGTGCACTCCCTATACCTCCCTGTGAACCAACAATAATTGCATTGGAACCGGCGCTGAATTCTGGCATCTATAATACCTAGATTGATATTACCG
This sequence comes from Gammaproteobacteria bacterium, assembly GCA_030835405.1. Lineage (GTDB taxonomy): Bacteria > Pseudomonadota > Gammaproteobacteria > Eutrophobiales > Eutrophobiaceae > Eutrophobius. The sequence continues at coordinate 12,123 of JAURPG010000134.1, read as the reverse complement.
GATCTTGCAGGTGGTATATCAATTCACGGTCATTTTCCAGTTTTGACCTCAGTTTCAGCCATTTACCATCTGGCCCGTACCATAAATCGATATGGAGTTTTTCCCCGATCAGAGTGAATTTCTCTGATTGCCAGCTCAAGTTTGCAACCTGTATTGTCTCCGGGCCAGCGGGGATTACTTCGACGTCCATATACTCCCCAGTTTGTGGATTTAAAAGCCTCTTAGAGTGAATAATGGTCTGCAGGTCCCAGTATGCAAAGCTCCGGATACAGCCCTCCAATAGGGCATTGTTCTTTTTTGCCTCAACGGCAAAATACTGATTACTAACTGCGCCATTCACCATAATCACATTATCATTTTGGCTGGTAACTGCCTCGATACTTTGCAGACAACCGTCTCGCCATAATTCCCTTGCCTCATGTTCATATTTGAATGCCTCAAAAAACAGCAACTTCACGCTCATGTTGGCATTGCTCTGTACCTGTAAATGCCCATCGTCTCTGGTGGAAAGTGAAAACTCATGTTCACCGATGTTTTTCCCATTCAAAAGCACATCAAAAACCCATTTTGCACCAGAGGGATCGGCATATATCTTTGAGGATACAAGCAGAACCATGGCAATGGATAACAGCACCTTATTTTTAGTTATCATTCATTTACTCCTGCTATAAATGGTTCAAGAACGCGGTGGTAATGGAACAAATGCACTCGTGCGATTGACATACTCCTCGTAACCAGGTCTTCGCGACTTGATATCTTTCTCAAGCAGCGTGACACCTGATACGCGCAGTAACAGCACAGACATCAGGATGGGGCTCAGAATTGTCCACCAGCCTCCTGCCGCAAGGGCAATGACATAAAACCCCCACCACACACAAAACTCCCCAAAGTAGTTGGGGTGTCGGGAGTATTGCCACAACCCCTTGTCCATGACCTTTCCATGATTGGCCTCGCGGGCCATAAAACCGGCAAGTTGCAGATCCGCCAGGGACTCAAATATCACACCAAAAATAACAATCACCATTCCCACCAGTGCCAGGATTCCTATACCTGATTCTGATTGGGCGATTGCAAACAGCGGTAGCGATATAAACCAGGCCAGCACCGCCTGTAAGCTAAAAATTGTGTAAAGGCTTCGAGTCACAAAGCGTTGCCCGTGTTTATCTCTCATCTCCCGATAGCGTCTATCCTCAGGCTCACCCCAGTTCCTGTAAGTGAGATAGATGGAAAGCCTTAATGCCCAGAGTGCCACTAGCAACAGTGATACCATTGCCAATGCGCCCGTATTACCAGATATAAATATATAGGTGATAAGCCCGGCAAGAAAAAGCAGCGACCAGACGCTATCTACGATACTCACGTCCTTCAGCCTGACACTCAATAACCAGGTCACAAAACCAATAATCAACATCACACCAAGCCCCGGACTTAATAATAGAAGATTATTCACTTAATTACCGCTGTTTACCGGCCAATAACGGGTCCTGGTCATCGATGATATTATGACTATATCCATCATAATTTTGTGCGAAGCGTAACAATAGCGGGACAAGTATGGCGTAACCGACTGCCTGAGCCATAAGAGCAGATAACATATTGGTAAAATCAAGCGCACCGAGTCTGTATCCCGCATAGAAGGCAAGCGGTGCACCAACGGCAGAAAAAATCGTGGCCATGAGCAGCCGTGTTTTCAACCACTTTAGGCTGACATTGAAAGTTGTGGCAAATAAAAGCCACAACATTATAATCCACAAAGGCGCAACATCGTCGAAGACCATGCCGTAGTTATAGGAAATCAGGTTTGCATTGACTAAAGCACTCTCCCATATCAAACCCACAACGCCAGCCAGAGAGAGTGTGATAAATTCTACCCGTGGCCTTGCTGCCTGATATATATGCCAGAATATAATGAACACTGACAATAGAATTCCTGCCAATAACATATCATAGACAGCGCCGAGCACGCAGGCAAACCAGCCAATCTGATAACCTATAATGTTTATTGCAGATCGCACTTATGATGCCCTTTGCTGGTTTTCAAACAGGTAATGACTAACCCACCATTGCTGGCCATTTTCATAACCGAATAGCTCTGCACATGCCATAAAAAAGATGCGCCAGCGTTCAAACCAGATGCCCGCCTTATCCTTACCGTATGTTTCCTCGAGTATGGGATAAACATGCTTTCGATTTTTATCCATATTCATCAGCCATGCCTCGGCAGTGCGCGCGTAATGCGTTCCATTCCAGCGCCAGCGGTCCACGAGCTTGAGATCTTTCTGAAAGTAGAGAGGTAAATCATCGCACGGCATGATTCCGCCAGAAAAAAAGTACTGACTCATCCAGTCACTTTCATCGCGTACGACAAATTCGTATGGCGTATCGCGATGACAGAATATATGCATGAAAAATTTACCACTAGGCTTAAGCCAGTTGCTGATGCTTTTCATCAAGGTTTCATAATTTCTCATATGTTCAAACATTTCTATAGAGACGACCCTGTCAAACTTTTCATCGATGCTAAATTCATTCATATCTGCAGTGATGACATCAATATTTTTAAGTCCCAGTTTTTCGGCCTCAGCCATAATAAATTTTCTTTGCGAATTGGAGTTTGACACCGCGGTGATCTGACTGTTTTTATATTGTCTGGCCATCCATACTGTCAGCGATCCCCATCCACATCCCAGTTCCAGGATTTTTTGTCCATCAATCAGATCCATATGCTCACAGGTCTTTATAAGACTATTTCTCTCCGCATCATCCAGGGTTTCATTATCGCCATTCCAGTAACAGCTGCTGTATTTGCGGTGTTTGCCGAGCACAAGGTTATAGAACTCTGCTGGTATCTCATAATGTTGTTCATTGGCTTTTTCCGGTAAAGGCGCGATTGGAGCGCTGTTCATATTTGCAACAAATTTTCTGATTAACGCATTTTGCGTTTCGCAGTTATCTATCCTCAGCGATCCCAGCCGGTTACGTACCAGACGTTGTATGCCTTTACGGACAAAAATATCAGGTACTAGACTTTGTTCTGTTAGATTCATTACCATTTGTGTTGCTGATGTCATAGCTCATTTCCATGTTTGTTGATTAGTTTTGTCTCGCGACGGGTCTTGGTTAACCAGCTCGCTAATTTCATGATGTCAATATGGCTGTTGCCATGTGAAGCAGACGTATGTAAGGCGTGAAGATTATGTGAAGGCGTTTAAATTAATGAGAAAATACCAGGAAATCAGGTAAATACCATTGTGCTCTACAACAATTCCTTTAATTTTATCGCTGCCCTGTGACCACTAAGAAATGCTGATTCAACGCGGGCATTGATATACCAATCACCCACCGAAGCAAGCTTTAAAACGGTATTAAGGTAATAGTCTCTTCCATGATGCTGCCTACTGATATTCGCATAACGCCAGCGGTGCACTTTAACAAAATCATAATTGCGGACATCAATCGGCATGATGGCATCTAACTCATTGACCAGATGCTGTTGCACATGATTAATATCCATTTCTATATTTTTCTCCGCCCAGGTATTGGTAGATTGGGCGATTATTGAGAAATTCCCCTGCCTGTCGGGTTTACTCGAATTTATTGAGACCCATCCAATATCGGAATTCACCACTCTTGCGGCGTCCCATGTAACATTCTGTGTTTTCTTATAACCCAGCATCAGTGAAAAACATGCGAACAGCTTTTGACCGGTAAGCCAGGGTTTGTCTTCAAATTCATAATGCATAATGTTTTCTATATGCTGAGGAGTAACGGCAAATACCACCCAATCATAACCGCTAACTGAATTGTTGTTTTTATCAATCAACACCCACTTACCATCTCGCCTGTCAATTTTCATGATCTCTGTATTCAGGTTGACATTATGGTCGCTTGCAATTTCACGGCATAGACTACTCATATTGGGTGAGCCTACATAGTGACCTGATTCCGCCGTCCAGGTTTGTGATGAGGTAATTGTCTCTCTATCCAGCTCGACATAGTTTGCCTCCCAGGGTTTAACTATCTCATTGTCAAGATATGGCTGTAGAAAGCTCCTGAATTCGTCTGCCTTCACGGTAAAATACTGGGCACCATGGTCAAACTGATATTCAGCATCGCGCCGGGTTGCCATACGCCCACCATAACCACGGGACTTATCAAACAAATCTATGCCGGCATTGGACTCCAGTGTTTTGGCAAAACTCAAGCCCGACAGGCCAGAGCCGATAACGGCAATCTTCATCGACATATCTATCAATTAGCCCGACGGCACCGTTTTGAACAGTATTTCACCTGGTCCCATACCAGTGTCCATTTCTTGCGCCAGGTAAAAGATCGATGACATACCGGGCAGTTTTTTTCAGGGAGATTATTTTTTTTAAGCATTCTTGCCATGCTGCTTATCTTTTCGCCTGTTATTTTTCCAATTACCGGATAATCCATAGAAACAATGCCACATCCAATATATGAATTTGATTGAATTGAAATCTACCGGTTAGTTGTTAGGACCAATAACTTGATTTCATTACCACTCTCGCTTTAGAGGGTGTGCTCTATTTTAAGTATATTAATGCTGATCCTCCATAGCATCAACGTTGGCGTAGACTTCACTACTCCCATCCTTATTTAGAATCAGCACCTGGTAGGGCATAAATTTATCACCTACCTCCATGCCGGGACTACCAAGCGGCATGGCCGGGACAGCCAGACCTATGGCATTGTCATGGCTCTCACCCAGAAATTGATGAATGAATCTGGCTGGCACATGACCTTCGAATACATGCCCTTGTGACGAGACAGCTGTATGACAGGAACGATATTGAGGACTGATGCCGTATTGCGTTTTGATTGCAGCGAGGTCAGCTGTGTCATGGGTTTGAGCATAAAATCCATTGCTTGCCATGTGCTCCACCCACTTGCCACAACAAGCGCATGTGGGGCTTTTGTAGACATCCAGCATGACATACCCCCGCAGACCCGGGTTGTTATTGTCATCCACATCGTCATTATTCTCAAAGCATGCCGATAATGTTAGTAACAGAATCAAGCCCACAGCAGTATTTCTCATATTTTTAAGACTTGCCATCACAATTCCTCATGAGTAGTTGGATAGAAAGTTACTATACATTGAATCTTATTAAAGGTAGTAGCGCCACCTGCTTAACCTCAGCCGCAAGGGAGACATAGCATTCCTTTTTTCCCAACAAATCTCTCCGCTATCTAATTAAGACCTGCGTCTGATGTTAGCCAGATGGCGAATCTCTTTTATATGCATCATCAGTGAACTAACTAGAGCTAACAGTCCCTGGCTTTATCCAGGGCTTGCGGCTTACCTCACAAAACTTCTCAAGAGATGCCACAAGGACAATAAAGATTGCGGTAAATAGAAACAGGGATGGTATGGTCATTAGTAATGTACTCATTGATACTCTCCTTTGTAGGTAAATTATTTATAAATCAGGTTGCCGGTTACCTAATATTCAGTTGATTGTATGGCATGGATTTTTATGACTTCCTTACGGTCAGCCTGTTGCTGTTTTAGCTGTCGATAGATCTCCTCATGCATTTTCTCCACAGAGACCAGGTATTTATGGTGTAAATGCTTATCCCCATGCATACCCTCTACATTGGTTGAACCGAGAACATTTGCTGTCATCAACGATGTAATTAAAAATGCTGGCATCATCGTTAAGGACGCCCTTTTTAGTGCTTTATTCAAATACATGTTCATTTCCTTTATTTTGTATATGTTTTGTATATTACATTTTATATTCATTTCTGTCAAATATCTATACATATATTGTTCAAATTTCGGTATATAAATCATTTTTAGTGATAATTTTTTATAACTTGTTGTTTATTAATGCATTTGGATAAATGTATAATACAAAGGCTAATCAATCGCTTTTATACAATTACACAGGAGTATATTTGGCTATGAATACCACCAAAGGCTACAGAATAAGCGCAGTGTCCAAGCTAACCGGTATACCGCCTGAAACGCTGCGTATCTGGGAATACCGCTACAGTATCATTCAGCCAACCCGATCCCCTTCCGGGACACGGATCTATAATGAAAGCGATATCCATCATTTATCGTTGCTGAAGCAGTTAGTAGACAATGGTGATTCCATTGGAAACCTTGCTGCTCTGTCCACCAGAAAACTTGAGGAACGGCTCGAAGATTATTCAAACATCCAGAACAAGAGGTTTTTCAACAGTAGCAGTAAAAAACCTGTATCCAGGGTTTGTGTGCTTGGTAGCATCTTGCCAAACAGGTTTGCAAAGCTGAAAAATCAGCAAGGCCCGATTCAATTTACAGGGCTTTATACAACCAAATCTGAATTTGAATCCGGAGTAAAAGATGCCAAACCTGACCTGTTAATACTGGAATATCCAACCATTCAGAAGGAAGATATAAAGCTGGTAAAAGCTATTTATAGGCAGTCAAATGCGAGTCGGTTGCTGGTAATTTATCAATTCAGCAACACCGAGGCACTAAAAAAATTAAAACATGAAGATATCATTCTTCACCATGGGTATTTGGATTATTCGCAGGTTTTAAATATATGTAACATCCCAATCCCGGACCAAGCTGGTACAAAGATAAAGGAGCCAAAACTCTTTACCCAGAGAACGTACTCAGACCAGGATTTAAGCAAGGTATCCATGATTGAATCCAGTATCCCCTGCGAGTGTCCAAGGCATCTTGCAGAAATACTCATTAAGCTAGTGGCGTTTGAAAATTATTCAAAACAGTGTGAAGACAGAAATGAAAAGGATGAAGCGATACACAAATCACTTTATGAAATAACCTCATATGCCAGATCCCAATTTGAATCGGCACTGGATACAGTCCTTAAACACGAAAATATTGATATCAACATCATCTAGCAAATATTCCAGCGTTTGGGCTTTTTGTGATTAATAGCCTCAGCACGATACTGTCATTATATATTTGATCATGTAGTTGCCCTTTCGCATGGCTATCAGGAGATAGCCTGTAAAAAAATAATGGGGTATTAAAATCAATCTCATTGCATCAACAATACGCTTTTCTGGACTGCATTACTGGTATCCAGCATAATGATAGTAGGGGTTTGGTTAGGATATTTAAATCTACAATTTTGTAGATTGACAGAATATCAGGGTTAATAAAGATGAAATCAAAACAAACTCCTATCATCATCGATGTCGAAGCTTCCGGTTTCGGTGGACAGAGTTATCCAATTGAAGTCGGTATTGCCATGGAAGATGGTGATAAATACTGTTCCCTTATCTTACCAGCTGAGGATTGGATCCACTGGGATTCCGATGCTGAAAAGGTACATCGTATCGCCAGAGATATCCTTGAAACCTATGGTAAACCCATGCGTAAAGTGGCAGAGCACCTAAATAAATTACTAAAGGGCAAAACCATTTATACAGACGGCTGGGTTGTTGATAAGCCATGGCTGACCACGTTATTTTACAATGCCAAGGTAGACATGGAATTCCAGGTCAGTCCACTGGAAGTGATTCTGAGTGAAGAGCAAATGGCAAAATGGCATGAGACAAAAGATAAAATTCTTGGTGAAGTAGAAAAGCATCACCATCGGGCAAGCTTTGATGCCTGGATCATTCAGGAAACGTTTAAACGAACGAATTCTATTGTTGATCATTAATTCCATTTAACCTGTCTGACCATGTCGATCTGCTTGATCGTGTTAGGTCCTCAGACCGATTTCCATCTGCAGTATCATCCACAGGCAATGGCGTGAAAACAAGGTAAACACTGTGTTTCATCAAACCCCTATCCATTTGGCTTAGAATCAAGCCCATTGCTTAGCAACATCACAAGTGGTTTGTTATTTTTCACATGAATTTCACATGAATCACACATCGACTAGACATCGTATAAATCATTATTGGCCCTGGACAAAACTACTAATAAATGAACGCGGGATGAAATATCATCAAAGACAAATATACTATGCAATGCAAAAGTAAAAACCCTGTCACATGCCTGGTTTTCAGGCTAACGTTTATTATCTGCTCCTTGTTCAACATCAATACAGCCATGTCAGCGGAAAAACATACCACATCAGCCGATGATACCATCCTCTTTCCGGCAATATTTTTTGACAAGTATCAACCGAATACCGCGCTTGATATGGTTAACCAGCTTCCTGGTTTCAAGATTGACGATGGAAGTGGGGAACGTGGATTCAGCAGTTCATCTGGGAACGTCCTTATAGATGGACGTCGTCCAACTGTTAAACAGGATCAGCCATCTGACATCCTTGATCGCATACCCGCAGATAAAGTCGGTCGTCTGGAAGTGCTGCGTGGTGCCGATGCTGAGCAGGAAGTTCAGGGCCAGGTTGAGGTCGTGAATGTGGTTTTGAAAACTGATGGGGCAGCAGCCACCAGGTGGGAAGCACAAACCGGTAAGTATCAGGGGATTGATTCTATCCCTGTCAATGGAAAAGTCTCGGTATCTGATCAGTGGCAGGAAGTAGAATACAATGCCGGACTGCAGGCTAACAGGATAGTTCGCCCGGATAGAGGCACAGAATCCATATTTGATGAGGACGATAAACCTTCCAGGTTAACGAATGATAAACAGCTAGTTACCGGGTTTAATATCAACAGTAATCTCAATGGCGTGACAAATCTGATGAATACCCAGGTTCACTTCAATACAAAACTCGGTTATCGGGACGCTAATGATGAATTCCGCTCAAATTATGCAAATGATAATTTACTTGCTGCAAACCCATACGAGATCCTCAATGAGGACAGGGAAAGAATCCAGATGGAATTTGGTTTGAACTTTGAGCGCGAGCTTATCCCGGATCTGTCCGGGAAATTTATCCTGCTTTACACACGCGAAGATGAGACCAGTCTGGATAACCAGCAACGTTTTGATACCGAAGGTGACCTGAGCAGAGTACGCGGCAAGGACATCGAAAATATCGAGAACGAGTTTATTGCCCGGTCAGAATATTACTGGACCGGCTTCGCCAATCATTCACCAAAATTCAGCATGGAATATGCATACAATACCCTGAGTAACCGCGAGATAGAGACCCGCGGCATTGGTGAGAATATCGATACTATCTTTGTTCCCGGCGCCAACACCACCATCAAGGAGAACCGGGGCGATTTCAAGATTGATGAATCATGGTCCATTGCAAACCTAGAACTTGAAATCGGCCTGGGAGCCGAGGTCTCACAAATCAAGCAGACCGGCGACACGAACCTGTCTCGAAGCTTCTTTTATACCAAACCTTCATTGCTGTTAAGCTACTCACCAAATGAAACCAGCCAGATAAGATTGAATTTCCAGCGCAGGGTGGGACAGCTTGATTTTGATGATTTTGTGAGTGACACCGTATTTGCAGATGATGAAATCATACCGGGAAACCCAAACCTGCGTCCTGAAACCACCTGGATAGGCTCACTGTCCTACGAGCATCGCTTCAACGAGATTGGTGTTATTAAAATTACTGCGTTTCATCACTGGATTTCCGATGTGGAAGACTTACTGCCATTAACTGAAACCGAGGAGGCCCCGGGGAATATCGGCTCGGGTCGCCGCTGGGGTGTCGAACTGGAGAGTACCCTGCCCCTGGATGCGGTCGGCATCAATAATTCGCGTTTTGACATCCAGTTATACTGGCAAGATTCAACCGTGGTAGATCCGGTGACTGGCGAGACGAGAAAACTATCCAGCGTTGGCGGCAACTACTTCAACCGTAACTCCTTTGCTGGTGATGTTGACTACCAGGCATCGGTAGATTTTAGACAGGACCTCATAAAGAGTCGAATAGCATGGGGCTGGATCGTTGCATTTAACGCGAACCGTAAAAGATACAAGGTAAATGAACTGGAAATACGTGATGATGGTATTACCCTGGATTTTTTCACCGAGAAGTCTGGCTGGCTGGGTTTAAAGTACAGGCTTGATCTGAAGAATATGCTGGATTCTCCTGAAACTCGTGAGAGGATAATTTATTCACGTTTCCGTGATTTATCGTCCCTTGCACAATCTGAATTCAGGTCCTACACACAGGGAAGAGAGATAGAACTCAGTATATCCGGAACCTTTTAGTCCCAGGTCTTGACCATGGCCTTTGGCCTTGTGAAATGCTAGGGACGAATACCTGGAACCTTGACTCTAAGGCGCTAAATGCTGGTTCTGGCAGTCACATACAAGCTCCTAGCATCGTCAGGCCCAAACGTCATATTTGATGCCCGTTCAGGAAATTCGATAGTTCCCAGATGTTCCCCTGCGGGCACTTGCCTTGAAAGATCATTATCGGCTGTCTACCCGGCATCAGGGTTGCTGCATGTCCCTATTTGTGGCATACATACATAAATAAAGGGTCCCATCCATTATGAAACTCACAAAAATATATAAGTTATATTTTCAACTCACTGTATGTCTATCAAGATCGCGGAAAGTACATATATATCCAGTTGAAAATAATGCCTGCATGACTATCTGTAAAAGACAAAATTTTTTACGGCTCATGGTCATGCTGTTTACAGCCTTATCCGTTGCATCGGTAACTGCACAGCAATATCCTCCAAACAGACCACATATTCCCGGCATCAGCTTAACGGGGGGCGGTTCACCACCATCAGAGGCGCCACCACCACCCGGTCCCAGGGAAGTGTCATCGGCATGGAACATGGAACAAGTCGGGCATAACGATCTGCAAGGACGTTCAGCTTACCAACCCCTTATTATCAATCAAAATGGTCGCCAGATCGCCTATGTGGGGCACCACGGAAGTCAGGCCCCCATCCTCAATCCCCTGACAGGACAGAAAGAAAAGAATGGCACATCCATTGTGGACGTCACTGATCCGGCAAATAATAAATATCTTGCACATATTCCCACTGGAGCTGGTCGCGGCGAAGGCGGCTCACAGATGGTGCAGGTATGTAGTGGTACCATTTTGCCTGAGGGGCTGGATGGAGAATGGTATCTGCTGCGTTCATACGGCAGGAAAGCACATGAAATATGGAACCTCACAAACCCAGACAAACCCGAGCGCCTGACTACCGTCATCGATGGCCTATCCGGCACGCACAAAACTGGTGGGAGTGTGATACGGGTATAGCGTACCTGGCAGGCAGACGACCTGATGATGGCTGGACTAGTGGTAACCACCTGATGATTTATGATCTCAGCAACCCAACCAGACCAAAATATATTCGTGATTACGGCATGCCCGGCCAGCAACCTGGTGCCACCAGCTACATCGGCCATGTTGAAGGCGGTGAAGGCATGCACGGCGCTATCTCCGCCGGCACCTTGAAGAATCGGGTCTATATGGCACACGGTATCGGTCACAATGGTGTGGTAATTATTGCTGATCGACACAAACTCTTAACAGAATTCACCAACCCTGAAAAACCAACAGATGAAGAAATTCGTGCCGTGATGGTAGATCATATGGTCATGTCCCCGGACCAGGGTGGACACACGGCTTTCCCCATCTTCAGCCAGCCGACCCCCGGATTTCAGACACACTCGGTAAAGCGTAACCGTGACCTGTTACTGGTGTCGTCAGAAGCGGGACGGTCTGATAATTGTGCATCCAATTATCCTCCCGAACAACTGATCCAGGGACGTTCGGCACCACAATTGGCATTCATTGTCGACATCACCCATGAGGCTGCTCCCTGGAACCTGTCAACACTCCGGGTACAGGAAGGCGAGTTCTGCGCGCGCGGCGGTCGGCATGGGGTACACTCATCAACAGAATCGTTCTATCCACCCCACTACGGCAAGCTGGCTATCATTGCCTACTTCAATGCCGGGATCCGGGTATGGGACATCCGCGATCACTTCGCTCCATATGCGGTGGCGTATTTCATCCCCGCTCCCAACCAGAACACGATTCCTACCTGTTCAAATGCCGAAACAGAGGAAGGCGGCGAATTTGGTACCGAGACAGCAACCAGCACCTGCCGTCGTGTAGGTGTGATCTGTAAGTCGTCAGAAGATATGGAACACAAAGGTCTAAAAGTTAAGAGAGACTTTCACATATTATAGTCATGTTTCACTAATTTATACATAGTATTAAATTTTCCTTCCTCCTCTGCTGTAGTGTTTCGTATTTAATCACG
>JAURPG010000133.1 GCA_030835405.1 Gammaproteobacteria bacterium | reverse complement strand
GTGCAATAAATCGGGTGCCTTCTCTGCCGGTCATTTCTGGTTGTATTCCACCAGTAAACCCTATGGGCCAGGAAACAACAACATCTTTGTATATTTCCCCACTGTCTGGCGGTTCTACATTTCCAATAATTCTAAGTAATGTCGATTTTCCGGCGCCATTTAATCCCAGGATCCCCACATTCCTGTCGCTGGGAAAACAAACCGATACATCATCCAGGACTTTATTCCGCCCATGTTGTACTGTATAGGATTTCGAAATATTTCTTAGCTCAATCATATTCTGTACGCATATCGTCTTAATGCCCTTTGCAGTAGAAAACCCGTTAGGAATGTGCCGATAATAGTAAAAAATAAGTATTTATAATCAACGTGCACCGTATCGTAAGAAACAAAATATGAACTTCGTATAAATTCTATGATTTGCAAAAGAGGATTTAGAGCAGCATACGGCCTTGCTTCTTCAGGAATCATCTCTACGGTAAAAAATACGCCAGATAAAAAGAAAAGCGGTCTAAGGTAAACTGTTGAAACTAATATTTGAAGAGATGGAAATAATGGGATAAGTGCGCCCAGCCCAATACCAATTCCAAAGGCATAAATACATATCATGATGAGACCAAAAAATATTGCTAAAGGACTTTGAACAACAACATTTTCATAGCCAGTATAAGAGACGAGTAAAACGAGTGTTGGAAATACAATTAAGGTTGTGGAAAATTCTAATAACGTCCTGGCGGTAAAGAAATCCATTATTTGAACCTGGGGGAAATACAATAACTGTAAATTTCGACGTACACCTGTCATTAATTGCGTAACAATATCGCGAAATAGCATAAAGGGAATAAGCCCACTGATTAAAAATTGGGCCAGGGGCATGCCTGGTATTTCACTCATGCGTATATATTTAAAGACAAGGATTAATACCGCGATTACCAGTATGGGCTCTAAAAATGCCCAAAGATATCCAATTTGTAAACGCCCATACCGAGTCTTAGTTTCTCTTAATATTAGAGCAAAATTAACCCGGCAGATCGTGCGTAAGGCATCAGATAATTTAGGTCGGACATATTCCACTGTAATTCTTACCGTATATAGTTATGTTTTTAATCACAAATTATTTTCAATAATATAACTTATTGTTATTTATTGAGTTTTATGGATTTGGAGTATCGCAGAAAATATTGGGAAAAGCCAGAATGTACAAGATAATAAATGACTATCTCATTGTTTTATATATAAATAATGGCTTTTTAATTAGTCAGGAAAATTACTAAGATGGGCAAGATCTGTTCACTCGTATAAAGAATCAATCTTAATCTGCAAATCATTGGCCTTCCTTTTACTACCTCCCAGGAATCCTGGCGCATCAAGATAATATTGTTTTAAGTCCTTCAGGGCATCAAGATTTGTCTCATCTAGCTCAACGGCTTTTTCAAAGGCCTTCCGAGTTTTTTTTGCCATAGACATTGCCGTTAACCAGGCGGCATTTTCTGCAATTCGCCCATAGCTTTTACCCAGCCAGTGATAATAAATTGAATTCTCTGCATCCTCTTTAACCAGGTATTCAAAGACTTCTCTTGCCTGTTGGAATTTTTCTGCCTCATAAAACTTGACGCCGTTATCGAGTGAGATGGTCTCGTCGTTCTGTGCAAGAGATGAATTTGAGATACAGCATAAAAATAAAATGCTGTATAAACATTGTTTATAACGGGAAGTATTGGAAATTAACTGTAATTCCATTCTCTAAAAGAATGTCGCCTATAATGTTTAGTGATTTTTGTTATGTTACTTAGTATTGACAATTAATCCTTTCTTGAGTTCAGGATTTTTTAGTTATTTATAGAGAGCAGTTCAATGTCAAATATCAATGTTGAATTCGGGCCAATTTGAGGGCCTGCCTGTTGTTCACCATAGGCCAGGATGGAAGGAACGAATATTTGCCATTTCGATCCTACACTCATAAGCGGCAATGCCTCCTGCCAACCAGGAATTACTCTATTAACCTGGAGGGCCACTGGTTGCCCGCGCGTATACGAACTATCGAATTCAGTGCCGTCGATTAATGTGCCGCGATAGTGTACAACAACAGAATCAGTCGCCGATGGCTTATCTCCATCGCCATTAATTAATACTTTATACTGCAATCCACTTTGTAATTCGGTTACGTCACTATTTTTCTTGTTTTCAGCAAGAAAATTTTCCCCTTCCAGTTTATTTCTCACGCCAGCTGCCTGCTGGCGTTTTTGCTCGTCTTCCTGGACACTATCCACCGCTGCCTGCATTTCCTCAACAGTAAGTTTTAAACCAGATTGACGAATAATATCTGAAAGGCCCATAAGTAATGCTTCTGTATCAATATCGACTGATTGAGTGCTGATATTCTGGCCAATTTGCTGACCAAGCTGGACGCCCAGGGCATAGCTAAATTTTTTGACTTCTGTTTCCAGGTTTTCCTGGGCAATAGCTGAGAATGAGGTGTTTAATAATACTAGGAGAAGGAAAGAATATCGCATTTGGGAGGTCCTTAGAGAATTTACTAAGATGCAGTTTAAAGTAGAAAATTATCAAGGTAAAGAATAACGATGGTTATCTAATTTCTAAATTGGTCGGGATGACAGGATTTACTCGCTACATCGTTGTAGCTCGCCCTTCGGGCCGCGCTTCACGCGTTTATTTTTGAATCCTTAGGTCCGTAAGCGATACATCCATATATCACTCCTGCATCCTGCAAAATTTTGAAACTACTTCTTCAGCCAAAACCTGACATCGGCCAATATAAGAAAACGGGTCGAAAAGATATTCCCATTTTCTTATATTGGTCGAGATGACGGGATTTAAATTCATGCCAGTCTGAAACTTTTCAATAACTTGGCTAGTATCCTTGTCATCCGCTTGCCAAATCGGTTTTACTTTCTCTAGTACACCAGTATCCACACTAGGGATCCAGCGTCAATATGTTTTTTGGATCATGCCCCAGTCTTTGTGACCTATCTGACGGGCGACCCACTTTGGATTAGCACTGGATGATGTCAGAAGAGAGGCGTAGGTGTGGCGGGTAGTGTAGGGGATCCAATAGTCCACGTCGGCACATCTAATAATCCTGTCTCAGAACCGCTTGAAATGTTGGTGAAATCACACCGCGGATGTCCTGGGTGTACCCACCCACTAATAGTATTTATTATATGAATACAACCGGATAATAATAATCCGGCTACATTGCAAACAAAGTAAATATGATTTATGTAATTTCGTCGAATAAAGTTTGATGCTTATTAGTTTAATATAGACTTTTATTATGGGCTTGGTCATAATTTATTATCCGAAATGAAAAAGAGTAACCTTTTAAAAGGTATTTAAGGTAATGCATGCATCTTCAATGGAAAGTATGCGTAGGTGCTTGGATTATTTTTTTGTTAATTCTGGGCCCCAGAAAGTTGTCGATATCGGCGCCATGAATATAAATGGGTCATATAAAGAATTATTACCAGACAATGTTCAATACTTTGGGCTTGACCTTGAACCTGGTCCATGTGTCGATATTGTTTTGAATGATATATATCACCTTCCTTTCGATGATAATTCTGTTGATCTGGTTCTTTCTGGTCAGATGCTTGAGCATTGCCCACATTTCTGGTTGGTATTTAATGAGATATTCAGGATTTTAAAACCAAATGGTATGGCATTCATTATTGCGCCTTCGAGCGGTCCTGTTCATCGATACCCAGTTGACTGTTACCGCTTTTATCCAGATTCATACCAGGCGCTTGCTGAATGGTCTGGATTACGTTTAGTTCAATCCTGGAAAGATGAACGTGGACCATGGAGGGACCTTGTTGGGGTTTTTCAAAAAGGGAGGCATGTCCATCCAGTACATCATCATAAGTCAGTTAAAACAAATGTGAATTATCAGTTCGAATTAAATGATAACCCAGAAGCTGAGATTCAAGTTGGCACTAGAGATTATTTAGAGGTGCTCAAAGACCTGCATGCGCTAATAAAGCCAAAACTTTATTTTGAGATTGGTGTTCGTAAGGGCAAAAGTCTGGCACTTGCCAAATGTAGGACGATCGCGATTGAGCCGGACCTGCATCCAGACTTTTTAGCTGGTGAGAATGTTGAATTGCATCAATGTACAAGTGATGATTACTTTTTTTTTCGTGGCGAAAACCTTTCGGGAGATTCTATCGATCTGGCATTTATCGATGGCATGCATTTAGCAGAGAATGTATTTCGCGATTTTATGAATATTGAAAAGCGGATGAGTGTTAATGGTGTAATTGTTCTTGATGATGTTTTGCCAAATCATCCGATCCAAGCAGAACGGAATCGGTGTTCACGAGTTTGGGCTGGTGATGTTTGGCGCTTTGCCGAATTTCTCATAATAAATCGTCCAGATCTAAAGTTATTTTGGCTGAATACACGGCCAGCAGGTTTACTCATAATTACCAATCTTAATCCTGATGAACGGAGTTTGTGGAATAATTATAACAAGTTGATGCGTAAATTTTCTGAAACGACTGATACACCTCCACCTGTCGAGATTCTAACTCGACAAAATGCAATTGCGCCAACTTTGGAAAATCTTGAAAAAATTATTGGATGATGAATAATCACTCTGTCATTGATATTAGTATACTAGTGTGTGCATTCAATATGGAGCGCGAACTTCCACGTACTCTTTTCACACTATCAAAGCAGTATCAATTAAATATTGAAAATCTGAATTTAGAGATTATTGTTCTCGATAACGGCTCAACTACACCCATTTGTGAAAACGAATTGCAATCTGTCTGCCCAGAAGTACAGGTAGTACGACCTAAAGTAATTAAAGTTTCACCTTCATCTGCGATTAATTCCGCGATGAAATCTCTTCGTGGAAATATTGTCGGGCTATGGATTGATGGGGCACGCCTTGCCTCGCCTGGCATCATAAATCTTGCTTATAAAGCTTGGTGTGCAAACTCTTCTAAAGCTATAGGAACGTTAGGGTTTCATCTAGGGCCGGATGTGCAAATGCGTAGTGTTTTCCAAGGATACAATAATACATATGAGGATGCCCTTCTTGAATCTGTTAGTTGGCAGGAAAATGGATATCGTCTATTTGAAATATCTGTACTCGCAGATTCTTCGAGGCAAGGTTGGTTTGGTTGCATCAATGAGACAAACGCTTTGTTTATGGATCGTCATTTGTGGGAAGAAATTGGGGGGCTAGATGAAAGATTTGAGGCGCCGGGAGGTGGTTTCGTAAATCTTGATCTTTGGACTCGCATTGTAGCAGCTTCGAACGGGCATCCGTGGATGATATTGGGAGAAGGCACATTCCACCAGGTTCATGGTGGCGTTGCAACAAACGGAACTGCTAATGCTCGTAAAAAAATGCATGAAGAGTATATATCAATTCATGGAATGTCATTTTCTACACCTAAATATGAATCAAGATATGTTGGATCACTAGATTATCACAGTTTTACAAAAGGAATTTATTCCCAATTAGATAATCAACGTAAAGTGCATTCAATTCGATGCCGTAACTTTAAGGTAGACTTGCCAACTGTGCCTCTTGCAAATATCCAACGTGGCACATTGAATACAACATATAAGGGGTTAAAATTTGCAAAGGATCCATTCGATATTGTACTTTACCTTCGAGTTTTGGAGCGCCTCAGACCTGCAACGATAATTGAAATTGGGACATTAGAAGGAGGTAGTGCTGTTTGGTTGAAAGATCAATGTAAAGCACTTGGCCTAGACAGTACCCAACTATTAACTATCGACATTATCTCTCCATCATTAGAGGTTCCAGGGGTGTTCACTTATCAAGGAGATGCTGCGAAACCAGATGAAACTTTTCCAAATGATGTAATTTCGTCTGTACCACATCCCTGGTTAGTAATTGAAGATAGTGCACATACATATGATACAACCATTAAGGTTCTTGAATATTTTGATTGGTACTTGCAACCTGGCGACATGTTGGTTGTTGAAGATGGAGTACTAGCTGATCTAGAAAGCGATAACTATAGGACGTTCAAAGATGGGCCGAATCGTGCTGTTGCTGAGTTTCTGGACCGCACAGGTAATCGCTATATTATTGACGAATCTCTTTGTGATTTTTATGGGCACAATGTTACCTATGCTCCAAACGCATGGTTGCGGCGGGTTTAATACTATTTCATATTTATCGTGGTTTGTGCATAGCAGGGCATACTCTCGCCAATGTTATCTGATAAATCAATAAGGTACTTTTTGAAGATTAATAAATTATTTACTGAATTACTTCATGGGATACTGGTAATTTTGATTGAGAAGTTGATAGGGTCAAACATATAATTATTTAGATATATGTTAAGTATGCATAATTTTTTTAGCAACTGTGTGACAATCCATGTATACGTATGGGCTTTTCTTGAATTGGTCGGGGTGACAGGATTTGAACCTACGACCCCCACGTCCCGAACGTGGTGCTCTACCAGGCTGAGCTACACCCCGAATACTCAATTATGAATATAAATTATTGTCATTCATAGTTACTTTTTATATGTATAACCTTGCCCCTTATTTTCTGAAAAAAAAATGATATGAAGGGTGAGGTTTTACCAGTAATTCAAATACTTTTCGCACCTGAGGAGTCGTTTTTTCTTCTTCAGGTTTTCGTTTAACATGTGGGCTGTCTTTCTGGCTCGGGCTTTTTGCATAAGTCCAGTCCAGGTCATCGAATAAAATCAACCCACCAGGGTTTAATAATTTATCGACGAGAAAAAAAGCATATCCTGTATCGTTCCAGTTATGCGCTCCATCAATGTAACAAAAATCAAATTTTGGCGATGGTTCTTGTTCCAGAAATTTCATTAATCTCCATAAGTATGAACTTGGTTCGAAATAGATGTTGACGTATTTATTTAAACCTAGTCCTGTAAGTAATTTTTGAATGCCGGGTTTATGTCTTTTTGCACTGACTAAATCAATTGTTGTTATCTGACTGCCTCCAATTTCGTCTATTGCGGCTGCGAAATAACATGTTGAAACAACTTGATAAAAGCCAAGTTCTAATATGCTTTTATAATTTTTTTTTAATTATGTTTGTTATATCTCTGGCTATAGAGAATGACATGTAAGGAATGTCTTCTACTTGATTTTTAACTATTTCAATATTCACTTATTATATCTTCAGTGTTCTCGAGATGTTGAAAATTTTGCCAAAATGATTAGTGCTTGCTTATATTTCGAATCTGGCAACTTGGCAATAGCATCAATCGCTTTTTCTGCCTCTTCATTTGCGCGCTCGGCAGTGTACGAGATTGCGCCAGTCTGTTCAATTGCCTCAAGCACTTGTTCGATCTGGTCTATGCCACCATGTTCAATGGCATTGCGAATGACCATGGAAGTTGCTTGATCACTATGCTCCATGGCATATATTAAGGGTAGTGTAGGTTTGCCCTCTGACAGGTCATCGCCGATATTCTTGCCCAGGGTCTCAGCGGAGCTGCTGTAATCTAGGACATCATCGATGAGTTGATAGGCGGTGCCAAGATGTCGACCATAAGAGGCGATGGCGTGTTCATCTTCCAGGGGGCGGTGGCAAATGATGGCCCCTGATTGTGCAGCAGCCTCAAAGAGTTTGGCGGTCTTGTTTTGTATGACCTTCATATACCTGTCTTCCGTAGTATCAGGGTCATGACAATTAATCAGTTGCTGGACTTCACCTTCGGCTATGACATTGGTGGTCTCGGACATGATCTCCATAATCCTCATGGAATTGACTTCCACCATCATCTGGAAGGCACGGGAATAGAGAAAATCCCCCACCAGCACACTGGCTTCATTCCCCCAGCGTTGATTGGCGGTCTTCTGGCCCCGTCTTAATAGCGAGGCATCCACCACATCATCGTGAAGCAGTGTCGCGGTATGGATAAATTCAACTATGGTGGCCATTTCAATATGGAGATTACCTCGATAGCCAAATAAGCCGGCACTCAGCAGCACCAGGGCGGGGCGCAGCCGTTTACCCCCACTGTTGACGATATAACTCCCCAGCTGATTGATTAGCTCCACCTCTGAATACAGGCGTTTTTCAATCAGTCGGTTCACATTGTCCATATCACTAGCGATGAGCTGACGAACAGATTCGATATCTGGTTGGGCCTGTAGCATTTCCCTGGTTTTGTTTTGTTGGGTTTTTAGCGTATTCATAATGATATCTCTATAGATAGCGCGTATTCTGCCAATTTCAGGGATGAAATGTTACTGATTTTTATACAAGAAACACTGATTTTAATGAAATGTTAGATTTAGGAAGAAAATTACTGAAATTACAAAAAAATACCTTAAAAAACATCAATATTGACTTGTATCTCAGGCCACATTTCCTTAGAATCTGCAACCTTTCTAATAGTAGTCAGTGGATTTTGGAGACCGAAGATGTACGCAGTCATTAAAAGTGGTGGTAAACAGTACCGGGTAAAGCAGGGTGATACCATCAAGGTGGAGAAGTTGACCGCAGATGAAGGTTCTGTCATCAAGCTTGAGGATGTCCTTCTGGTGGCAGATGGCGATAATGTAAAGGTCGGGAAACCCACTGTTGACGGCGCATCGGTATCGGCAACGGTAAAATCCCATGGTCGCGGACCTAAAGTCAATATCATTAAAATGAAGCGCCGTAAGCACTACCGTCGTCAAATGGGGCATCGCCAGGGCTTTACCGAGTTGGCGATAACAGGTATCAACGCTTAAGCAGTGGAGATTTAGCAAAATGGCACACAAAAAAGCAGGTGGCAGTACACGAAACGGTCGCGATTCAGAGTCCAAACGTTTGGGTGTAAAAAAATTTGGCGGTGAAACTGTAAAAGCCGGAAATATCATCGTCAGGCAGCGCGGCACCAAGATGCATCCTGGAACGAATGTGGGATGTGGAAAAGACTATACCTTGTTTGCCAAGTCTGATGGCCAGGTAAAATTTGAAAAGAAAGGCCCGAAGAACAGGACATTTGTTAACGTGGTGGCCGTCTGAGCTGAATAGATTATATTTAATATCTAAGACCCCGCCACCGAGCGGGGTTTTTTATTTTTAGATTCATATTAGAAACAGTTAATTAAAAATATAATAAACAGGATTAACAAGATTTACAGGATTAGAGGTTTATGCAATGAAATATTTTTTTCTCATGAATCCTGTCAATCCTGTCATCTAAAATAATTTAAAAAATATTATGAAATTCGTCGATGAAGTGGTGATCAAAGTCGTAGCCGGTAACGGTGGAGATGGCTGTTCGAGCTTTCGTCGGGAGAAATTTATTCCCAAAGGCGGGCCGGATGGCGGCGATGGTGGTGATGGCGGCAGTGTCTACCTGGTAGTGGACAAGGGATTAAATACCCTGGTTGATTTTCGTCATTCGAAGATATTTTGCGCAGGCAGGGGCCAGAACGGTATGGGCAAGGAACGTTATGGGAAGGCCGGCGAAGACCTGCATATAAGGGTCCCTTTAGGGACGCTGGTATATGAAGCCGATACGGGCGACCTGATAGGAGACCTAGTAAAAGACGGACAACAATTACTGGTGGCCAAAGGCGGGGGACATGGCGTTGGCAATATCAGGTTTAAGAGCAGTACCAACCGGATACCACGCAAATTTACCAAGGGTGAGGCAGGTGAGGAGAGAGAGTTACGCCTGGAGATGCAACTGTTGGCGGATGTGGGGTTGCTTGGGTTGCCCAATGCGGGTAAGTCTACGTTTATTCGCCAGGTAACGAAGGCCAGGTCCAAGGTGGCAGAATACCCCTTTACGACCTTATACCCTCATTTGGGTGTGGCGCGAGTGAATTCAGAGAGCAGTTTCGTCATTGCCGATATCCCTGGTTTGATTGAAGGTGCCTCGACCGGTGCCGGGCTTGGTATCCAATTTCTCAGACACCTGTCTAGAACACGATTGTTATTACATATTATCGATATTGCTACCTATCCGAATGTGGAACAGATATTAGAACAAATTGGCGTGATTGAAAATGAACTGTCACAGTTTGAAGTCAAGCTCGGCAAACTGCCCCGATGGCTGGTTTTAAACAAGACAGACTGTCTGGATGAAGCAGACGTTGAAGAATTAAAAAGCGGTATAATGCGACAAAAAACGGATATGCCATGTTATAGCATCTCTGCCATTTCGGGTAATGGGTGTAGAGAGCTGGTACAAGAGATCATGAATTGGATAAATACTAACCTTGTTTCTGAAGATAGTGTTGAATGATGGATAGAGAAGGACTTAAAGATTCCAGCAGGTGGGTGGTGAAGATTGGTAGTTCCTTATTAACCAATAATGGCCTGGGATTGAAAACGGAAACCCTGGATAATTGGGTATCTCAGATCATGACGCTTCGAAATGCGGGGAAAGAGGTCGTCCTGGTATCATCCGGTGCCGTTGCAGAGGGGATTAACCGTCTCAGCCTTGAAAAACGGCCACATAGCCTTCATGAGCTGCAGGCCGTGGCGGCAGTGGGGCAGATGGGGCTGATTCAGGCCTATCAATCCTGTTTCCAAAAATATCATACCCATACCGCACAAATCCTGATTACTCATGATGAGATATCCAACAGAGGCCGGTATTTAAACGCTAGGTCCACATTGAGGACATTATTGGGGATGGATGTGGTGCCTATCGTTAATGAGAATGATACCGTCGCCACCGATGAGATTCAGTTTGGTGACAATGATACCCTTGCGGGTCTGGTATCCAATCTGGTTGAAGCAGATCTCCTGGTGATCCTGACTGATCAGTCTGGTCTGTTTGATAAAGACCCGCATAAATTTGATGATGCCAAATTAATCAGCTATGCAGAGGCGGGCGATAAATCACTTGAAAGATATGCGGGGGAAGTGGGGAGATTAGGCCGCGGTGGGATGCTGACAAAATTATGCGCCGCAGAAATCGCTGTAAAATCCGGTACCACTACCATTATTGCCAATGGGGCAGATGAAGAAGTCCTGACCCGTCTTAATAATGGCGAAGACATCGGCACCTTGTTAGGGACGAAACTCGGTCATGTGACCGCTCGTAAGCAATGGTTGGCGGGGCAGTCCAAATTGGCAGGTGAGCTTGTCCTCGATGATGGTGCGGCAAAAGTCCTGAAGGAAGGAGGGCGTAGCCTCTTGGCCGTAGGTGTGGTCAGTGCAAAGGGTGATTTTCGTCGTGGTGAGATCGTACGCTGTATCGATGGCCAGGGAAGTGAGATAGCCAGGGGTCTGGTAAATTATAACATTGATGAGACCAGGAAGATTATGGGGCAGCCCAGTAACCAGATTGAGCCCATACTGGGGTATGTGGGTGAGGACGAACTTATCCACCTTGATAACATGGTAATTATTTAGTAACTATCACCAGGCCATAATTCGATAGAACTGGAAATTCGTCGTCCCATTGTTACTAAAGTACCCACTGCGCAAGTAGCATATCATCCGATATGCATATTGAGCTCTAGTTTTAACTAAGTGAGTAAAAGGCATTATTGATCTACGTTAGTAGTTTCAACCTGTCAGGAAGGCTTACTCTGTAAGAGATTTCTAGTTTGGCTTATCTATACTGTTGTCATACCGGGCTTGACCCAGCATTCAGTCATTTATATGAGCGCCTGTAGCGCACTTTAATGACCCCATCCTACCTTCCCTAAGGGAAGGGGATACCGGATAATCTCTTTGGGATTTCCGGAATGACTATTAGCCAGTCACATTAACTTGCTAGTTAATGCCTAAGCCAAAGCGATAATTTGCTTATTTAACCGGCTCTTATGACGGGCTGCCTTATTACGGTGTATCAAGCCTCTGTTTGCCATCCTGTCGATAACGGGAATAGCATTTTCATAGGCTGACTGTGCGGCAGTCTTGTCGCCATTTTGTATGGCTAAAATAACCTGTTTGATCTGGTTACGTAAAAAAGACCGCTGGCTGGCGTTACGTCCACGACGGACAACTGCCTGGCGGGCCCTTTTCTTGGCTGATTGAATGTTGGCCAATGAATTCTCCTGAGTTAATAAATGAATGAAAGGCGCGCACTATGCTGATTTAACAGCAATTTGTCAATCCTTGTGTCGGTTTATGATATCCTCTGTATGGTGAATATTTCTCATATAAACAATCAGATAAGCATTTTTTATAATGTGATGCTGGATACTCAGATAATGCGATAAATGGCCAGTATGCTCAAATCTACCCGCCTGGTGGGCGGTATGACGATGATTTCCAGGGTATTTGGAATGATCCGCGATATCATCCTGGCCCGGCTATTTGGGGCCGGGCTGGGTTTTGACGTCTTTATCGTTGCCTTTCGGATCCCGAATTTTCTTCGTCGATTATTTGCTGAGGGAGGATTCTCCCAGGCCTTTGTCCCTGTCTTGTCGGAATACCGGGAAAAGCGTAAACCAGAAGAGGTCCAGGCCTTAATCGACCAGACCGGGGCCACACTGGGTCTGATTTTGCTAATAATCAGCGCCCTTGGGGTCGTTTTGGCACCGCTATTAATCAGTATATTCGCCCCAGGATTTATTGGTGAGACTGAGAAGTTTGGGCTGGCCTCTAAGATGCTGCAGGTAACCTTTCCCTATATCCTGTTTATCTCACTGACGGCCTTTGCCGGTGCCATACTCAATACCTATCATAACTTTGGTATACCGGCATTTACCCCGGTGTTACTGAATCTGTCACTGATTGGTTGTGCCATCTGGTTGGCCCCGGCATTTCCAGAAGGACAACAGGTAGTCGCCCTGGCCTGGGGGGTATTGATCGCTGGCGTGATTCAGTTAAGTTTTCAGGTGCCATTTTTACTCAAGCTCAAGTTATTACCCATTCCCCGGTTCAACCGTGACCGGGAGGGGGTAAAAAGGATCATGACATTGATGCTGCCCACCTTGTTTGCCGTTTCCATTACCCAGATCAATCTGTTAATCGATACCTTGATAGCCTCCTTTTTACAAACCGGCAGTATCTCCTGGCTATATTACTCCGACCGAATGGTAGAGCTACCATTGGGGGTCTTTGGGGTCGCACTGGCAACGGTGATCTTGCCAAACCTTTCCATAGAACATACCAGGGGGGACAATGCCACCTTTAGCGGAATCGTTTCCTGGGCGCTTGGATTGGTTTTTATCATTGCCATACCCGCCGCAGTAGGCCTTGCTTTATTGTCGGTACCAATTTTGACAACCTTGTTTCAATATGCCGAATTCACCACCAACGATGTGATTATGTCGAGTAAAAGTCTGATGGCCTACGCAATTGGCTTACCGGGTTTTATTTTAATCAAGGTATTTTCTTCGGCGTTTTTTTCCAGGCAGGACACCAGCAGCCCGGTAAAGATTGCAGCCATTGCCATGGTGGCAAACATTGTCCTGAACCTCATGCTGGTGGGATACTTCCAGCACGCGGGGCTGGCATTGGCATCATCGCTGTCTGCCTATCTGAATTCAGGTCTGTTATATCTGAAGTTAAAACAGTCCGGTATCCATGTGTCGTTGAAACCTGAGATCAAAATGCTACGGGTTGCCTGTATCGCTGTGATTATCATGTCTATATGTTTAATCATGCTGATACCCGGGCAGGACGCCTGGTTTCAATGGGATGTTTATCAACGTGTTATGCAATTGGTATTATGTATCATTGCAGGTATCCTCATATATTTCGCCGGCATTTACATCCAGGGTATTAGACTACGTGACCTTATCTCACCTAAGTAAAGCAAATGAAAGTTATTAGAAGCATTTCAGATATTAAAGATCATCCCCCATGCGTCCTGAGCATAGGGAATTTTGATGGCTTGCACCTGGGACATCAGTCCGTTATCACACAATTAACCAGTTATGCCAGCGAGCGTGACTTGTTACCGGTCATAATGACGTTCGAACCCTATCCCATGGAATATTTTACACCAGCGACAGCACCGGCAAGGTTGACGGATTTTCGCCAGAAGCTTGAGCTTTTGGAAGAAATGAATGTCAAAAATGTTATTTGTCTTCGGTTTAATGAATCAGTGGCCCGTTTGAAGGCAGTGTCATTTATCGAAGATATCCTGGTTAGGAAATTGAATGTTCAGGGTCTCATCGTGGGTGATGATTTCAGGTTTGGCAATAAACGAGAAGGAAATGTTGATCTGCTGAGAGAAATGTCAAAGAAAAATAAATTTGAACTTATCCCCGCACAAACATTTCACTATAATGGCATGCGAGTCAGTAGTAGCCTGGTGAGAGGTCACCTGGCCATTGGCGATTTTAACCTGGTAAGGGAATTACTTGGTAGACCCTACTGTATTGATGGTACTGTTATCCACGGCGATAAACGTGGCAGGGAGTTGGGCTATCCCACTGCGAACATCGCTTGTAGGAGGGTAAATTACCCATTGTCTGGTGTATTTGTCGTTAGAATCCATGGTCTAAATGATACAATTCACGATGGTGTTGCCAGTATTGGCACCCGGCCTGTATTTGATGGCGAAGATATGTCGCTGGAAGTAAATCTGTTTGATTTTCAGCAGGATATTTATGGAAAACGGATCAGTGTGGAGTTC
>JAURPG010000132.1 GCA_030835405.1 Gammaproteobacteria bacterium | reverse complement strand
GATTTCTCACTGCGAGATTGTATTGACAGGGTATGGCAATGTGGAACAATTCAGGCAGATTTTTCAATGCCGGGGCGACTTGGCGCCACATATGTGGATGAAAATAGCCAAAAACAGGTACCCGTCATGTTGCATAGGGCAATTTTAGGCTCGCTAGAGCGGTTTATCGGGATTTTAATTGAACATTATGAGGGGGCATTCCCCTTATGGCTGTCACCAGTACAGGCGGCAATTGTGTCAATTACTGACCATCAGGGCGAATATGTGAAAAAAATTGAAGAAACCCTGAAAAAACAAGGATTCAGGGTCGAATCTGACTTGAGAAATGAAACGATCGGCCTTAAAATCCGCGAGCACGCAATGCAACGTGTGCCCTATCAGTTAATTATTGGGGCAAAAGAAGTCGAAACAAATTCTGTGGCCGTGCGTACGCGAGAGGGCAAAGACCTGGGTTCTATGGAACTCGATGGTTTTATCAAGCGCCTGAATGATGAAATCGCGTGCCACGGTCGTAATATTTAGGAGGGAGGAAAAACATATCGTAGTTGAAAAACAGAACCGTTTGAATGAGGAAATCATTGCAGACAAAGTCCGGTTAATAGGAGAGGACGGGGAACAAGTAGGAATTGTATCAACCAAAGAGGCATTAGGCCTGGCAGATGATGCGAGTCTGGATTTGGTGGAAATTGTGCCAAATTCTGAGCCACCTGTGTGCAGGATAATGGATTTTGGTAAGTTTTTATTTGAGCAGAATAAAAAGAAACATGCTGCCAAGAAAAAACAAAAGCAGATACAAATCAAGGAAGTCAAGTTCAGGCCTGGAACAGAGGAAGGTGATTATCAAGTTAAATTGAGAAATATCACCCGATTTTTAAACAACGGCGATAAAGTGAAAGTTACCCTGCGATTTCGCGGAAGGGAAATGGCCCACCAGGATTTGGGAATGAAGATGCTTAAGCGTATAGAGGAAGATCTTCTGGAATATGGAGTAGTAGAGCAAGTGCCAAAACTGGAAGGTAGACAAATGGTTATGGTAATTGCGTCAAAAAAATAGAGAGTAGATGGAGTTTATATTTAATGCCAAAGATAAAAACAAATAGAGGCGCTGCAAAACGATTTACCCGTTCAGCGTCAGGAAAAATAAGACATAAACAGTCTTTTCGTAGCCACATTCTTACAAAAAAGAGTACAAAACGAAAAAGACATTTGCGGCCTATGAGTGAAGTACATGAAAGAGATCAGAAGGCGGTCGCCCGGATGATCCCATACATGTAGATTTGGAGAGATAGAATGGCGAGAGTTAAAAGGGGCGTCGTAGCCCATGCTAGACATAAAAAAGTCCTGGCCCAGGCCAAGGGATATCAGGGCAGGCGAAAAAATGTATATCGTGCCGCAACCCAAGCAGTTACGAAGGCAGGTCAATATGCATACAGAGATCGACGTCAACGCAAACGTCAATTTCGTGCTCTTTGGATCGCCAGGATAAATGCGGCGGCAAGATTACATGGCATGTCTTATAGTCAGATGATAAACGGACTTAATAAAGCCCAGATCGATGTTGATAGAAAAATGCTTGCTGATCTGGCTGTCCATGATCAATCTGCTTTTGCCAGCCTAGTTGATGAAGCAAGGACGGTTCTGACAAATTAATAAAAACGTTGGGTGTAATTCGTGAACATGAATTACCCGGTTGATATTAAACTTCCAGCATTACCATCAAACAATCCTTTTGAGCGGGATGGGCATGCCTGCCCTGTCGATATGAGACGATGAGTGATTTAGACCACATACTCAAAAACGCGTTAGATGAAATCAATTCTGCTTCTAACGTTGAGTCAGTTGAGCAACTTCGCATCCAGTTTTTAGGTAAAAAAGGCCTGCTGACCGATAGACTCAAGCAACTAGGTAAATTACCTGCTGATGAAAGGCCCATCGCCGGGCAAAAAATCAATAAAGCCAAGCTGTCTTTGCAAGAGGCAATTAGTAATAAAAAATCAGAGTTGGCATCCAGAAAATATGCGGCAAAACTGGAGGCAGAATATATTGATATATCTTTACCTGGCCGAGGGCAACGGCCAGGGAACCTTCATCCTATTACCCAGACATTATTCGAAATTCAGGAAATATTCATCTCTAACGGGTTTGAAGTGGCAGATGGGCCCGAAATTGAAGACAACTACCATAATTTTGAGGCATTAAATATTCCCGAACATCATCCGGCAAGGGCTATGCATGATACGTTCTACTTTGACGCCGATAAATTATTAAGGACCCATACCTCAAATGTGCAGGTAAGGTACATGAAGGAAACAACTCCTCCCATTGCTATTATTGCACCCGGTCGTGTGTTTCGTTGCGATTCAGATATGACTCATACACCCATGTTTCACCAGATAGAAGGGGTATTGATTGATAAAAATGTAACCTTTTCTGATTTAAAAGGAGTTTTAAATTCTTTTTTAACTCGATTCTTTGAGCGAGATCTAGACGTCAGATTCAGGCCATCTTATTTTCCATTTACAGAGCCTTCTGCCGAAGTGGATATTATGGGGGCGAATGGCTGGATGGAAATACTGGGTTGTGGGATGGTACACCCCAACGTGTTAAACAATGTGGGGATAGACAGTGAAATTTATTCCGGCTTTGCTTTCGGCCTGGGTGTTGAACGTATGGCAATGTTGAAATTAGGGATAGATGATATCCGGTTATTTTTTGAAAATGACATAAGGTTTCTATGTCAATTTCAATAAAATACTTGCTGGTCATCTGGGGCAGATAAATGAAAGTTAGTGAGAAATGGTTAGATGAGTTTGTTGATAAAGAATTATCAACAAATAATAAATCAGAGCTGTTCACCATGGCTGGGCTTGAAGTTGATGCAGTAGAACCTTGCGCTATTGATGTTTCAGGGGTGGTGATCGGAAAAGTTGTCAGTTGTGAGAGAATATCTGGAACAGAGAAATTATCATTATGTGAAGTGGAAGATGGCAGCACGGATATAAAACAAGTGGTATGTGGTGCCGAAAATGTTTCTGCTGGACAACTATATCCGTATGCAAAACCAGGCTCGGTATTAAAGAACGGCCAAAAAATTGAAAAGCGTGAGATTCATGGTGTCGAGTCTGAAGGGATGTTGTGTTCAGCATTTGAGCTTGGCCTGGTAGATGCTTCAACAGGTCTGTATGAAGTGGATGCTGATGCAAGTCCCGGTGAAGCATTTATAAACTATCTGTCTCTAGAAGATAATGTATTCGATATATCATTGACCCCTAATCGTGGTGATTGTCTAAGCGTTATCGGTTTAACCAGGGAGCTAAGTGTTTTAACAGATTCAAACCATTTCCTTCCCACGGTACAAAAAGTCCCATCAAAGATACAAGACAAGCTGGATATTTACCTGCAGCATCCTGAATCTTGCCCAAGGTACTGTGGCAGAATAATTAAAGGTATAAATTCCAGCGTTATTACGCCTACCTGGATAAAAGAGCGTTTGAGACGATCCGGGGTAAGGGCAATTAATATTATTGTCGATCTGACAAATTATGTAATGCTGGAAATGGGACAACCTATGCATGCATTTGATCTGCAAAAACTTGATGGAAACATCACTGTACGCATGGCTAAGAAACAGGAACAGCTCATCTTACTTGATGGCGAGAATTATAAGCTGGAGCAAAATACTCTGGTTATAAGTGATAAAACCGGTGCAATTGCCATGGCAGGTATAATGGGGGGTGAGACAACTGCTGTTACGACAGGTACCACAGATATATTTCTTGAATCTGCCTTTTTCACGCCGACTGCCATAATGGGACGGGCCAGGCAGTATGGACTTCATACTGATGCTTCTCATCGTTTCGAACGGGGTGTGGATCCTGAACTCGCCGAGCGAGCCTTAGAAAGGCTTAGCTCTCTTTTGTTAAAGTATTGCGATGGTGCCCCCGGTCCGATAGTAAATGCTCAGGCTATGAAAGATTTACCGGACCAAAAAAACGTTTTACTACATCATGCCAAGGTGAATTCACTCCTGGGCAGCGAAATTGAATCCACAACCTCATCTGCAATCCTGAAAAAATTAGGCTTTGAACTTGAAGAACTCAAGGATGGCTGGAAAGTGACAGTGCCATCCTACCGGTTTGATATAGAGCAGGAAGTAGACCTCATCGAAGAAATTGCCCGGGTTTATGGCTATCATCATATTCCAGAGACCCTGCCAACTGTCAGTATAAATCTACAAAAACGTCATCAACGTACCCAACTATATTCATTGTTAGTAAATCGTTTGGTCTCCATTGGTTATACAGAGGTCATTACCTATAGTTTTGTCGACGCAGACTTGCAAAATTTACTAGGCTTTGATGGGGAATCATTAACGCTTATGAATCCTATTTCCACAGATATGTCTGTCATGCGGCAAACGTTGCTGCCGGGATTACTCAAGGCGCTTCAATTTAATATAAAACGCCAACAGAACAGGTTGAAAATATTTGAATTTGGTCGTTGTTTTGATATAGAACAGGGTGCAATTAAAGAAACAGACAAAATTTCAGGTTTAACTTACGGTAATATGTATGAAAAACAATGGGGTATGGAAGATATATCAAGTGATTACTATAGTATAAAATCTGATTTAGGGGCGGTTTTGAGCCAGTTTCTGGACCCGGTTGATTTGATATATAAAAATTCAGATATCAAGGCCTTACACCCCTATCAAAATGCTGAAATTTACTATAAAAATCAGAATATTGGTTATATTGGAACTATCGACCCAGGTATTCAGGCAGATCTGGATATAGCCGAAACAATCCATGTTTTTGAGATCGATATCCCGCAAATTACGGCAAAAACACCTTCAAAATACATGAAAATCAGCAAATATCCGTCAATTAGACGAGATATTTCGGTTATTGTGGATGAAAAATTACCAGCAATTGAAGTGATTAATTCTATAAAAAATACCTCCTATGAACTGTTGGATAACCTAGAGTTGTTTGACGTATATCAGGGCGAAGGTATTGATATAGGGAAAAAAAGTCTTGCATTGGGCTTGACCTTTCGCAGATCTTCCAGCACTCTAACGGATGAGGAGGCGGACATTGTGATCAACGATGTCGTTAGTTCGTTAAATAATCAATTTGGAGCTATTTTGAGAGAATAGATCATGGGGGCATTAACCAAAGCAGATATGGCAGAAATGTTATACCAGGAGCTCGGCCTGAATAAGCGTGAAGCAAAAGAACTGGTAGAAATGTTTTTTGAAGAAATCAGGGCATCACTTGAGAGCGGAAATCAGGTGAAATTATCGGGATTTGGAAATTTTGATTTGCGAGACAAGAACCAAAGGCCCGGCAGAAATCCAAAAACGGGGGAAGAAATCCCCATTAGCGCCCGTCGGGTGGTCACATTCAGACCAGGGCAGAAGTTAAAATCGAGAGTAGAATCCTATGTTGGAAGCGTCCAATAATACTGAATTACCGGCAATACCTGGAAAACGCTATTTCACCATTGGTGAAGTCAGTGACCTGTGTGCAGTAAAACCCCATGTTTTACGCTATTGGGAACAGGAATTTCCCCAATTAAAGCCATTAAAACGTCGGGGTAACCGTCGTTACTACCAGCGCCATGATGTCATTATTATCCGTCAGATACGTAGCTTGTTGTATGAACATGGGTTTACCATAGGTGGGGCAAGGTTAAAGCTTTCAGGGACTGAGGCCAAAGATGATTCCATTCAGAGCCAGCAAATCATTAAGCAACTTAGATGTGAGCTTGAGGAAGTCCTGGATTTACTGAAGCGTTAACCCAGATTAACGCAGCAAAAAGTTTAAAGTCAAAAGTTAAAAGATTTAACATCTCCGATTTTCTTTTAATACCTAACTGGATATTTTTACGTTCTTTGGTACTTTTCACTTTATTCATTTTAACTATCAATTCGGGGCGTAGCGCAGCCTGGTAGCGCACCTGCATGGGGTGCAGGTGGTCGGAGGTTCAAATCCTCTCGCCCCGACCAATCTTTATTTCCTATATAATGTTTTTCTCCTAAGAGAGAATTGTCTGGATATTAAAGGCCTTTCATATGTGTGGGATTATTGGTGTCATAAGCCAAACTAATGTAGTTGATAAATTATCGGCCGGGTTGAAGCGTCTCGAATACCGGGGCTATGATTCAGCGGGGATCGCCGTGGTGGATCAAGCAGGGAATATCTGCGTAAGAAAATGTATTGGTAAAATTAAAGACCTGCAGTCATTGATAAAAAATGATCCCCTGTCTGGAGTGATTGGAATTGCCCATACACGATGGGCTACTCATGGTGCACCATCATCAATAAATGCACATCCCCATGTCAGTAATGAACAGCTTGCAATAGTGCATAATGGAATAATAGAGAATCATGCAATACTTCGTGAACGACTGATTAAACAGGGGTATGAATTTTGTTCTGAAACAGATACCGAGGTAATCGCTCATCTGGCCCATCTTAATTTAACAGAGAAAAATGACCCGGTTCTGGCAATCAGTGATACGGTAAATGTACTGGAGGGAGCATATGCTATAGGCGTTATCTTTAAAGAATACCCCGATCAAATATTCGCCGCCCGACATGGCAGCCCTTTAATTATTGGGATCGGCGATGCTGAATACTTTATTGCATCTGACATTTTTGCCTTACTCCCATATACAAGAAAATATATCGTACTGGAAGATGGAGATATTGCTCAGATCAATCTTGGCTCAGGGGTCACGATTACTGATGCTGCTAATCATAAAATAGAAAGACCTGTCCAAATGACTGATGTATACCATGACGAAGCAGATAAAACAGGCTTCAATCATTACATGCAAAAGGAAATATTTCAGCAGCCAACCGCCATCAAAAATACATTGGCAGGAAATATTTCTGATGGTGATTTTAATATACTCGACATGGATAAGAGAAATATATTTAGCCGGATGCGTGCGGTTCATATAGTTGCATGTGGCACGAGTTATCACGCCGGTATGGTAGCCCGATATTGGTTCGAAAAATTGGCGGGGATACCTTGTGCCGTGGATATAGCCAGTGAATACAGAAATTTTGACTTCTATGTGGAACCAGAGACGTTGTTTGTTGTTATTTCTCAATCAGGCGAGACTGCAGATACATTGTCAGCTTTGCAAAAGGCCAAGACAGAAAATTATTTATCAACCTTAAGTATATGCAATGCCCCAGACAGCTCAATTACGAGGGAAACAGAACTGCAAATGATGACAATGGCCGGGGTGGAAATTGGCGTTGCATCAACCAAGGCCTTTACCACACAATTGCTGAATCTTTTGACATTATGTTTGGCAATTGCCAAGGTAAAAAGAGCTGACTTAGCTGATATCGCTCAATGGATGAAACAAGTTCATGATATCCCTGCTCATATGGAGGTGATATTAG
>JAURPG010000131.1 GCA_030835405.1 Gammaproteobacteria bacterium | reverse complement strand
TTCATAGTACATGAGCCTAAGGGGATCATGGATCGGTCCAGTGCTATATCACGTCTGGCCAATCGACGCATATATCTCATCATTTCTGTCTCGCACTGATAAGCATGAAAGACTTCATGGGTTAAATATTCTGACTGGCGCTGTAATTCCTCAGGGATATTCTCCTGTAAGTTTTTATTTATCTCATCAATATGAAGGTTGTCTGACTGTTTGGGTGAAAATACCTTCCATAACACACTGATTTCTTCACGGGTGACAGTCTCATCAAATGCAACTCCAATATGGTCTGAATCAATAATACGCAGGTTTATTTGTGATTCCCTTGCTATGGCAGCAAGACGATTTGCATGGTTGGGAGTTTTCACCATGATCGTATCAAAGTAGCTATCATGTACCAGTTCATAGCCAAGCTGTTTGAGCCCTGCTGCAAAAATTTGCATAAACCGATGGATCCTGCCGGCAATCAGTTTCAGGGACCGGGGGCCGTGATAGATGGCATAAAAACTTGCAATTACAGCAAGTAATACCTGGGATGTGCAAATATTACTCGTGGCCTTTTCTCTACGAATATGTTGTTCCCTTGTCTGTAATACCATACGCAAGGCATTATTGCCTTCCCGATCTTTGGAGACGCCAATAATCCTGCCCGGAACTTGCCGGATAAAATCTTCACGTGTGGCAAAAAATGCCGCATGTGGCCCACCATAGCCCATTGGCACACCGAAGCGTTGAGAATTTCCAAATACCACATCTGCACCCATTTCGCCCGGGGGTTTTAACAATAATAAACTCATTAAATCGGTGGCAACACTCACTAGAATATTATGTTCATGCAATAGTGAAATCACCGGTTCGATATTTTCTACATTTCCCGATGTGCCCGGATACTGGATTAATGCACCAAATAAATCCTCGCAGTCTATTTGATTGGTGAGTGCTCCGATTCTTAATGTTATGCCAAAATATTTTGCCCTGGTTTTAACAACAGCAATAGTTTGTGGATGACATTCCTTGTCAACAAAAAAGGTATTGTTCTTGGATTTACTCAAGCGTTTGCACATGGCCATTGCTTCAGCTGCAGCAGTCGCTTCATCGAGAAGCGATGCATTCGCCAGTTCCATGCCGGTTAAGTCCGTTACCATTTGCTGAAAGTTGAGCAGGGCTTCCAGTCTACCTTGACTGATCTCGGCCTGATAGGGTGTGTAAGCGGTATACCAGGCCGGATTCTCAAGCACATTACGCTTGATAACGGCCGGCATAATGGTCCCATAATAGCCCATGCCAATCATTGACCTAAACACTTTATTGCGTTCTCTTATTGTGCGTAAATTGGTGATGACCGCCCGTTCACTGATGGTTTCTGTCAGTGAAAGCGGTGTGTTTGAAAGTATGGAATCAGGAACAGCTGAATCAACAATATCTTCTATTGCAGACAGCCCAAGAAACTTACACATTTGTTCCAGCTGTGTGTCATCTGACCCAATATGTCTGCGGATAAAATCTCCTTTTAACTCAAATTGTTCCAACGACACATTCTCTGCTGCCATGCTTGATGATTCCTTGTGGTAAAGTTGTTAAAAATTACAGGAGATTATGAACTTCACAAATCGCTGATGAACTCCTGGTATTGAGATTCATCCATCAAGCTATTGAGGTCATCTATACTATTAATTGAAATTTTAATGAACCAACCCTCTCCTATGGGGTCGCTATTCACCAATTCCGGTTCGTCTACAAGGCGTTCATTTACTTCCAGCACCTCTCCTGCCAAAGGTATTTTCACATCTCCAGCGGCCTTAACAGACTCAACAATTGCCATTTCACTATCGGCTTCAAAACTGGCACCAGTTTCAGGGAGTTCGATAAAGACGATGTCGCCAAGTTGCTCCTGGGCATAATCAGTAATACCAACCGTGACAGTGCCATCTTCTTCTGGCCGAAGCCATTCATGGTCTTCAGTATATTTTTCATTGCTCATCATTATTTCCAATAAGTAATAATTGATTATTTATAATATCGATGTCTAACAAATGGTAGTGGGGTTTTAATCAGTGATATATCTTTTCCGCGGATATTCACATGGTAATCATTACTGTCTTCGTATTTTATATCAAGATAGCCCATACATACAGGTTTACCAATAGATTGACCATACCCTCCGCTGGTAATTATACCGGCTTTTTCACCATTCGAATTGAAAATTGTTGCGCCCTCCCTTACAGGCATTTTACTATCAGGCAAAAAGCCACGCCTGATTCTACCTGCACCATTATGAACCTGAGACAAGATGATATCGGCACCTGGAAAGTTAGTTGGCTGAGCAGTATCAGACCTGTATTTTTTTGCAACGACCCAGTTGAGGTCTGCCTCAATGGGTGTAGAACTCTCATCCAGGTCATGACCATACAGGCAAAGTCCGGCCTCAAGACGGAGTGAATCACGTGCGCCCAGTCCTGCAGGTTTTAACCTTTCATCCCGCAATAAATGCCTTGCCAGTTGCTCTGCATGCCCGGCCGATACAGAGATTTCATATCCATCTTCACCGGTATAGCCGCAACGATGAACTAGGCAATCAATACCATCGATTCTGGTCTGCATGGCAGATAGAAAAGGCATCTCCGCCAAACTATTATTAAATTGACTCATAATCCGCTGGGCATCAGGGCCTTGAACAGCGAGTAATGCCGCATCCACCCATTCTATGCCGGATATATTATTAAGCTGCTTTTTTAGATACTGAAAATCCTGGATTTTACAGGCGGCATTGACAACCAGGAGAAAACTGTCAGTTAACCTGGTGACCATTAAGTCATCGAGTATCCCGCCATTATCATTAGTAAATACCGTATAACGTTGATGATGCGTTTGTAGACCACAGATCTCGCTTGGCACCAGTGTTTCCAGTGCCTGAGCAACATTATCACCCTTGATTTCAATCTGCCCCATATGCGATATATCAAACAGGCTCGCTGTGTTACGGGTATAATCATGTTCATTTCTGATTCCCGTTGGGTATTGCACTGGCATTTCGTAGCCGGCAAACGCCACCATGCGGGCATTTAACTCATTATGCAAAGAATATAATGGCGTTTTGAGTAATTCTTCAGATTGGCTGTTTTTCATCGCTTTATACCCATTTATAATCTAGTTCTACATTTTGAATATTTAACTAACGCCAGGTTAGCCCATATGAATGAAAAATTACGGATCCATGAACTTTTGAACGCTACCGATCCGCTATCCGAGATCGAGATCAGTGGCTGGGTCCGAACACGGCGGGACTCAAAAGACTTCTCATTTATTGAAATAAATGATGGTTCCTGCTTCTCGAATATACAGATTATCGCAGACCAGGAGACGACTGGCTATGATGAGATTCAGAAATTTTCCACAGGCAGTGCAATTACTGTCACCGGTAAGCTCGCCAGGTCTCCAGGAAAAGGCCAGAAG
Organism: Gammaproteobacteria bacterium; assembly: GCA_030835405.1. GTDB lineage: Bacteria > Pseudomonadota > Gammaproteobacteria > Eutrophobiales > Eutrophobiaceae > Eutrophobius. The sequence goes on along the minus strand of JAURPG010000131.1, from coordinate 13,311 downwards.
TGGGAGATCATGGCCACGTCAATCAGTATCATAGGTGGTGCAGCTGAAGATTACCCACTTCAAAAAAAGCGTCATTCGGATGAATTTCTAAGGACAATCGCTCATTTAAGACCACGTACCAATAAGTATGGCGCATTGTTTCGAATTCGTTCAAAACTATCACAGGCAATACACCAATTCTTTAATGAGCGAGGTTTTTTCTGGATTCATACTCCCATTATTACCGGCTCCGATTGCGAAGGTGCTGGAGAAATGTTTTGTGTAACTAATTTGGATCTTAACGCCATCCCTAAAAAAGATAACAAAGCCGATTTTAATGAAGATTTTTTTGGCAAACAGGCGCACTTGACTGTGTCAGGACAACTCCCACTGGAATCTTATTGTTTGAGTCTCGGCAAAGTCTATTCTTTTGGCCCCACTTTTCGCTCTGAAAACTCTAATACCAGCCGGCATATTGCGGAATTCTGGATGGTTGAGCCTGAAGTCGCATTTGCTGATCTTCAGGCAAATATGCAATTAGGAGAGGAATTCATAAAATATCTCACCCAATATACCCTGGAACATTGCGGTGAAGACCTGGAGGTGTTTTTAAAATTTGTAGACAAAGACCTACTCTCGCGACTTGAAAATATTATCGATAAAAAATTCTCCCGCATCAGCTATACACATGCGATTGAGATTCTGCAATCTTCAAACAAAGCTTTTGAGTTTATACCTTCCTGGGGTAAAGATCTGCAATCAGAACACGAACGTTTTCTTACCGAAGAGTATTTCAAACAACCGGTGATTGTGAGTGATTATCCTGAGGCAATAAAAGCATTTTACATGCGCATTAACGATGATAATAAGACAGTAGCTGCCATGGACATACTGGTGCCCAAGATCGGTGAAATTATTGGTGGCAGCCAACGTGAAGAGCGCCTCGATAAGCTATCAACAAGGTTGCAGGCAAATAATCTAAGTGAAGAAGATTACTGGTGGTATCTTGAAACACGTAAATTTGGTTCTGCTCCACATTCAGGATTCGGGCTTGGATTAGAGAGATTTTTAATGTTGGTGACAGGGGCAAATAATATTCGAGATGTTATTTCCTTTCCCAGAACCCCAAAACACCTGGAATTTTGAGAATATGAAACCACATCATTACTTGAAGAATCTGGAGAATATCAAATCACAGTTTGATCCTCAGTCGACAGAAGAAAAAAATAAACTTTTAAAGATCCTGGAAGTTGAAGAATTCCACAACCCCCTGCATGTAAAACGTTACCATGATGTATTAAATTTTCTTTTTGCCTACCCAGATAATAAAAAGATTTTCAGCCGTGTATCGAGGCTACTAGCTTCATTTCACAATCGCAGTGACTTGTTGCAATTAAAATCCAGTCTGGTTAATTCTGGCATTGCCGGCACGGATATTGAATATCAGTTTTATTGGCCCATGGCCCGTTGGTTGGCGAATAAATATCCGCGAGATATATCCATACTCTGGGACGAATTGGATAGTCCAGACAAATTCATGGTGATATTACCATTGCTATTGAGCCATCCTGAGTCGGGCGTGTTAGATATCTTACAACACCTGTCACCAGGGGAGTGTGTATCTATTTTGAAACATAAAAAAGATAGCGATGCAGTTTACATCATTAGCTGTTTTGTGGAGGCATTTAGTAATGATCGTGAAAGAGAAGCCATTCATGATGACATAAACCTTTCATATAAATTAACTGCAAATAAGAATACGCCTAGTATTGCCAATTCCCGAATCCCCGTTAAAAATATTGCATACCAATCTGAATCCTTTGACAGGAAACGTCCGGAACTGGTAAAGATTCTTAAACAGCAACAATTTGAAGTCGATTTCATCTCTCGAGCCAGAGGGAAGGTATATATTGACCTGGCACGTAAAACGATGTTGACACATGAGAGGGATCTAAATGCATTTTCTTACGGAAACCCGGCAGATGTCAGGTGTTTTAATTTTTCAGACGGTCATCAAATCATTGCTAACAGTATGGTTATTGAACGTCGATATCTTCTACATTCCACTTATGGTTTCCTGAATATCAGAAATGGTATACCTATCGGATATTTTCAGATTATTAACCTGTTTAATACAGCCGAGATAGCCTTCAATCTATTTTCACCTTTCCGTGGTGGTGAGACAGCCAAAATTTTTGCACGAAATCTCGCAGTGGCTCACCAGGCGTTTGAAGTTGATACATTTATACTGGATCCTTACCAACTAGGCCATGGCAATGAGGAAGGCTTATTGTCCGGTGTTTGGTGGTTTTATTACAAGCTGGGCTTTCGACCCATAGACAACGACATCATTAAACAGGTCAAATCAGAGCTGAAGAAAATGTCTTCTCGTCCAGGTTATCGTACCAGTCTGTCTACGCTCGATGAATTATCCTCTGAAAACCTGTACTACAATATTAATGGAGATTTGAACAACTGTAACTTGATGGACAATCTTGACTATATTCCACTGGGCTCAAGTCAATATCTATCCTGGGAATCCTGTTCTAAAAAAGAACAGAGAATTTCCGCCACTGTTTTATCTGCAAGGCAACTGACTGGATTTCAGAACCCGGGCAAAATGAACACCCAGCAAAAACTTATGTGGGAATCCTGGTCTCCTATGTTAATGAATATCAACGGCATCAAAAGATGGCCTGTTGTCGAGAGAAAAAAGGTAGCTGATATCATTAACGCTCGTAGTGAGCACGATGAGCAGTGTTATGTTAATTCATTAAATAAACATGGCAGGTTGAAACAGGGTATTATTAATTACGCCAACAAGCTTGCAAACTGGGTCTAGATCCGTGCAGTTTCCGGTTTGTATTTGAGCCCGTAATTTATAATTTTTTGCAGTAATTGCTCATAATTGTGCCCAGATAATTCAGCTGCAGTTGACAATTCTTCACCGTAAGCAATATCCGGATTAGCATTGGCCTCAAGGACATAAATAGAGTTATCTTCTGTCAGTCTAACATCAATTCGGGCATAACCACTCAATCCAAGTACTTTATAAATCCTTTTTCCCATCGTGAATAGTCTATTAGTCAATTTCAGGTCCAGTTTCTCTGCAGACACGATATCTATTTTATACTGTTTTTGATACTGCCAGTCCCATTTTACCTTTGATGTTGCAATTCTATGAGATACGTCAGGCATTTCACCAAATTCCAATTCCAGCAGCGGCAATGTTTGTAACCGTGTATTACCAATGATTGAAATATATAACTCTCTTCCGACTATATATTCCTCTGCCAGCACATGAGTATTTAATTTTTGATGTAGATAATCTATTCGTTCTATTAATTTTTCCCTGGTGTTAACTACTGATGCCTGGGACAAACCAAAAGAACCCTCTTCCACCAGGGATTTTACAATAAGTGGATAGCGTAATTTTTTAGGTATTTTCACTTTCATCTCCAGGGGGAAAACGATAAATTTTGGTGTATTTATCCGATGAAAGGTTAAAAGCTTTTTGGTAAGCGCTTTATCATGCGCAAGCATCAATCCACGTGGATTACATCCTGTATAGGGTAATTTTAATAGTTCAAGGTAGCTGGCAACATGATAATCATAGAGTGAATTGCCGTGAAACTCCTCCAGGATATTAAAGGCAATATCCGGTTTAAACTCATTGATGGCCCTTCGAATAACACCAAGATCATCAAACACTCCAACTGGTCTAACATCATGTCCCATTTCACGCAATGTCGTGACCACATCATATTCAGTCTTCCACTCCACAATTTCCTTGTCTGAATATCCCTTCATAGAATCGGGTGGAACCAAGTCTTCATGCATCAAAACAAGAATCTTTAGCTTTTTCATATAGCGATCCTATGGCTAATACGTTGGCGGTAATTCAAGCTTTGCAATACTACAAAAATTGCCACATCTGTTTTCAAATCTTCATCCATTCTGGATATTTTTAATTTCAGCTCTCTACATCTGACAATCATATCCTGTAATATTTGGGCAATATCATATGGATACATTCCTGATCCTCGGGCACAAATCGCACATAATTCATTTTTATATGCCCGTAGAAATGCTGCAGCTGAACGTTCACGTTTGCCAGAGCCGTTGTCCCTCCTGAATAAGCGTATTAACTCACTATCATAAACCTGGGGGACATTCACACTATAGTGGCTTCTTTTTTCTTCATAGTGTTCTTTTAAGGTCTTTTTTAACATTGAAATTGGGTCGATAAACTTACGTTTGGCATTAAGCGGCCGCTTGCCCGCTAATGTCTGCATCAACTCATCCATATATTCAAGTTTTTTCAAAACTGGCCAGTCTTTGTAGTCTTTGCGCCACCGTGACCTGGGTTTCAACCAAATCGCAAATGTCTCTGCAAAATCCTCAGCGGGATGACTTTGCGCATACCACCAATCAAGATGCATCACATAATTTTTACTCCTGGGGTTAGGGCGATAATAATCCGGATAGGGTTTATTTAAATTACCGAAGATGCGTTTTAATTTCTTCCGTCTCCCCAGTTGGTATGCCGTGCAAATTGCATGGCCTGCCTCATGTCTTAACAAACGCATACAGCTTCGATCTGTGCCCCCTTCCACTTCATAAACCTGCTTTGCCTCAAGTTTTGTCAGTTTTGGATGGGCAAGATAAAATGGTATGGCTATACCGGGTATTGAGTCGGGAGAAAACCATTCATCAGACAACCAGCAATGTGGTTTAAAACTTATCCCCCTGTATTCCAGTTCATCATATAACTGTTGAATATGATATGTGAGAGGAGTTTCTGATAATTTTATTTTGAGGTCGGCAAATCTTAATTCCAGTAATTCGTCGTAGTCATACCCACTCCAGAATGACTTTTTTCTTCTTCCTGATGCCATATATCAAGTTTAATGTGACCTGTAAATAATTGCCAGCCTGCCTATTCTCTTTTATATAATAGGCAGATATGGATATTAGTGTCATTATTCCCACGTACAATAGAAAGCATCTGCTTTGTCGGGCGATTGATTCAGTTATTCGCCAATCATTCAGCCCGCACGAGATATTAGTGGTTGATGATGGCTCTACTGATGACTCCCAGGCACTGGTGCAGCAACAATACTCTCAAATAAGATATATATACCAAGATAATTCAGGCGTAAGCACAGCAAGAAATCGAGGTATCTCAGAGGCAAAAAAATCATGGCTGGCTTTTTTAGACAGTGACGACATATGGCATGAAAATAAACTAATGATACAAATGGGATTATTAATGAAAAATCCTGAGTATAAGATTTGCCATACAAATGAAATATGGATTAAAAATGGCCAAAAAGTTAATCAAAGGAAGAAACATCAAAAACGTGGCGGGTATATATTCAAATACTGTCTGCCCTTATGTGTCATTTCGCCATCTTCAATAATAATACATAGGGATATAATTGATGATATTGGAATGTTTGATGAATCACTTCCTGCCTGTGAAGACTATGATTTATGGTTGAGGATGTGTGCGAAATACCCGGTCGCTTATAGTAACCAGCCGCTTGTAGAAAAATATGGCGGCCATCCGGATCAACTATCCAGAAAATATTGGGGAATGGACAGGTTTAGAATACGCGCAATAGAAAAATTACTTAACTCTAACCAGCTTAATCCTGAGCAAAGAGGCCTTGCGCGAGACACATTACGGTCAAAATTAAATATATTAATGAATGGCGCAAAGAAACATAATAATCAGTCAGTCGAAACAGAATTTAAATCAATTTCCAAACTTATTATATAATACTCCATATAATGTTAAATATTATTACGGCATTTCATGTTGAAGCCCAGCCCCTGATTGAATACTTTCAACTAAAAAAACTGGTGGAACATAATGTTTTTGAGACATATAGAAATGACGAGCAATCCATATCATTAACCATTTCCGGCCTGGGAAAATTAAACGCCTCTGCTGCAGTTATATATTCTGCGAGTTTGAAACCCATTTCAAAAAATGACTGCTGGATAAATATTGGCATCGCAGGGCATCCCTCCATTGAAATTGGCACTGCAATATTGGCCAATAAAGTAATAGACGAAAGTAGCCATCAAAACTGGTACCCGCAAATTGTATTCGACACGGATATAATCAAAGCTCCATTAACGACTGTTGATGAACCTACTGCAAACTACCCCAGTGGTTCTGCTGTGGATATGGAGGCTTCTGGTTTCTTGTCATCCGCATCCAGGATTAGTACAACTGAATTGATACACTGCCTTAAAATCATATCAGACAATAAAAGCTGCAGTTTCAAATCGTTGAATAAACAGAAAATAAAAGCAATGATTCAAGATAATATACATTGCGTTACAGATATATTATCCAAACTCGAAAATTTGACTACTGATGCCCAAGATTCCAAGATAATTATGGATATATACCAGGCACTAATCGACCCCATACACTTCACCCATTCAGAAAAAAATAAATTAAAAAAAATATTACACAAATGGAACGCTTTAATGCCTGATGCAATGCCAGATTTAAATTATTGCATCGGGTTAAAGAATGCAAATAAAATTTTAAATTATTTATCTGAAAACCTTAATAAACACCCAGTAAGTTTTCAATAGACTGACAAGACCTGATGTTCAATCGTCTTTACATGGAAAGAGGCATTGCTACTGACCCTCTTGTAAGGCAAATCTGCAATAAATTTGCCAATTTAGATATCATTGAATGCGACCATTATTCAGAAGTGTTTAATAAAAAAGCACAGAACTTTCGTATTCAAAAAACATCACCTGGCCTCATTCTGGCAAAGAAAAATAATAAATTTATCAACCCTGCACCTCCAGAGTATGGAATAGGCGGTGACAAGAATTTTTATTTCTCTTATATGCTTAACTGTATATATGACTGCCGTTATTGCTTTCTACAAGGGATGTATCGATCAGCTAATTACGTTTTATTCGTAAATTACGCCGATTTTTTAAATAATATCAGGAAGGTTTGCGAGAATCATTCAGATAAGACATGTCATTTTTTTTCGGGATATGATTGTGACAGCCTTGCCATGGAACCAGTCACCGGTTTTATGCAATATCTATTGCCACAGATATCTGGCATTTCAAATTTAGTATTGGAATTAAGAACAAAAAGTACTCAAATAAGAAGTCTGCTTGCAATGCCGCCCATTGATAATTGCGTGATTGCCTTTAGCCTCCTCCCAGCTCAGTTGGCAAAAGCCCTCGACCATAAAGCGCCAGATGTCAACCGAAGGCTGTCAGCAATAAGAAAACTACAAGCGAATGGATGGAAAATTGGATTGAGGATTGATCCATTAATATTTGATTCTAATATGGAAACTATTTATGAAGAATTTTTTGCGGATATTGCCTCTCAAATTGACACGAAAAATGTACACTCAATTACACTAGGGACTTTTCGATTGCCAAGCAGTTTTTATAATACAATTGCTGGCTATTATCCAACTGACAAGCTGTTCTTATCCCCCTTGAAAAATGCCAATAAAATGGTTAGTTATAATGAAGATATCAAGAAAAGACTCTTGGCATTTTGTTATGAACAAATTCGCCTGTATTTTGAGGATAATGTAATCTATCCTTGCGAGATAATTCCAGAATAACTGCCTGCACATTGCTAGTATGCTAAACTTTTCTGATAAGGTAATAGCTAAATGCCAAATCCGTCGGTTTTTTAATGCGGCTTATGACTGAAAATTATTCTAAATTTAAAAAACACCAGATAAACGTTTTTATTGGTCAGGCAAATATTGCAATAACCATGGCGGGAATTGCTGCAAGTTTATTATTTTTGATTTATTACAACAGCCCATCGCAGAGTTACATATCGTACTGGTTTGTGATTTATTCTGCGATATTTATATTTCGTTATTCCCTCATTCACAACTTCAATAAAACGCCTGCAGAAAAAAGAGATCATCAGGCGATTTTAAGGTTTTATAATACCACCTCTATAATAGTCGGATTGTTGTGGTCTTGCGCCGGAATTTATATGTTAAATTCTTCCGGCTTTTCTGAAAATATTTAATTCATTCTGATCCTAGGGGGATTGGTGGCCGGCGCGGTGGCAACTAATATTATTATACTGTCTGTCTATTCTTCTTTTATTATCCCCGCAACCGTCCCAATAATTATTTTTCTCTTTTCTCAATCTTCAGGACAATCTCAGATCTCTGAATTTGTCCTTTTGTTATTTGTTTCATTTATCTCCATAATCGCAAACAGACTGCATAAGACGATTACCGAATCATTATCCTACCAGTTTGACAATCTGCAATTACTCGAGGATTTGGAAAAAGAAAAAAATAGAGTAATAGAATTATATAGCAGCCTGGAATTTGACCTTGCGCAACGCAAAAAAGCAGAACAACAACTCAAAAATGAAAAAGAACGAGCGGAAGAACTGGCTAACACATTGATGGCAATATCTAATCTGGATGGATTGACCGGGATACCGAACAGAAGAAATTTTGATTCCACCCTGGCCAGTGAATGGAACAGAGCCAGCCGCTCCGGCATTCCTATATCTCTTATCATGTGTGATATTGATTATTTCAAATCCTATAATGACCACTATGGACATCAAAAAGGAGATAATTGCCTAATATAAGTAGCAGAGACATTGTAAAATCACGCGCGTAGAGATAATGACCTTGCCGCAAGATACGGTGGAGAAGAATTTGCTGTCATATTACCTACAACCAGCCTTGATAACGCCAGGGAACTGGCAGAACAAATGTTAATTGCCATCAGGGAACTTAGTATTACCCATCATTTCTCAGGGGTAGATAACATAGTTACTGCCAGCTTTGGAGTTGCGACACTCGTTCCTAAAAGGGAACAACAATCCAAAGCTTTAGTGTCTTATGCTGACGGGGCATTATATAAGGCGAAACAGCTTGGCAGAAACAGGGTATATGCATCTCCAATAGAGTTGCTTGATAATAAACCTGATATTAGCAATCAATCTGCCTGAGTATTATTCAGGCACACCGACCAATTCACTAAAGTGTTGTCTGATTGTTGTAGTAATTTTCAGGTAATTATCCAGGAATGCTGCCACGTTTTCTCCATAACCCATTGCCCTGGATAATGGAAGATTGTCGTCTTTTGACATTGGAAATGAGTCTGCAGATTTAAGATCAAATAATCGAAGTGTCATTTCCACTTTCTTAAGGAAATTATAGCCATTTAACAAATCTGCTTCCTGAGCATCAGTTATATAGTTGGCTTTATGTATTTCACGTATGGCCATACGTGTACTCGTTGTTTGCAAGTCATGATTAATATTTCCAAATCTCAATTGAAAATAATGTGTAATAAAGTCAATATCCATCAATCCACCTGTGCCGCGCTTTATTTCATATTGATTTTTCACCTTGCCAAGAATGCTTTCTACCTTATGCCTCATTGTTACTATATTGCCCCTTAACTCATGCCCATCATAATTCGAATATATATGGCTACGTAATTCCCGCATAACAAACTTAACATCTTCCCCCGTTGTAATAACGGGTCTGCAACGCGTCATCATCTGTTTTTCCCAAACTTCCCTGTTAGCGGAATGAAATTCAAGGAACGTGCTATATGTTGTCACTAATGGGCCTGAACTGCCATGAGGCCTCAATCGCATATCAACATCATACAGTTGACCAAACGCTGATGGTTGAGCCACTAATCGCAATAACAACCTGATCGCAGTATTAAGGTTTGAATATATTTTTTGGTCATTCTCATTAAATAAAAATATTAAATCCAAATCTGAGCCAAACGACATCTCATGGCCTGCCATTCTACCCATTCCTAAAACTGTGATTGGGATGTCATTGTCGCCAGTATTTTTAGTCACCAACTGCAGCAGACATTGCAATATTTTTTCTGACAGAATGGTTAAATTAGTTTCAATTTCTATCAGGTCGCACTGGTTTGTTAGATAACAAACCAGGATTCTGAACATAATGGAATTTTTTATCAGCCTAAGTTCGTTTAGCGCATCTTCTAATTCAGCAATATCCATTAGTTCTTCAAATGATAAATCTGACACTTCTTTGTTAATACTTGAGGCATCATTATCTTTGAGCAAGGTGTTGATTTTTTCACCATAGATAAATATAAAACGAGTAAAGTACCAGCTGGAGCCGAATACATGCACCAAAATTTCCATTGAACTTTCAGGTAACGTCCAATTCTCTTTGTTGCAGACCTCAACAAACCTGTCGAGACTGTTGCGAGCGGTATCTTGATGCCAGGTTTGCCCAATGAATTTATAATAGTTTTCTGCTTTCATAGACATAATCATCAATTTGGCAGTATTCGTTCAAAGAAATTTTTTGCTATCATTTGGTTTGTGAATAATTCTGATTCAAACACGTCAATAATCTCGTTATCAGAATCACCAGTTATACCCATAGACCTGGCAATCATTATCCTTTTGGGATATTCATCAGGTAATTCATGAGTTTGATGTTCTTCAATCATCTGCAGCCTGTTTTCCAGCTTTCTTAAAAACAGATAACTATGCAATAATTCAGCAGCCTCATGTTCTGATATGAGTTCATTTTGTTTCAACCCATTTAACACCTTAATTGTCGCGGGTTGCTGAAGTTCAGGAAATTTGTAGGCGTTAACCATTTGCAGCATTTGAATGAAAAATTCAATGTCCCGGATCCCGCCCTCACCTACTTTCACATCCCAATAACCTTTCTTCCTTCTTGCCGCGCACATTTCAGTTTTAATCTCGACAAACCTTTGAAGATCATCTTCACCTAAAGACCTTCGATATATAAAAGACTTTAAACGATTTTGCAAATCATCAGCCAATATTTTTGGGCCCATAATATGTCTGGCCCTGAGCCAGGCAAATCGCTCCCATATCTGTGAACTTGCCTCATAATAATTCTCTGTCTCATTGATTGTCATAACCAACGGTCCACTTCGCCCCCAGGGGCGGAGTTTCAAATCTACTCGGTAAAAAAAACCTTCCGACGTCTTTTTTTCAAGGTGACTGGAAATAAGTCGAATACTATCCTGTAAAATTTTTTGATAATGATAGATTTCCAGCTTCACATCAGCTGTATTTGAACACACAAAAATCAAATCGATATCAGAGCTGAAATTTAACTCAGATGCACCGAGTTTACCCATTCCAAATGCTGCCATATGTTTTTTGACGATTTGTGTATGAGCATCTGGCAAGCCAAGTCTGATTACCTGATTAATAACTAAATCAGCGAGACTGGATATGTCGTTGAGAATCTTTTCATATTCATATGTACCCAGAAAATCCAGCCAGGTGATATTTAGCAGTTGTTGATATTTGAATATTTTCAAATCTTCCAAACTATTAAAATCATACTTAAGGCTAGATTCAGTTAAATTGAGAGGGTGATTTAGCTTTTCAATTGAATCTGGGTGGCGACAAATATGACGGTAAAATAACCCTGAATGGCTAATTAGATTAATTAAAGCGTTTAACTGCTCCCCGGGAAGTTGGCTTGCACAACGCTTGAATTCAGTGAAATTTAATAAACTTTCAATGCGGTTTGCAGCGGAATGGGGATCTGCTGCATGTTTTATATATTCATCAAGACCTTGCATGATGCTGACGATTGGCCTGTGGGCAGTTTGGGTTTAATAATCAGTAGATTACTGCTTTGAATATATTTCATTGCCCTTTTGATTAAATTCAGCAGATTTCTCCTCCATTCCCTGCGTCAAGGCTTCGTTTAAATCACTTATGCCTTGCCTAGATGCATATTCGCGCACATCCTGGGTGATTTTCATGGAACAGAAGCTTGGACCGCACATGGAACAGAAATGAGCCACTTTATGGGCCTGTTTGGGTAATGTTTGGTCATGAAATTCTTTGGCCCGGTCTGGATCCAGCCCCAGGTTAAACTGGTCTTCCCAACGAAATTCAAAACGAGCCTTAGAAAGTGCGTTATCCCTTATTTGTGCAGCCGGATGGCCTTTTGCCAGGTCTGCGGCATGGGCGGCAATCTTGTAAGTAATAATTCCCTCTTTTACGTCCGCTTTATCCGGCAAACCTAAATGTTCCTTGGGGGTCACGTAACACAACATGGCGGTACCATACCAACCTATCATGGCAGCGCCAATGGCAGAGGTGATGTGGTCATATCCAGGTGCAATATCCGTGGTCAATGGGCCTAATGTATAAAATGGGGCTTCACAACAGTCCTTTAATTGCTTTTCCATATTTTCCTTGATCAAATGCATAGGTACGTGCCCAGGACCTTCAATCATGACCTGTACATCATGATCCCAGGCAATTTTGGTTAATTCTCCCAGGGTTTCCAGTTCGGCAAACTGGGCTTCATCATTGGCATCGGCAATGGAACCCGGTCTCAGTCCGTCGCCCAGGGAAAATGTGACATCATAGGCCTTCATGATTTCACAAATTTCTTCAAAATGCGTGTAAAGGAAATTTTCCTGATGATGGGCCAGACACCATTTGGCCAAAATTGAACCACCCCTGGAGACAATCCCTGTCATACGTCTGGCCGTTAACGGGATATACGGTAACCTAACCCCTGCGTGTATGGTGAAATAATCAACGCCCTGCTCAGCCTGCTCGATTAACGTGTCCTTGAATATCTCCCATGTGAGTTCCTCGGCCTTACCATCTACCTTTTCCAGGGCCTGATAAATCGGTACCGTGCCAATGGGGACTGGAGAATTACGGATAATCCATTCCCTGGTTTCATGAATATTTTTTCCCGTAGACAGGTCCATAACCGTATCCGCGCCCCAACGAATGGCCCAGGTCATTTTTTCAACTTCCTGGGCAATGGAAGAAGAAAGCGCGGAATTCCCTATATTGGCATTAATTTTCACCAGGAAATTTCTACCTATGATCATGGGCTCGATTTCAGGGTGGTTTATATTGGCGGGTATGATGGCCCGTCCCGCAGCCACCTCATCCCTGACAAACTCTGGGGTGATATAGTCTGGTAAGCTGGCGCCCAGCCCCATGCCCTTGTGGCGGGTGGTATAGAGTTCATTTTTATATGAATCCAGACGCTGATTTTCCCGTATGGCAATAAATTCCATTTCCGGTGTAACAATCCCCTTCCTGGCATAATGCAATTGTGTCACGTTATGTGAATCCGTTGCTTTCCTGGGGTTTCTCAAAGATGTAAATGTCATATTTTTCAGATTTTTATCAGACATTCTTTGTTTAGAATATAAGGAACTGTGAAGGTCTAATTCAATATTATCACCGCGCTCCTTCAACCAATTGGTACGAAGATCTGGCAGCCCCTTTCTAATATCGATATTGGC
>JAURPG010000130.1 GCA_030835405.1 Gammaproteobacteria bacterium | reverse complement strand
GTTTTTTCTATTTCCAAATCATCCACATTTACAAGCGTTACCTCAGGCATGACTTCAAACACAGCAGTATAAATCAGGCCTTCACCTTCATTGTCTACGGGATTAATTTGGGGTGAGCCTGCAGGTGTTAACTTTTCCTGCTGTAAGGCTTCGTAATAACTGTTTTGCACTACTTCCCCAAGAACTTCCTGTCTAATTTGCTGCCCATATCGTTTCTCCAGGACCTTCATCGGAACCTTTCCCTTTCGAAATCCATCGATTTTGGTGGTTTTGGACATAGATGTCAGACGGTTATTGACTTCACCTGCAATTTTTTCCTCTGGGATGGTGACCTTCATCTCTCGCTTCAGGGCGCCTGTGGATTCTACTGATACCTGCATTGTCATTTCTCGCGATTTATTATTAATTTCAATTAGTTTTATTCTATTGGTGCGAAAGGAGAGACTCGAACTCTCACGGGTTACCCCGCTGGCACCTAAAGCCAGTGCGTCTACCAATTCCGCCACTTTCGCATGATTAGAGTAAAACACCAGACATTCTACAAAGGTAGGGAATATCCGTAAAACGAATTATGAGAAAAAAACTATCTACCAGGTCGTAAAGGCGCTGAAGGACGACTAATCTGATCTAGAAGCACTCTTCTTTAAATTGTTGACAGGTACGCCTGCAACTTCGCGTCATTCCACCTATGCCACGGTTTATATAGGTACAATCCTCTCCCCATCTGGCACATACCGTCATGCAATTTTTTTCCTCTTCGGGGTTATTCACCAGTGAATCCGGCAAAATTATCGTCCCGGATGGAGGTGGTGGGATATTGGTTTGAGAATTGGTGTTCTGGACTATATTTAAGACTTCATTTGATTGTTCCGAAGCTGAATCCAATGTCTCGATGTCTTGTGCGTTAATAACGCTACTCATCACAAATGCAATTGCCAAGATGGCAATAGTCGAAATATTAAATCCGAACAGCTTATTTTTCATACTTATATCTGACCTGCTAAATCCACACAAGTTTCAATTCATGAAAGCTATTAAAAACGGTTTAAAATCAAGCATTTTTATTGATGGTTATGATTAGATAAACGGTATCACTTACGTGATAATCGGTATATCGGCACGGGGTTATCCAGACCTTTCAGATTTATGACTTTGGGTTCTGATAATTCAAATTCTGAATTGGACTTAATAAATTTCATCATATCTTTTGAAATATTGACTTCCAGCTTACTGGCATGGCCACATAACCTGGCGGCCAAATTCACCGTTTCACCAATTGCAGAATAATCTAAATGCTCTGCTGACCCAATGTTTCCAATCATTACCTCACCATAATGGATACCTATTCCTACAGGCAAATCATACTTGCCGACAATCTTATTGAAGCTTGCTGATGAATTAATAATATCGAGTGCACAGTTGCAAGCGTCTATCGCCATGTCATCGCCATCAAATATCGCCATTAATCCATCACCGCCAAATTTATCTATATAGCCTCTATGCTTATGGACCATATCTACCTGCATTCCAAGATGGGCGCTCAGCGCATCGAACATGGTATCTATCGGTATCTCCTGGGAAATGCTGGTAAAGCTACGGATATCAGTAAACATGATACATACACTTTGTAATTCAGGGCTGGGTTTTATCCCGGTAGTTGAATAGGCCTCTACTAATCGTCTTGTCCTGGGAGAAATATACTTATTTGTATAATGCCGAATTTTTTCCAGCTCATGAAAATGAGCTACCTTACGCAAATGTGACCGCAGTCTTGCCGAGACCACAATCTGATTAATTGGTTTATGAATAAAATCGGTTCCGCCACTTTTAAATGCCTCATCAAGTAGAGAGTATTCGATTTCAGAAGTGATAAAAATTACCGGGGTTAATTTATACCTGTCAATGGAGCGTAGTCTTGCACAGACATCCATTCCGGAAAGCCCTGGCATATGAACATCTATAATAAATGCATCAATGTTTTTCTCTAATGCAATAAACAAGCATTTTTCACCGCGATCAGCCTGCAAAACTTTATAACCATTCTTTTCCAGGATCTTGGCCAAGACAGCGCGCGTGGTGGAGTCGTCGTCAACAATTAATACCGTGTGTGTTTTATGGACTATCATTTTATTTTTTTATGTATATAAATCTTCATGATTTGCTAAAAATCAAACAAAATTGCTATATATTGGTTGTTATAATGAATCCAATACATCCTCATCACCAGCAAGGACAAAACATTCTTCTCGCATTGGAGGTGCGCTGGGACTGCCTCCGTAAAATCTAATCATTACGTCACAATCCGGGCTGCATGCCGTAGAGAAATATATACCAATCCTTTCATTCAGATATTCGTCATCCGAGAGCAATGCCATATCAGTCGAATCTTCCGCCTTCATGTAAATTTTTAAAAACTGATCCTTCAGTTTATTTAACATGCCCTCTTCTTCGATCTGTTTTTTGGACAGTATGACTCTGAACCATTCCATCTTTGCTCTCCTGCTACAACGATTACTATTTTTGATTCCTACAGTATACTTCTAGGCATAATAGTGAAAGATATTAAGCTGGTTGTAAATTACATTTTTTTTACCATTTTGTTGTGAAATACCGGGAAATATATATTTTCCGCAAGAATTTAAAAGACTGGAAATTTCCATAAACCCTGGATAATTCTGATGATATCAGGCAACGATTCAATGCGACTGCGTATTTAATGACTGCTGGTTTCGATCCCTACTCCGGTCATTGATCGAACAAATTGATCACCAAACGCCTCTCTTTCTTCTTCTGCCGCTTTACTCTTATCAAGGACAGAAATTACATAGACAAAAAACATACCGGCGCTCATGGAAAACAGTGCTGGATACTTATATGGAAAAATAGCCTTTGCATTACCCAGAATATCTACCCAAACGATGGGGCCGAGAATCACCAGAGTCACTGCAGAGATTAAGCCTATCCAGCCTCCTATCATGGCACCTCTAGTAGTGGTCTTTTCCCAAAACATGCTGAAGAACAGGACCGGAAAATTGGCACTGGCCGCAATAGCAAAGGCCAGGCCAACCATAAATGCGATATTTTGTTGTTCAAATAATATCCCCAGCATAATGGCCATTACCCCGAGACAGATTGTTGCAATTCTGGATACCATTACCTCTGTTTCCTCTTTTGCCTGGCCTTTCTTGATACAGCTGGCATATAAATCATGAGACACTGCGGCTGCACCTGCCAGAGTCAGACCTGACACTACTGCTAGAATCGTCGCAAAGGCCACAGCAGAGATAAATCCAAGCAGGATATCTCCGCCCATGGCTTTTGACAGATGCACAGCTGACATATTGTTACCGCCCAGCAATGCCCCTGTTTCATCCATAAATTCCGGATTGGTTGAGATAAATACAATTGCCCCGAAACCAATGACAAAGGTCAGAATATAAAAATACCCAATAAACCCGGTGGCAAAAAATACTGAACGCCTTGCCTGTTTGGCATCAGGTACAGTAAAAAATCGCATCAAGATATGAGGAAGACCGGCAGTTCCAAACATTAATGCCAATCCTAATGATATAGCTGAAACCGGGTCTGTTACCAATGTTCCCGGCGCCATAATGGCTATGCCGTTATCGTGAATGCTGACAGCCTGTGAAAACATATTATTCACCGAAAAATCCAGATTCTTAAGCACCAGGAAAGCCATTACGGTGGCACCAAATAATAACAGGCACGCCTTGATTATTTGCACCCAGGTCGTCGCTAACATGCCGCCAACACTCACATATATCACCATCAGTATCCCCACAAGGACAACCGCAATCTCATAGGGCAGACCAAATAATATCTGTATTAATTTTCCTGCCCCCACCATCTGGGCTATGAGATACAATAAAATCACAGCCAGTGTTCCACAGGCTGATAATAATCGGATTGGCCTTTGCTTCAATCGATAAGACGCAACATCTGCAAAAGTATATTTACCCAGGTTTCGTAATCGTTCGGCGATTAAAAATAAAATGACCGGCCATCCAACAAGAAATCCTATGGAATAGATCAGGCCATCAAATCCAGAGGCAAATACGAGAGCTGATATCCCAAGAAAGGAAGCTGCCGACATATAGTCCCCGGCGATGGCAAGACCATTTTGAAACCCGGTAATACCACCACCTGCAGCGTAATATTGACTGGCTGATTTTGTCCGTTTGGCCGCCCAATAAGTAATTAACAGGGTTGCAGAGATAAATATTAGAAACATGATGATTGCTGTTACATTCATATCATCCATTACTTGTCTCCCCTGTCACTTTCATTGGAATCTTGTGAATTAACGTGTTCATGGGAGGCATCTACAACGGTCTTTAGAATCTGATCAAAGCTTGTATTCGCTTTGTGCACATAGATCCCGGTGATCACGAAGGTAAATAATATAATTGCAATACCTATTATGATCCCCCAGGTTATAGTTGAATCATCACTAATGGGAATGCCAAATAAATCAGGAGAAAATGCAATCACCAAGATGAAGCTGTAGTAAACAATTAATATTAAAGCTGCCAATGTCCAGCTAAGTTTAGATCGCCGGGCAACTAAATCCTGGAAATTTTTATTATTACGAATATGCTCGTAATGCTGTTTACTCATGGATCCCCCCGTACAGCATATGTATGTTTAAATTATGATTATTGAAGATTATAAAGAAATATAGAAATGATAACAGATAAAATTCGCTGACCGAAATCACAGTATTCATGCTACTCGAGACTATAGCAATAATATGAATTCATATTGCCATATGATTCAACCGCCCAAGTCATTAATTATCTAAGAATGTCTTGGAGCTCTAATTCCAGAAAATCGCTATAGTGCCTCCAGTCTTGTGAACTACCCTGATACATTTTTTTTCTAACCTGAACGGTGCTGGCAGTATTAACTGGCTTTATGGTTTTATGAAAATCGATACAGGACTGTTGCCAGTCCAATTCGCAAAAAGCAAGTAAGCGTCTGGTTTCAAATTCCTGATTTTCAGATAATTCCTCATAACCAAGTTCATTTATATTATCTGGGAATCTCTCATGCCAAAAACTCATCATATCCAAATAAAGGTTATAAAATTCAGCAATATCTCCAAGATGATAGGCATAGCCATGCCCTCCATCTGAGAAATTATGCTTGTAAATCGACCAGCAAACCGCCATAGGATTTCTTTTTACATTAATAATTTTTGCATCCGGAAAAGCCGAAAGTATGAATCCCAACAGAAAAAAATTAAGTGACATTTTATCCACGATATTTTTCTCATTAACTTTGAGGTCATGCAATACCTGAAGATAACCTAGCCTTATGCCTGATATGTCTTCTTCAAATAGTTGTTTTTGATTTTGCCAATCTGTGAAATCAGAAAATCTGGAAGTGATAGGGTTAACTAGCATTGACATAGCGCTCAGTTCACCAGCACCATGAACCTGGCTATGACTTGCCAATATTTGCTCCACTAGAGTTGTCCCTGATCGAGGCATACCCACAATAAATATAGTCTGAAATTCCTTTGCATCTGACATTGTTTGTATTTTAGTATTGTCGATTTTCAAAATACTTTTTAAGTTTCTCGGCGAATGCCCTATCATTACTCGGGTCGTAGACATGATTAACTCGATATACATTATTTGCTTCAATCAGATACTCAAGACTACGCTCATAATCTCCCAAATGATCAAAGACCCTGGCCAACGAGAAACATAGATACATACGGTCTGAACTATCTACAGCAGATTACTGGTATAGAACCTCCATTTGATCTATAAGAGTATAATCTGTTTGGAATGTCTTGATATTACTCAGATTAAAGTGCACAGAGATATTATCAGGTAATATTTCCAATGCACGCTCATAACTACGAATTGAATCTTTGAATAAACCAATATCAGACAATACTCCACCATGGGCATTTAACGTATCAACTGAATCTGGTTCTATTTCAAGTACTTCATCGAACACAAGGATTGCCTCTTGTTGCCGTCCCTGACCTCGCAACGCAGCACCAAGAATATTAAGTACAATGACTGATTTTGAATCTTCCGCGAGAATTTCTCTACAGGCCAATTCAGTCTTTACCATGTCGCCGGAAAAATATAGTTGAGCCAAACTGGAAATTTTTTGCTTCAGGATGTCAGACATATATATCGTATTACTTTAAGCTAACAACAAAGTATAAAATGACACTATTATTACGCCAAGCAATATGGCTATTCACAGTTTGTGATTATCGTTTTCAGAAATAAAATGGTGGGCCGTGAAGGGGTCGAACCTTCGACCTTGGGATTAAGAGTCCCCTGCTCTACCAACTGAGCTAACGGCCCGTTTTAGAGAAAAGTTAAAAGCATCATTTTGCAAATAAAATCTTTTCACTTTTAACGATTCACTTTTGGCTTAAAAATGGGGTGAGTGACGGGGCTTGAACCCGCGACCTCCGGAGCCACAATCCAGCGCTCTACCAACTGAGCTACACCCACCATATAAACAGTTTAAAGTATAAACAATGATACTTTTGACTTTTAACTTTTTTACATACAACTAACTTGGCACGCCCGGCAAGATTACTCACTATACCTATGTAGCTAGCCCTTCGGTCCGCGCTTCGCGCGTTCAACTTTTACTCCTGCAAAGTTGTCGAACCTTAAGTTCTCATCCACCATCACAATTCAATTCTTCAAACCCACAGAGCAGCCTGTGGGTTTGAAGAATTGGCGCGCCCGGCAGGATTCGAACCTGCTACCCTCGGCTTAGAAGGCCGATGCTCTATCCAGATGAGCTACGGGCGCAAATTCTTGGTCACAAGTTTATAAGTCAGCAGCAACAAGAGTTGTTACTTATAACTCGTAACTGCCATAAATGGTCGGGGCAGAGAGATTCGAACTCCCGCCCCTCTGCTCCCAAAGCAGATGCGCTACCAGGCTGCGCTATGCCCCGACAATAAGCAAAAACTCGAAAGTGAAAAGTG
Organism: Gammaproteobacteria bacterium; assembly: GCA_030835405.1. Lineage (GTDB taxonomy): Bacteria > Pseudomonadota > Gammaproteobacteria > Eutrophobiales > Eutrophobiaceae > Eutrophobius. The sequence goes on along the minus strand of JAURPG010000130.1, from coordinate 17,768 downwards.
TGTGTTAAGACACATATATCAACTTTTCAACCATAACTATTAAATTGGGGTTGCGATAATACGCGTGCTGGCTTTCAGCGTCAATTTCAAGGTTTATTCTGCCTGTTTTCATAGTTTTTTAATCAGGAACGACGCCATACCGTTCCCGTGGCTGAATCTTCGATAACGATACCTTGCTGGGTCAGTTGTTCCCTGATTTCATCTGCCCTGGCATAGTCCTTGTTCAGTTTTGCCGAAGTCCGTTCTTTAATCAGGTCATTAATAATTTCGGCACTTAACCCATCATCAACGTCCCCCTTGGTAAGAAAGGCCTCTGGGTTGTCCTGGAGCAGGCCTAAAATCCCACCAAGATACCTGAGGGTTGCCGCCAATCCTTTGGCACGTTCAGAAGCCTTGTCTTGCTCTTTATTAAGTTCATGGGTAATTTCATGTAACAGTGTTATAGCTTCACGAGTATTAAAATCATCGTCCATCACATCAAGAAACCGCTGTGCATAGTCATCCAGATACTTACAATTTTCAGCATCAATATTTCTTAGTGATGCGTATAGCCGGGTCAATGCAGATTTAGCTTCATTTAAATTGGCGTCTGAATAATTCAAGGGGCTTCGATAATGACTGGATAAGATAAAGAACCGGACAACCTCAGCCTGATATTTTTTCAGTATTTCCCTAACTGTAAAAAAATTCCCCAGAGATTTTGACATCTTCTCATCATCTACCCTGACAAAGCCGTTATGCATCCAGAGGTTTACAAATGGCTTGCCCGTTGCACCGCACGACTGGGCAATTTCATTTTCATGATGTGGAAATTGAAGATCCTGACCACCACCGTGAATATCGAAGGTCTCTCCGAGCGTATTTACTGACATGGCTGAACATTCTATATGCCACCCTGGTCTTCCTTTACCCCATGGAGATTCCCAGTTGGGTTCATCTGGTTTGGCATTTTTCCATAATGCAAAATCTAACGGGTCGTCTTTGGCCTCTTGAATGTCCACCCTTTCTCCAGCACGAAGATCATCAATATGTTTACCGGATAAATTGCCATATTCTTCATATTTACTTACATCAAAGAAAACATCTCCATTTTTTGCCGCATACCCATATCCATTATTCTCCAGGGCCTTGATCATTTTAATAATCTGGTCCATATATTCGGTTGCTCTGGGCTCGATATCCGGTCGAATAATTCCCAATGCTTGTTCGTCTTCAATCATGGCGTCAATAAATCTTGATGTTAATGCCTGTATTGATTCACCATTTTCATTTGCCCGAGCAATAATTTTGTCATCGATGTCGGTAATATTTCTCACGTAGGTAACATCATATCCTCGTAACCGTAGATACCGGGTGACCATATCAAATACCAATAACATGCGGGCATGCCCGAGGTGGCAGTAATCGTAAACGGTAATTCCACAGACATAGATCTTAACTTTGCCTGGTTCAATTGGAACAAAATCCTGTTTTGTCCTAGATAAGGTATTGTATATTTTCAACGCCACATTAAATTCCCATAAAATAAAGCGCGAATGGTAGCAAAAGAAACACCATCAGGAAAAAATTGTTATCATTATGACTAACACAAATCATGGAGAGACTTGATGAAAGTACAAATATTGACCACGCTGGGTAATATTCAACTGGAGCTGGACACAGAAAAGGCACCAAAAACAGTTGAAAACTTCAAAGCATATATAGATTCCGGTCATTATGAAGGCACGATTTTTCACCGTGTCATTGAAGATTTCATGATCCAGGGAGGTGGTCTGGATGCTGATATGAATAGCAAAGACACCATGAATCCTATCGAAAATGAAGCAGATAATGGCCTCAGCAATCTGGAAGGAACCATTGCCATGGCCAGAACCGTGGAACCACATTCTGCATCCGCCCAGTTTTTTATCAATACTACCGATAATGCCTTCCTGGATCATCGTGGTAAAACCGATGATGGCTGGGGTTATTGTGTATTTGGTAAAGTTGTTGAAGGAATGGATGTTGTTGAAAAAATCGAAGAATCCCCAACCATAAGTCGATCTGGATATCAGGATGTCCCAAATGACGTCATATTCATCGATAAAATTGAAATCATCAGTGATTGATTTGGATCATCGATTCAAATTTAATCACCAGACAAACAATTGATATCAAACTGGCATTAATTGGTTGACGATGTCAGCCCTGTTTATTTCCGACCTTCACCTCAGTACGGCGCAACCTGACAAGCTAGAGGCGTTTAATATATTATTGAACGATATTGGCTCACAGTTTGATTCTATCTATATCCTTGGCGATTTATTTGAGGAATTTTGGGTGGGTAATGACGATATCACACCACCTAACCCTGAAATTTTAGCAATTTTAAAATCCACTACCGAAAGTGGGATTAAGGTATTTTTTATCAAAGGCAACCGAGAATTATTACTGGAAGCAAATTTCAGTGATATTACGGTGTGACTGTCATGGATGATATCTCAGAAATCATGGTAGCGGGCCAAAAAGCCCTGATCATGCATGGTGACCTGCTTTGCAGCATGGACTGGAAATATCAATTATTTCGTAAAGTAATTACCAACAGTCTTGTGAAGTTTCTAATCAGTATGCTGCCATATGGCTTAAGGTCCAGGCTTGCCCACGGTTTACGACCTGGCATGACCCGCCATAAAAATAGCAAAACTGATGCAATGATGGATGTTGATCATAGGACCGTAGAAAACATCATGAGTGAATACAATGTATCCTTACTAATCCATGGCCATACTCATAAGCCAGGCATAGATGAATTTACTCTGGACAATAAACCGGTTCAAAGAATTGTACTGGGTGACTGGTACAGAAAAGGTGAGATCCTGATCAATGATGGGGACAAACTCGAGATAATGGGAATCGAAGACTTTTTATTAACATTTTCCCAGGTTAAGACATCAGGATAATATTCCCCCTAATGTCATCAATCCCAGTATGGTCAGCCATACTATCAGACACCGATTTATCAGGGCCTGAGTTTCTTTTATACATTGAATGTAATTGTCTTTTGCCAGGTCTTGATCTGCAACCTGATTTTCCTGATATTGCAGCGCAGCTAATCCGCTTTCTGAGATAATCTGCTGACTTATGTCACAGGTATCTCCTTCAACCTTTCTCCAACGATCCATGGTATCCACCAGACTACCACTCAAGGCAAACCCCATGGCCAGAAGTCGGGACGAAGGCCAGATTAATATTTTAAATAATTCCCCCGTTGCATTGGCAAATCCGCCATGAACACCTTCATAACGGGTTTTTAGCAGTAATGACAGACTAAATAGCAGCGCACCTGCCATACCAAGGATAATAAACCAGAATAATACTCCAAAAATATGTTCATGGGTCTTAATCAGAATTGCGGAAATAGTTTGTGTTTCATCATATTGATTCTCACCGGATTTCAAATTGAGATTGGATTCGATTACAGCAATATCTTCTTCGATATTACCCTCCAGGGACTGGGTATAGTTAGACAGTAAGATGTTCAAATCCGGACCGAGACAATAAACAAAAACCAGGATCGACAGGACAAACGACAATCCGATAAATATTTCACCCAATACTAAATCCACAATCAGCAAAGTAATTATCGGTACACCAATAGTAATGAGCACCCCCAGATTCCCATCCCAGAATGAATGTTGCTGGCACTTTAATTCCAGCCAGTTAAGGTAATTCTCAAACCACTGAAAATTACGAAACCGATCCATTGGTCCCAGAAAGTATTCCAATGCTAGAGCCAGCAATATACTAATAAGATCCATGTAATCATCCTTTACAGAAGAGATTGAATTATACCGCTAATCCAGACATTTATAAAAATAATCCCAGTCAAAATAAGGTCCAGGATCGGTTTTTCTTCCCGGAGAGATATCACTGTGCCCCGTTATACGTGCCCTGGTGACACCCGGCCAGGACGCCATTACAAGCCTTGCAGCCTGTGATAATCGGGAATATTGAATAGTCTCATAAGGTGCATCATCGACACCTTCCAGTTCGATACCAATGGAAAAATCATTGCAATTTGAACAGTGGTCAAACTCTGATTCACCTGCATGCCAGGCACGCTTATCAAATGGGACAAATTGAGTAAGACCACCTTTACGATCGATTAATAAATGAGCTGACACCCGCAAATGGTGAATATCTTTAAAATACTCATGCTCATCTGGATCGAGACAATTTGTAAATAGTTGCTCTATATACTCACCACCATACCTTCCTGGCGGCAAACTGATACCGTGGATAACCAACAGGTTAATCTCAGTATTTTCAGGCCGCAAATCACAGTTTGGTGAAGTAACCCGACGAATATTTTTGAGCCACTGTTTTTTTCTATCCAGTTCTATGTGTCATCTCCCGGTGGAATAACAGTATTGAGATAGTATGAAAGCTTTTGAGTATAATTTTAAGTATTAACTTTCAAATTTATTGTTTAATAAGATATATATGTCAAACGAACGCCAGTCTGATAAGGAATTTAGCAAAAAAATAGGCACAAGGATGACTTTAATCGCCTGGATAATTGTGCTTGGCATGCTTACCTTTGCCTTTAGCGGCTATTTAGCACGCCAGTCAAACCCAAACCAGACCATTCAAAGCCTGAATTATCAGGACAAAACAGAAATCATACTCAGGCAGAATCGTTCAGGCCACTACGTTGCCACCGCAGAAATAAACCTGGTCCCTGTAGATGTGATTGTTGATACTGGCGCAACCGACGTCAGTATTCCAGAGAGTCTGGCAAATAGACTCGGACTGGTGAAAGGTTCCAATATCACCGCCACCACTGCAAACGGTATAATAACGGTTTATTCAACTAGGATTGATTTCATCAAACTCGGCGATATTAATATGTATGATGTGCGTGCTAGTATAAATCCAAATATGAGTGAGAATGTCGTGCTGTTGGGCATGAGCTTTCTCGACAAGCTGGAGTTTTCTCATTCAAATAATCAACTTGTATTAAAACAGGTCAAAAATTGAGGGTAATAAAAATATGGAGCTGATTAATAATCTAATCAACTTAATAAACGGTATTTTGTGGGGTGACAAAATAGGTTTTCCACTACTGATCCCGCTACTTGGCCTGGTGGGTATTTACCTGACCATCGGCCTGTATTTTCTACCCTGGCGCAAATTGCTATATGCCAGCGGGTTATTATGGAAAGGTCGTACCGCGAATCTCGAAGAGTCTGGAGACATCTCCCCTTTCCAGGCCTTGATGACGGCATTATCAGCAACTATTGGTACCGGAAATATCGCAGGAGTAGCAACGGCCATCTATTTTGGCGGACCTGGCGCAATCTTCTGGATGTGGGTGATTGCCCTGTTTGGCATGGCAACAAAATATGCAGAGGCGGTGCTCGCGGTGAAATATCGGGAAGTGGATGAAATTGGTAATTACGTCGGTGGCCCCATGTACTACATCAAAAATGGCCTGAAAAAACAATGGCACTGGTTAGGTGGTGCTTTTGCTTTTTTTGGGATGATAGCCGGTTTTGGGCTGGGAAACATGGTCCAGTCCAATAGTGTTGCAGATGAAATTCACAATACATTTAATATTACTCCATGGATCAGTGGGCTCATCCTGGCAATACTCGTGGGCAGCGTTATACTGGGAGGTATCAAACGAATTGCAGAAGTCGCAGGCAAGATTGTTCCCATAATGGCTATCGCCTATTTTGTTGGTGCGCTAATCATTATTTTACTGAATATAAGTGGCCTGCCAGATGCCTTTGCCCTGATCATCAAGAGTGCCTTTAATGGCACCGCGGCCAGTGGTGGATTTGCCGGTGCAACCATTATGATGGCCATCAGATGGGGGATAGCAAGGGGAATATTTTCCAACGAATCCGGACTGGGAAGCGCGCCCATAGCCCATGCAGCAGCCAGGACCAATGACCCGGTCAGGCAAGGTCTGATTGCCATGCTGGGAACGTTTATCGATACGATTATCGTCTGCTCCATGACTGCCCTGGTTATCATACTAACCGGAGTTTGGGACAGTGGTGTCACCGGCGCGCCATTATCTTCCCTTGCCTTTGAGACTGGTATGCCCGGGGTCGGTCAGTACATCGTCTCTTTCGGCATCCTGGTGTTTGCATTCACCACCATGCTTGGCTGGAGTTATTACGGCGAACGCTGTGGGGAGTACCTGTTTGGTATCAGGATCATCAAACCCTTTAGAATCGCCTGGGTCTGCGCGGTGTTTATTGGTTCTACGTTTGAACTGGAATTCGTCTGGTTACTGGCAGATGCATTAAACGGTCTAATGGCAATACCAAATCTCATTGCCCTGCTGCTACTCAGCCCCGTGATATTTCAGGTGACCCGTGATTACTTCGCAAAACCAACAAGATAAAACATATACTACCTGCTGAATATGAACCGAACAGAAATCCCTGGGGATATATCTAAAACCGTTAAAGCTGCCCTTGAAGAGGATATTGGTAGCGGTGACCTCACCTCACAACTATTGCCCGCTGATACCCATTCATCGGCTATTGTGACTTGCCGGGAAGAGTCAGTCATGTGTGGTATTCCCTGGTTTAATGAAGTGTATCGACAATTAGACCCGGATTTTAATATTACCTGGAATGTGTCAGACGGTGACTCACTGAGAAAAAATAAAATAATCTGTAAATTAAACGGTGATACCAGGACCCTGGTAACTGGAGAACGTACCGCATTAAATTTCATTCAACTGCTATCCGCAACGGCAACTGTCACACATGAATACGTTCAGTTAATTAACGGAACCACAACCCAATTACTGGACACACGTAAAACCATACCTGGTTTGCGGACTGCGCAGAAATACGCCGTTGTCTGCGGCGGCGGCAGAAATCATCGAATGGGCCTGTATGATGCAATCCTCATAAAGGAGAATCATATTGGTACCGCCGGCAGTATTGCAAAGGCATATAAAAAAGCCATTGAAATTCACGATAATGTAGAGATTGAGGTTGAATCCCTTGATGAATTGCAACAGGCGCTAGATGCTGGTGCAAATCAGATCCTGCTTGATAATTTCAGCATTGATATGATGCAAGAGGCTGTTTCTATCACTGCTGGCAAAGCCACCTTAGAAGTCTCTGGAGGAGTCACCCATGATACGATCAGAAACTTTGCAAAAACTGGCGTGGATTACATATCGGTAGGTGCCCTAACAAAAAACGTCAGGGCAATCGATTTTTCAATGCGAATAGAAAATTAAATTCTTAATTGTAATCTTGACCTAACCTTCCACTTTTTGCTTTACCAAAGTATAGACCTGTTCTGTCAATGGCCCACTAGCGGTAAGAATCCCTTCCAGGCGTTTTCTTCTATCTGTCGCAAATTCTTTATCTTTGATATTCGCAATATTGATATAGACATTTAACGCAGCACTCCCCAAGGCGGCCTCAGCAGCTAATACTGCGACCCCGGCATCGCTTATTACATTCTTATTACCTTTTTCAGCAACCTGCCTGCTCAGCTCAATGACATCCAGGCATAAGGCGGCACATGCCAAGGGTACCTCTGTTGCCTTTTTCAATGACTCCTGAATGGCATCCGAGCGTTTTGCTTTTTCTTCATCCGTGTGACGAGGCATACCATACGCGGCCATAACACCATTAAACACATCAACATCGACCTGTATCATATCCACGAACTCTGCACGGTATTTTTCTGAACGTGACAATACCGACTCCATTTCATCATTTACAGCCTCATACCCCTTTTTACCGGCAGTAAAATTTGCCACCATGCTTACCAGGGCGGCCCCCATTGAACCAATTACCGCTGCTGCACTACCACCTCCAGGAGTGGGTGATTTGCCGGCCAGATCTTCTAGAAACTCCTCAATACTGCTATCTTTTATCATTTGTTATTCCTGTTTATAAATCATTAGCGAATTTTTCATTCAGATTACCTTCTTTCTAATACAAGGTGCTATTTCGATATAATAAAAAAAATATCACTGGTTTGACCAGAGCTTAATCAATTGCCGTATAATGGCAAAAAATAATAACTCAAATAAGTCATGAAAAAACTCTTATATCAACTGGACACAGATCCACAAGCATCAGTATTTGATAATGTTGTTGCTTACGATGGTGGTGCCGATCATGTCACTGCTTTTGCTGATTGTCATGAGGAAATGATCACACCACTGGTGGAAGGTGCAATATTTACCCGCTCTGGTACAAACAAAAAAAATACTGCGCTGTTCGTTGGCGGTAGCAATATTGCCGCTGGTGATAAGCTGTTTTACGCCATTCAAAACAATTTTTTTGATAGCTTTCGCGTCTCTATCATGCTAGACAGCAACGGTTGCAATACCACCGCAGCGGCGGCGGTAGCCAGTATTTTAAAATCAGGTGATATCTCGGGAAAAAATGCCGTTATTCTTGCCGGGACCGGGCCAGTAGGTGGCAGGGCTGCGGTCATAATGGCCAAATTAGGCGCCTATGTGACTATCTCATCGAGGGGAATGGAGCGCTCACAACAGGCGTGTGACTATCTGAATGACCGTTTTGGGGTTGAAATCAAGCCACAAGAGGCCAAAACCAATAAAAACAGGGCAGAACTGGTTGAAAATGCCCATATTGTCCTTGCAACCGGGGCCGCCGGAGTGACCTTACTAGAAGAAGACAACTGGAAAGATAATCCTAATATTGAAATTCTGGTGGACGCCAATGCCGTCCCACCAGTGGGTATAAAAGGAATTAAAATGACCGATAAGGGAGAATCGCGTCATGGAAAAGTTACCTGGGGATCCGTTGGCTTCGGCCCATTAAAAATTGCATTGCAGCGTAAATGTATCGGAAGATTGTTTGAACAAAATGACCTGGTACTGGATGTGGATGAAATATTTAGTATGGCCAGGGAAATGGTATAGAATTTCAAATTGAGAATTTGTGAAACTAGCCCTATAAACCAAATGACAAAAACTATTTTTCTCATCCTATGCTGGCAATTATCATTATCCGGAATTGTGTATGCACAAACCTATGATGAAGGACGTGCGGCATATATCAATGGTGACTACACCACCGCATTAAATATCCTCACACCTTTGGCCGAATCTGGCAATGCTGAAGCACAAAAGATGCTGGGAATTATGTATGACTATGGCCAAGGTGTTGAAGCTGACCCCGAAACAGCATTGCAATGGTACATCCAATCTGCCGAACAGGGGCAAACAGCGGTTCAATACCAGGTTGGAGCTAAATATTTTAAAGGCGAAACCATCCCTCAAGATTATAACGAAGCAGCCAGGTGGTGGCAGATGGCCGCAAATGGTGGCCAGGTGGATGCCCAGTTTAATCTGGGATTAATGTATTTTCGTGGCCTGGGATTAGACCAGAACGATGATCTGGCTACCAGTATGTTTCAGCAAGCGGCAGCACAAGGTCATGCTAATGCCCAGTATAGCCTAGGAGTCATGTTCGCCTTTGGCAGAGGTGTAGATCAGGATTATGAAACCGCCCGGGAATGGTTTATTCAGGCTGCTAACAATGGCGTATCTCAGGCTCAATATAACCTTGGCATCTTTTATGAAAATGGTAATGGGGTAGCCCGGGACATTGAGCAGGCAAAGAGCTGGTATCAACTGGCAGCTGATCAAGGATTAACAGAGGCGGTTGCAAAATTGGAAGCACTGGATAGCACCGACCCGGATCAAGGCATGCAAGATGTCATTAATACTGCAGCCACGGATACTAACCCCGCTGAGACAGAGGTGACCAATTCACCTGCAACCAATTACGATTACTCAGAGATTGCAACAACAGGTTTGAAGCGGGAAAGCTGGTTAATAGACCAAAGTCCTGATCACTATACCATTCAGATAGGCAGCGTTTTAAATGAAGATGACCTCGTAAATTACCTTAAACGGCATAATATTGAGAATGAATCTGCTTATATCCAGATTGTTATTGACGGTGTCACGAGATATAACGCCTTTTATGAAATATATGCAACTTATCAGGATGCTCAATCTGCAGTTAATCAACTTCCAAACGAGATTCAACGCTCAAACCCCTGGATTAGAAATATTAGAATACTTCAGGGGCTGTTAAATTAATCGCGGTATTAATTTCATTCGAGACCAATTATTTTTTTACCTGCCAAGACAACTAATTTTTAATGTCAATATTTGATGACATTCTGTTTGAAAGCGAAGAAGCACTACTTCAACGTTTTTATAAATTCAAAGCTGGCCCTTCTCTACCCACTACCTCTATTACCGAAATTGCAAAACATTTCATGCTGCGTAAGGAGCAACTAATATGTGCATTGGGTTTTAATCCTGATGCCCGATTACTCATCGAACTACTACCCATCCTTGGGTTTGCCACCTTTAATGAACTTGACCAGGAAAGAAACAATATTTTTATTTTTGATATTTATAAAAAATTGCCATTGGACAATGTAGAAAAAATTTATGAAAGGATTCAGTCAACCCAGGACATGCTCAATGTAATGCAATATTTATTAACCAAACGACTGGAAAAAGTGGAGAGTGAAATTGAATCCACGGTCAACTCCATGATTATTGAAAAATATAAGTCTGAAATGCGTGCTATCTATGGTATGGGGATTGCGAGTATGGAATTCACCGAAGACAGATTGAACAAAAAAGATAGCGGTTTTCGGGCACTTTTGAATGAAGTGACCATGATCGTGGAAAATAAATTAATCCCGGTTGGTGAGATTTTCTTTAGGGATGCGATATTACCCCAGGAAAAGCAAAAATTACTTAATAAAGGTCTAATCCCAAAAGAACTGGTACAATTACGCGCAAATGAAGACGGTATTAAACCGGAAGAGAAAAAAATCCTGATGGACTATCTGAGATTAAATAAAGAGTAGGATCTCACTATTATGTTAAGTTTTACCGAGTTATTAGCAGCCTCCGATTCGAATCTTGTAAAAATCTTTTACAAGATTACTGTTGATGAAAATGATGATTTCATCATTAAAATAAACAAGGCGGCAGCACAAATTGGACTTAACCATACCCAGTTGGTTTGCGCCCTTGGATTTAATAAACATATCCGGGATCTGGTTGATATATATTCAACACTTGGTTTCCGTTCCTATAAACTACTCTCATATCGTTGTAATGAACTATTCAGCACTGATACCTATAATCAACTTCCTATTGATAATGTTCTCGATATTTATTCTGAACGACTGGAAGATCAGCAGATTCTGGATACAATTAAAGAACTGATAAATCCCAGACTAACTAATATTGAAGCATATATAGATAAAAATGATGACCCTACCCATGTTTTCAGCTATCGGATGGAAATTCACACCATCTATTCTGCCGAAATAGTGAATACTGAGTTTGCTGAACAGCGACTTAAAATGAAAAATGGAAAATTCAGGATTCTGTCTGATGAAGTCAATGCTATTGTCCAGGCGGGTTTCTTTCCACCCAGCAATCTTTTCTTCACCAATGATATTATCCCTGAAGAGAAAAAATTGCTGATTGAAAGTAATCAGATAACATCGGATATGATTAAAAACCGATTGCAGAACAAAAATATCTCGGAGGATGAACGAGACATGCTGGAGTCTTATATTTAAGCGACTAGCTACAAGCAAAAATGCTATTAGCTAATAGCCATAAAATATTTAATCAACAGTTCTATTTTAACTAGTTGCTTGTAACTGGTAGTTTTTATCCCGCTTCTTTGGCCTTTTGTCCCTGATGAAATACTACGTATATATAGATCGGAATATCCAATTCTCCCAACTGGGACTGAATTAACGGATAGACCTGTTCCCAATCGAGACCGCCCACCCCTGTTGCCAATTTTGGCAAAGCGACTGATTCAAACTTTTCTTTATTAATTATCTTTTTTAATGCCCGAAGACTATGATTTACATTTGCTTCTATTGCCTTGCCCGGATTTTTATTCTCGCCATAACCACCTTTCTGGGTTGATAGATTAATAATCTTAATCCCATCAGCTCCTCCCCATAACCATGCTTCGCCATGTTTTGGGTGTGCCGTATGGCACCAATGATGAAAATCTTTGTGCATTGCTGGATAACGCTCATGCAATTACAAGGCCAATCCCTGATTCATGGGATCATTGGGCGCGGTTCCGTGTGCAATTACCTGAGCATCAGTTAATAATATGTCACCTTCTACTTCAATAAACATTAAAATACCACTTATCTGACAAATTTGTACTTTATAATGGCTTTATAATAACTTTATACATAACAATAAAACATTGAGCTAAATCAAAGTTAATTTGAATGACTATCCCAGCAATCATAACATTAATATTAATCGTCCTTGTATTTGCCTCACTAATTTACTGGAATAGATCGCCCGACATTATTTTATGGTCAGGTGTAATTTTACTTTTAATTTTCCCCTATCATAGTGATGGGGCCTGGCAGATTGGTATTTTAGAAACTATCGATATCCTGGAAAATTTTGCAAATGAAGGTGTAATTACCATTGCCGCATTCTTTGTGGTTGCCGCAGGTCTACGGGAAACTGGACTATTGCAGATCATTTCGCAAAATATTCTAGGGGTCACAAAATCTGTTCAAAATGCACAAAACCGCATTATTTGGTCTACCGCAGTTTTAAGTGCGTTTATGAACAATACCCCCCTGGTGGCAATAATGTTATCAGCAATAGATGACTGGTCACGAAGAAATAATATTTCAATATCTAAATTATTAATTCCGCTTTCTTATGCCTCAATTCTAGGCGGGGCGTGTACATTAATAGGTACAAGCTCAAACCTGATCGTCAATGGCTGGATTATCAGTGAACTCAATCATGAGGGGCTGGGTATTTTTGAACTCAGTAAAATTGGTATTCCCATTGCAATTTTTGGTTCACTTTTTATTCTATTTTTCAGTCGGTGGTTACTTGTTGACCGAACACCGGTGTTAAACCAGATAGATGATTCTCGTCAATATACTGTTGAGATGTTAGTAGAGGCCGATGGCGTTCTGGTTGGTAAATCCATAGAACAGGCCGGCCTGCGTGGTTTAAATGGTCTATACCTGATTGAAATAGACCGTGATGGAGAAATCCTGCCTGCCGTGTCATCTGAAATAATTTTACATGAAAATGACAGACTGATTTTTGCTGGCATAATTGACTCAGTTGTTGATTTGCAAAACTTTCGGGGATTGATCCCCGCTACAAACCAGATATTTAAATTAACAGAACCAAGACGTAGAAGGCATTTGATAGAGGCCGTAGTCAGTAACAAATGTCCGCTGGTTGGCAAATCCATTCGGGAAGGCAAATTTCGAACAAACTACAATGCTGCCATTATCGCGGTTGCGCGTAGTGGCGAAAGAATTAATAAAAAAATTGGTGATATTATATTACAAGTGGGTGATGTGTTATTGCTTGAAGCCCGCTCAAATTTTTTAGAACAGCAAAAAAACAGTCCGGATTTTTATCTCGTCAGTAAGGCATCAGATTCTCCATACATTGAACATAAACTGGTTTATCTATCTATTGCACTTTTGGCTACCATGGTCCTGCTTATAACAACAGGAATCACATCAATCATGACCGGTGCAATGATAACTGCATTACTGATGATACTGACCGGTTGTTGCTCAGCTAACAATGCTAGGCGGTCTATCGATATTGAAACCATTCTAGTGATCGTTGCTGCATTGTGTATGGGCAAGGCGATTGAAATTAGCGGGCTTGCAAACAACCTGGCCGATTTGCTCTTTACATTATTTGGCCATAACCCGTTATTTATGCTTTCGACAATCTTTGCCATCACAATGATTCTAGGGAATATAATTACTGCCAAGGCCTCGGCTGTTTTAATGTTACCGATTATTTTAGCAATCACTGAATCAATGGGTGTCTCTATAATGCCTTTCGTTATTGCCGTCATGGTCGCATCAGCGACTTCCCTGGCCACACCCATAGGCTACCCCACCAATCTTATGATTTACGGTATAGGCGGCTATAAGTTTACCGACTATCTATTAATCGGCGTCCCATTATCAATTGGCATCTGGATTATTGCTACATTACTAATCCCGGTTTTCTGGCCATTTTCATAATGTGATTTGAGATAGGTAACAAAAAAAATTACCAAGGAATTTTATAATCATATTCCTGTAGCTTACAGGTATTTTACAGTTGCTTCTGAATGATATCTGAAAGAGGATTCAACAAATCTATCTGGAATAGTTTTGGTTGCGCATTGTCCACGAGAATATAGTCGGTCTGCCTGCGACCCTACCTGACGTAATGCATAGATCGAGATTTATTTGAAACTGGTGCGGAAAGAGGAATCTAATAACCTATCTATCTTACTGATTATTATAAATATAGCCTAGTACGATGGAGTAATATGCCCCCATATATGCCCCCAAGTACCGAAGTCATACCCTGTATTATTGGTTTAAAGATTATGTTTTTTTACCAATTTTCTGAGTAATTTTATTTCTTCCGATTCATCACCTTCTTCGGCACCCAGGGATCGGATGATTTCAGATTGGCGCTGGTTCGGTACCTCACCATAGCTATTAAAAGTGGTTAGAACTTCCTCATGTCCCAGATTTTGACTCCATGCCTTGAAGTCTTCGGGAGTATTGCAAATTTTCTCACCCAACCCAACCAGGGTATTCCGGAATGTATGGGGATTAAAATAGTCTAATCCAGCCTGTGTAAACGCATCCTTGAAAATGGACCTTATTGGACTGGCGTTACTCCAATGGCTCTTTTTCAGCCCATTAGCTTCAAATTGCCTGGACTCCCCTACCCTGACCGCTGTAGCAGGAAATAAGGGGTCCTCATTGCCCCATAACAATCCTTCTCTAAGGTATTGTATCCATTGTTCAACAATTTCCCGTATATCCTCACCTACCGGGAAAAAATAAGTTGTGAAGGATTTACTGAATTTCGTCCTGACTTCTCGGGCATCCTGGTAAACACTTCTTCCAATCAAATCTATGTGTTTCAATTTCAATGAGGCAATGGCGTTGTCCCTGGCACCCGTCAGGATCGTAAAAGCGATAATCGCCCGATTGCGCGAGGAAATATCCGAATCTACCGGCATACAACCAAGGACATGCCGTATCTGGTCAAGTGTCGGCACCTGTCTAGGGTGGACGGCCTTGGCTACACGGGTATCTTTCTCGGAAAGGTTGAAATAATCAGCGTCGGAGTAGCTAATCCGGGATTTATATCCAGGTTTATCGGACAACCATTGAAATAACCGTTTTAAGTGACCCAACGTGGAATTTATCGTTGCCTTACTTAAATTCCTGCCTGTCTGTATATTCCTCTGGTTAGCTAAATGCTTCTTAAAAGCAACCGCCTGGTTGAAATTGAATTTCTTGAAACTACGCTGACTACAGTAATCTTCAAACCGCCGTATGGCCTTGGCAACCGCATCAATAGTTGATTCGTCTTGACGCTTTGCCTCCTTCAAAAAAGTAAAATACTGGCGCTTGATACGTTCATTTTCAGCATTGTATTTTGACATTATTTTACCTCACTATTGGAAGTCACTGTTTACGGAGAGTGATTATGTCTCTACTAAGTGTTCCAAACCTTTCGGCATCATTATCGATAGTTCACCTCGAATACACTGCAATTTAGCCATACTTGCTCTTCGATAGATGGCTATCTCACAACAGGGGCATATACCAACTAAATCCCCCAGTTTTTCGGTAATCGGGCGGTAACAAACTTCCAAATTTAACGGTGACCGAGGTTCACGACACTTCACACAGTAAATCTCACCAGGCTTACATGATTTCTTATTTTTGGTGCGACACTCCTTGATAAAACCTAATAACTCCTCGCCATGTATTAGTTTTGGTCTTTTGTTATCCATAACAGGCAAACCACGCTTAATCCATTGGTGAACTGTGTTCTTATGAATGCCGAACAGGATAGCTATTTCCTCAACCGTATAATTTCTGTGAATCTTTACAAGCCGAGGATTATGCTTTCGCATCAATGTGGTCCGGGCGGCTTATTTTGATCCTGTCATCCAGCCATTGCTGAATATCGAATTCGAGCCAACCTACAGCCCTCATACCAAGAGATATAGGAGCCGGAAATTTACCTTCTTTAATCCGTAAATAAATAGTTGAACGAGATAACCCCGTGCGTGATTTGACTTCGGGCAGTCTAATGAGTCGAATTTCTGCGGCATGCTCCATATCATTGTCCTCCTTTGGACATATTAAGATTCAAGGGTATTTAAGCAGATGCCGCTAGGATATTTTTTTTAAGAGGTATTTTTTCAAATATGTTATTGATTTTATTTATCTTTTAGAGTTTTCCTGAAATCTTTCCAGTACTTATCAATGGTGCTTATCTTTAAGCAAAAGTGTTTAGATGCTTGTTTCAGCACCTCCTGTCTTGGAGGCCTTGGATTCTTTAATTGTTGATACCTTGGGATGGACGGTTTCTGCTGGAGATAGATTTCTTCAGATAACTGCCCCGCTTCAAACTTATTAAGTAGTGCTTCTGATTTCTTAAACTTCTTTTTGTCTTTCAATAATGTTTCTTGAATATTTTCATGATGGTCTTCTTGTTCGTCGGTCTTTGGATTCACATAAGCTCGGACACCTTTAGATTTGGCTTTATTGACGGCTTCATAATAGGCTGGCAGGCTTGCTGCGACCCTCGAGCGTTTAATCTCATTCAAAAGTTGATGATTAAGATTCTCACAGAATCCACCAACCTCAAGAAATCTATAAGGTTTAGATTTCCTGCCAGAGCCTTTTCTTGAACCACCTTTACCCAATTTTGACCTTATCCAAGGAGATCATCAGAACTACTCGACAAGCTTTAAGTGAGGGCGGTTTTGCGAAGGTTCGTGAACTTGTTGACGCTGGATTGTTACCTTCACTAGTTCTCGGTCTTGTAGGGGCTGGGCTGCTCTCGACTCAGCAACAATCTGGGCAACCTCCCTCTTGAATCGCCTCATTTTAGCAGCGTATAGTTCAGGATGGTCTTTTTCATTAATGTACATTGATGTGTCTCCCTTTAGCGTTATGCAGCAAGTAGGTTATAAATCGCAGTGCTTATTATATGATAAAAAATGAAATTACAAAATAGTGCTCTCACATATTTGTATAAAAATTCGAATAGTGGATTTATAGGTTCATTTAAAAACTAATATCCTTTACAGTAAATTTCACTACTTTTTGAGCTGTTTTTTGACTCAAAATCTGGTTTCATTACTGGGGGTCTGGTCATTTGCATCTAATCTTTATTTGCGTAATTCATTTAAAATTATATTTAATATATGGATTCTCATATTAATAAAAGTAAAATTATTAATTAATTAATTAATTGTGACTATTATTATGTGCGGCCGTTTCTCAATTTGGAGTGATAAAAACAAGATTTTGGAACATTATGGGTTACAAGTAGGCTCAGATGTACTGAAAAACTACAATATTCCCCCGACCTATACGATTCCGACAATTAGAATTAATGGTAGTAAAGAACTGGTCAATATGTATTGGGGTTATCTTCCATCTTGGGCAAAAGATGAAAAGTACAAAGTCACCAGCGCCACATCAGAGAAGATTTTAGCCAAGAAACCCTTTTATAAAGATTCTTTCAATAAACGTGACCTGCCCCCCTAAAACGGTACCAGTCTTTAAGTTAGAAACTCGCTTAAACTGGACCACTAAGGAGGTCAAACATGCCGAGAAAACACTACTCACCCGAAGAGATCATCAAACTCCTACGC
>JAURPG010000129.1 GCA_030835405.1 Gammaproteobacteria bacterium | reverse complement strand
TCTCAGGCGGTAGCGGATTTTTATCAATACTTTGATAACAAAAATGGTGGCCATAGCGGCGCGCCCAAATTTCCCCAGTCACCAACCCAGGAACTTTTACTGTCACTAGGTCAATTCGGTGATAAGGAAACGGCCTCTGTTGCCAGTGACATGGTATCACTGACGTTATTGAAAACGGCCAATGGTGGTATCTACGATCACCTGGGAGGTGGTTTTTGCCGGTATTCAGTGGATGCATACTGGATGATTCCGCACTTTGAAAAGATGCTCTATGACAACGGCCAGTTACTCAGCAATTATGTCCATGCCCTGGTAACAACGAACCGACCGGAATTTGAACCGGTCATACGTGAAACAGCAGAATGGATTATCCGCGATATGCAAGCACCCGAGGGTGGATATTATTCTTCCCTGGATGCAGATTCAGAAGGTCATGAGGGAAAATTCTATGTCTGGAATCACGAAGAAATCAATGCTGAGTTAAACCAGGATGAGACCCAGTCCTTCATAAACTACTACGGCATGGAATACCCACCTAATTTTGAGAGCCAATGGCATTTGTTTGTCCCACAACCGGATCAGAATAAAATGACCGCATTAGCCACAGCCAGGCTGAAACTGCTTGAACGGCGAAACCAGAGGGTCTGGCCAGCAAGAGATGAGAAGATCTTAACTTCATGGAACGCCCTTGCCATTAAAGGCATGGTCAATGCCTACCTGGTTACTGGAGAAGATTCCTATTTCGATTCCGCAAGCCGTGCTCTGAAATTTATTCATGATAACTTGTGGAAGGAAAACCGGTTGTTTGCCACCAGTAAGGACGGTAGTGTCCACCTCAACGCCTATCTGGATGACTATGTATTTTTGATCGATGCCATCCTGGTTCTATTATCCGCCAGGTGGGATAGTCAATGGCAGAATTTCGCCATCGACCTGTGTAAGGTTTTAATGAATCAATTTTATGATAAAGAAAACGGTGGTTTCTTCTTCACCTCACATGATCATGAGGCATTGATCCAACGCCGCAAGGATTATATGGACGATGCCACACCGTCAGGAAATGGCATTGCCGTCCAGGTATTATTGCGCCTGGGTCACCTGCTTGGTGATCAGAACCACCTGGATGCCGCAGAAAAAACCCTAAAGCAGGCCTGGAGTCAAATGCAATCATTGCCCATGTCACATGCCTCCATGTTAAGTGCCCTAGTAGAATTCAGCCATCCCCCCAGGCAAATCATCATCCGGGGTAAGCAGGATGAAATCAGCCGTTGGCAGAAACAGTGCCGGGATGCAATCAAGGATACCAGAACCTGGGTCTATGCCATCCCGGAAAATATCGAAAATCTTCCTGGTTTACTGGAAAAACGACAAGCACAGGGAAATACCGTTGCCTATCTGTGCGAAGGGTTTACATGCAAAACACCGTTTACAAAACTTGAACAATTAACATCAGACTTGAAGCATTGTGAAATAAAATGAGATAATGCCAAGCGAAACGCCATGAGATAAAACTGAATCTATCCAACAGAATCTGTTATCTTTCACATTGGCTTTCCACTGGGGTGGCAGTAATCATAAATAAATTCAATACCTCTAATACCCATTATCAATTGGATTGGGGGATGTTTTTTTTTATATATTTATAGACTAAGACTGACAGGAAAACATAGCTAATGAGCAATCATAAAAAATTACAGGAATGGGTATCCCGTATGACAGATTTGTGTCAACCAGATAAGGTTGTCTGGTGTGATGGCAGCAAATCTGAATATAACGCCATGTGGGACTTGTTGGTACAATCAGGTACCGCGAAAAAACTCAATGAAGCACTGCGGCCCAATAGCTATCTAGTCAGATCTGATCCCAAGGACGTTGCCCGTGTAGAAGACAGGACCTTTATCTGTTCTGCACAGGAGGAAGATGCCGGTCCAACCAACCACTGGTGTAACCCGTCTGAGATGCGTGACACGCTTAGTGAATTATACAGCGGTTGTATGCAAGGCCGGACCATGTACGTTATTCCATTCAGTATGGGTCCGATCGGTTCCCCCATTGCCCATATCGGCGTTGAGATTACTGACTCGCCCTACGTGGTTACCAATATGCATAAGATGGCAAGGGTGGGTAATGCTGTGCTGGATGAATTGGGTGATGATGGTGAATTTGTCCCCTGTATCCATTCTGTTGGATCGCCTTTAACCGATGGCGCAGCCGATGTCCCCTGGCCTTGTAATCCAGAGAACCTCTATATCGTACATTACCCGGAAACCCGTGAGATCTGGTCATTCGGATCCGGTTACGGTGGTAATGCCCTGCTGGGTAAAAAATGCTTTGCACTTAGGATTGCATCAGTTATGGCGCGCGATGAAGGCTGGCTTGCCGAACATATGCTTATCTTAAAAATTACCAGCCCTGAAGGTGTGGTCAAATATATAGCAGGCGCCTTTCCCAGTGCCTGTGGCAAGACCAACCTGGCAATGTTGACCCCATCTATTCCCGGCTGGGAGGTTGAGACCGTAGGAGATGATATCTGCTGGATGAAATTCGGTGACGATGGTCAGCTATACGCCATTAACCCGGAAGCAGGTTTCTTCGGTGTGGCCCCCGGTACCAGTGATGATTCCAACGCCAACGCCATGAAGACCCTCTTTGGCGATTGTATCTTTACCAATGTCGCTGAGACCGATGACGGCGATGTGTGGTGGGAAGGTATGACCGATGAACCACCAGCCCATCTTATTGACTGGAAGGGTAACGACTGGACACCAGAATCTGATACCCCGGCTGCCCACCCCAATGCAAGATTTACTGTCTCCGCCAGCCAATGTCCGGTGATTGCAGATGAATGGGAAGATTTAAAAGGTGTACCTATCAGCGCCATCCTGTTTGGCGGTAGAAGGGCCACTATCGTGCCGCTGGTGAATGAAGCCCTGAACTGGAACCATGGGACATTCATGGGTTCCATAGTCTCATCTGAAAAGACCGCGGCTGCTTCCGGTGAATTAGGCAAATTACGCCACGATCCCATGGCCATGCTGCCTTTTTGCGGTTACAACATGGCATCCTACTGGCAGCACTGGATCAATATCGGCAAGACAGAAAATGCCAAATTGCCAGGCATTTACTATGTAAACTGGTTCCGTAAAAACGATGGCGGCAAATTCATGTGGCCGGGTTTTGGTGAAAACAGCCGCGTGTTGAAATGGATCTTTGAGCGTTGTGAAGGTTCCGGAGGTGCAATTGAAACCCCCATAGGCAACCTGCCCACCATAGACGCCCTGGATCTTGATGGTTTGGATATGGACCAGGACGCCATTACGGAGTTACTCAGGGTCGAGATTGATAACTGGCTGGGAGAAATTCCCAGTATGCGTGAACATTATGGCCGGTTTGGTGACAAGGTCCCCGCTGAGTTACATAAGGAAATCGATGACCTGAAAATCCGACTGCAGCAGGCCAAACAGGCAGCGGCATAATATCTGCTACAGAGCTCACAGAGAAAAAGAATTAGCAGCGTCATGCCCGCGAAGGCGGGAATCCAAAAAAACCGCCAGAAGGCGGTTTTTTTTTGAGAATAAATTAATTTATAAAAACGTGATCTGTCCCCATTTATTTTTTTGCATTCTTATAAAGTGCAATCAATCCTTCTGTCGATGCATCAAAACCCACATTAGGCCCATCATTCACTAATTTTTTATAGACCTCCTGGCTGATCTGTTTACCCAGTTCCACACCAAACTGATCGAAGGCATTGATATTCCAGATCACGCTTTGTGCAAAGACCCGGTGTTCATAGAGCGCAATGAGGCTGCCAAGTATCTCGGGGGTAAATCTATCAAAGACGATGGTGTTGCTGGGTCGATCACCAGGTATCTGTCTATGCATAGCCTGGTGTTGGGCATCCTGTTCTGTCATTCCTTTAATGACGAGTTCCTGTTTGATGTCATTGTGAGCCTTACCGTTCATTAGGGCGTTGGACTGGGCAAGGCAGTTAGCCAGCAGGTGTGTATGATGTTCATCATCACCGGGATTGAGTTCTGCGATAAAGTCTGCCGGGACAAACCCTGTTCCCTGGTGAAGTAACTGATGGAAGGAATGCTGGCCATTGGTCTCCACCGTTCCCCAGGTGACGGGAGCGGTAGGATAAGTTACTGGATTGTTATTCAGGTCTACGGATTTGCCGTTACTTTCCATGGCCAGTTGCTGCAGGAACTCAGGGAAGTAACGCAGATGATGGCAATAAGGCAATACCGCCTGGCTTTGTGTGCCCCAGTAGTTCGCATACCAGATGTCCAGCAGTGCCAGAATGACCGGCAGGTTTTGGTTCAAAGCACTACTTTCAAAATGCCGGTCCATCACCTCTGCACCTTTGCGCAACTTGTTAAAGTTTTCCATACCAATAGACAGGGCAATGGAAATACCGATTGCTGACCATAATGAGTAGCGGCCACCCACCCAGTCCCACATGGGCAGGACATTAGTATCAGGGATCCCGAACTCACCTGCCTTTTCCGGCTTCGCGGTAACCGCCAGAAAATGCTTACTGACATCCAGACTGGCACCGGTCAGTTTTGCTTCCAGCCAGGTCCTTACCGTTTTGGCATTTTGCAGGGTCTCAAGGGTGGTGAAGGATTTGGAACAGATAATGAATAATGTAGTTTCAGGGTCTATCGATTCCAACACGGAATGAATATCGGTACTATCGATGTTAGAGACAAAATGACAACGGACCTTACCCTGGTTGAAACCTTTCAGGGCATCGGTGACCATCATGGGCCCCAGGTGGGAACCGCCAATGCCGATGTTTACCACGTTGGTAATGCCCTGGCCCGTGGAACCTGTCCACTGACCACTACGTACCTGTTGTACCAGTTCTGCCATCCTGGAAAAAGCGGCATCAACCTCTGCATTGAATGGCGCATTACCACTAAAGTCTCTTAGAGCCGTGTGCAGGGCCGGCCGATCTTCGGTTACATTAACCTTATCACCAGCAATCAGTGCATGTATTTTTTCCTGAAGCTTGAGGTTTTCAGCGGCCTTGACCAGAAGAGAGATGGTCTCTCCAGTCACCAGATTTTTTGAATAATCCAGTGTCAGACCGGCAGTGTTGAGATGCAGCTTATTGAACCTTTCAGGGTCTTCATTAAACGCTTTGGCAATGCGGAAGTCTTGCATTGACTGGCGATGTTCTGCCAGTTCATCCCAGATGGGTGAGTCGGACGGCTTGAAGGTTTTATTCATAATTTAAGTTTATCAGGAGTTTTATCGTCATGCCGGGCTTGACCCGGCATCCAATCATTATAATGAGCGCCTATGGCGTACTTTTTCCCACTGGATTCTGGCTTTCGCCAGAATGACGGATTTTTCGCGCACAGGGATATTAGATATTTTGAGCTTTAGTTATACACCTTATGGAATTCTAGAATGACTTTTTATTCATATGATACCTATTTTTTCTACGTGCGTGGGATTGGTGAAAACTTCTCTCTATTAATTATAATTCGAAACCAAAGCTGTCTTTAAATCGGTTTTCCAGATAAGTCTTATCAAATGAGTGGTTCTGGGTGCCATGGTGTTCTATCTTGATGGCACCCATCAATGATGCCAGGCGACCTGTCACCTCCCAGTCCATATCATTCATCAGGCCATAAAGTAGACCGGCCCGGAAAGCATCCCCACAGCCGGTGGGGTCGACGAGTTTCTCCACCTTTGCCACAGGGATACTGTGCTGCTTGTCACTGGTATAGATTACAGCACCTTGTGCACCTTTAGTAATGATCAGTGCCCGGATATGTTCGGCAACTTCATGGGGTGAATAGCCGGTTTCCTTTTGCATCATCTCCCATTCATAATCATTTACACAGACCCAACTGGCCTGTTCAATAAATTTTTTCAGCTCATCACCATTAAACATGGGCATGCCCTGCCCCGGGTCAAAGATAAACGGTATCCCCTCATCGTGAAATTGCGCAGCATGTTGCAACATGCCATCACGCCCATCGGGGGAGATGATGCCAATGCTGATATTATCAGCATCAGTCACTTTATTTTCATGGGAATAAGACATGGCACCGGGATGAAACGCGGTAATCTGGTTATCATCCAGATCGGTGGTAATAAATGCCTGACCGGTAAACACATCATCGATAACCTTGATATGATCCCTTAGCACACCCCTGCTGTCCATCCACGCGGCATAATTATCAAAATCCTTGCCCACCGTCCCCATGGGCATACCCTGGCCATGGAGTAACTTGAGGTTATAGGCAATATTTCCTGCGCACCCACCAAATTCACGTCGCATCTCAGGCACCATGAAAGAGACATTTAATATATGTACTTTTTCGGGCAGGATATGATTTTTGAAATGGTCTGGAAAAACCATAATGGTATCATACGCGATTGAACCACAAATGAGTGCTGACATAATCGTTTTCCTTAATCTCTATATTTATTTAAAAACTAACTGACTGCCGCCAGTTTCTTGTTAGGCCCTGATTTTTTAACGGATTTAGCAAACCGGTTCAAGGTGGTTTTGAGAAACCGACCGGTATGGGATTGCTTGATTTTTGTTAAATCCTCCGGTGTCCCCGTGGCAATAATTCTACCACCATTATCACCTCCCTCTGGACCCAGATCGATAATCCAGTCTGCGGTCTTGATGACATCCATATTATGCTCTATGACCACAATGGTATTTCCATGGTTCCGTAATCTGTGCAATACATGCAATAGTTGCTTGATATCATGAAAATGCAGTCCCGTGGTAGGTTCGTCGAGGATATACAAGGTCTTGCCGGTATCGCGTTTTGACAGTTCCCGGGAGAGTTTGATCCGTTGTGCCTCACCACCGGACAGTGTGGTCGCGTTTTGTCCAAGTTTAATATAAGAGAGCCCCACGTCCATCAAGGTTTGCAGCTTTTTGGCGAGAACAGGAACGGCATCAAAAAATTCCCGGGCCTCCTCGACCGTCATTTTCAAGACCTCATGTACGGATTTACCCTTGTAACGGATGTCCAGGGTCTCACGGTTGTAACGTTTTCCTTTACATGCATCGCATACTACATAGATGTCAGGCAGAAAATGCATTTCAACTTTTATCAGACCATCACCCTGGCATGCCTCACATCGACCGCCCTTGACATTAAAACTGAATCGCCCTGGACTGTAACCGCGGGACCTGGCCTCCTGGGTAGCGGCGAAGAGTTCACGTATCGGTGTGAACAAACCAGTATAGGTGGCAGGGTTAGATCTCGGTGTTCTGCCGATGGGGCTCTGATCAATATCCACCACCTTGTCCAGTTGTTCCAACCCTTTCAGTTCAGTATAGGGTGAGGGGCTGATATTGGTGCGGTTCAGTTCACGGGTAACGGCACGATACAGGGTATCGTTTATTAATGTGGATTTTCCCGAACCTGAAACTCCAGTAATACAGGTCATCAAACCAACGGGAATGGTTGCATTGACCGATTTCAGGTTATTCCCCGATGCCGCCACAAGATTAATCACCTGTTTTGGATTAAATGGCGTGCGCATAACAGGTATCTCAATTCGCATCCTGCCGGAAAGATATTTTCCGGTAATCGAATTTTTATCTGACTCAATGTCGGCCGGGCTACCCTGAACGACAATATGGCCACCATGTACCCCGGCCCCGGGACCAATATCAATGACGTGGTTGGCATTGGCTATGGCCTCCTCATCGTGTTCAACAACGATGACGGTATTCCCCAGGTCGCGGAGCTTCTTCAAGGTATCCAGTAGCCTTGCATTATCGCGCTGATGCAGGCCGATAGAGGGTTCATCCAGCACATACATCACCCCCACCAGTCCTGCGCCGATCTGGCTGGCAAGTCGGATCCGCTGTGCCTCACCTCCGGACAGGGATTCAGCACTGCGATTCAAGGTCAGATATTCCAACCCTACATTTACCAGAAACTGTAAACGATCCCTGACTTCCTTGAGTATCTTTTCGGCAATCTTACCGCGTTTACCCGTGAGCTTAAGGCCATCAACATAGTTATGAAGGTCCAGTATCGACAATGAGGTCATACCAGGTAATGAATACTTTTTAATAAACACATGACATGCTGACTTATTTAACCGGGAACCCTCGCAGGTCTGACAGACCTTGTTACTTTGATACTTAACCAGTTCTTCGCGTACCATGGTGGAATCGGTATCACGGTAACGACGTTCCATATTAGGGATGACGCCCTCAAATTTATGTTTACGCCTTACATAGTTACTGCGGCCACCTAGGTACTTGAATTCAATCTCCTCCTTGCCACTACCATGTAAAATGATCTTCTGAATCTTTTTTGGCAATTCGTTAAATGGTTGATCCAGTTCGAAATCATAGTGCTCTGACAGGCCTTTAATTAACTGGAAGTAATAGGCATTACGTCTGTCCCAGCCTTTGATGGCCCCACCCGGCAGACTCAATGTGGGGTCCTGAATGATCCGGTCAGGATCGAAATACTGTATCACCCCCAACCCGTCACATACGGGACAGGCACCCACGGGATTATTGAATGAAAATAGTCTGGGTTCCAGTTCACTGAGTGAGTATCCACACTTTGAGCAAGCAAACTTTGAGGAAAACACAATATCACCGGCATCAGCATTATCCATGGAGGCAATGATTACCAGGCCATCTGACAAGCGAATGGCAGTTTCTACAGATTCAGACAGACGCAACTTAATATCAGGCCGGACCCGGAAGCGATCAATCACGGCCTCAATGGTATGTTTTTTCCGCAACTCAAGTTCAGGGACCTGGTCCAGTTCATAAATCTCACCATTTACCCTGACCCGGACAAACCCTTCACTACGCAGCCGGTCCAACACGCGATGATGCTCACCCTTACGTTCCTGAATGACCGGCGCCAGCAACATGAGCCTTTCTTCATCCGGTAATCCCAGTACTGCATCGACGATCTGGCTGACCGTTTGCGCCTCCAGTACCACATCATGATCGGGGCAGCGTGGCTCCCCCACCCTGGCATATAACAATCGCAGATAATCATAAATCTCGGTTATGGTGCCCACTGTTGACCGGGGGTTGTGGGAAGTGGATTTCTGCTCTATGGAGATGGCCGGAGACAATCCTTCTATGTGATCCACGTCGGGCTTTTCCATCATGGACAGAAACTGCCTTGCATAGGCCGACAAAGACTCCACATATCGCCTTTGACCTTCTGCATAGATGGTATCAAATGCCAGGGACGATTTGCCTGAGCCGGACATGCCGGTAATTACCACCAGTTTGTCACGGGGAATATCCACATCGATATTCTTTAAATTATGGGTCCTGGCACCCCTGATCTGTATTTTTTCCATTAACCTTTTCGTAACCGAAGATAAACTGCTAATATTAAGTTCTTTCGCGTGCCTAATGCAAAAGAGAATTCAATTATTCTGTCGTTTTTTAAATATTCATATTGAAAAGGAGATAAATATGGCCAGAGGCATAAACAAAGTCATTTTGGTGGGAAACCTAGGAAATGACCCGGACGTGCGATATACGGCAAATGGTGCGGCAGTTAGTAATATCAGTATTGCAACATCTGAATCCTGGAAAGACAAGGAAACCGGGGAACAGCAAGAAAAGACCGAATGGCACCGGGTTGTTTTCTTCGGCAGGCTGGCGGAAATCGTAGCGGAATACCTGAAAAAGGGTTCGCAGGTTTACGTTGAAGGCCGGTTGCAGACCCGTAAATGGCAGGACAAGGACGGTCACGACCGCTATACCACCGAGGTGGTGGCCAATGAAATGCAAATGCTAGGGAGTCGATCGAGCGGTGGAAATTATGAGCAACACTCATCTGCGCCCGCCAATGAGCCCGCACCGGCTAAAAAGCCCGATGAAAACTTTGTGGATGACGATATCCCGTTTTAAAGCGGGCTAATTATAAGGAATGGCCAAGCGGTCATTCCTTATTCTTACAGTGACTTACGCCTGAAACCCGATAAGATCGCAGCCAGACGTTCAGGATATTCCGGAAACTTCATAAAGATTGCCCCGGTAATCATCATATTCAGTATACCTACCAGCAGGTAAATTTCGGGGATACTAAAGGCCAGTTTTATCAGGGCAATCACGATAATGGCAGAGGTCACCATAAATAATGCATTTAGGATATTGGTGGCGGCAATGACCCTGGCCCTAAGTTGTACACTGGCGCGATGCTGTACCATGGCATACAAAGGCACAATATAGATCCCACCAAATAACCCGATACAGACCAGGTCAAATAATACCCGCCAGTGGATCGGTATCTTGAGAAATTCCAGTAAAGTGATTGCCTCAGGCAATGGGGCCGCCATTACCAATGGGCTACCCATCAGGAAAAGATCCACTGCAAATACCGTCAACCCCATTGCCCCAATAGGCACCAGGCCCGGTTCAATCTTGCCGCCGGACAGGCGCTCACACATCAACGAACCTGAGCCGATACCAATGGAAAACGCCGTTAGTAACGCGGTGGTGACCAATTCATCCCCCATGAGATAGTCGCGGGTATAGGTGGGGACCAGGGAAAGGTAGGTTGCACCAATAAACCAGAACCACGATATGGCAATAATGGCAGCAAATATCCCCTTTTCCGAAACAATATACCTAAGCAGGTGAAAAGTCTGATAAATAAAGTTCCAGTCTACTTTAAGTGATTCATCTGCCGCCCTGGCACGGGGAATAGAGAGACTGGATACCCAACCACTAAAGGCCACTCCCAGCACAATCACCGAGACAATGACGATACCATAATTGTTCAAGGCGATAAGTGCACCACCAATAATCGTACCACCGAGGATGGCAATGTAAGTACCCATCTGCACCAAGCCGTTTCCACCAGTCAATTCATGAAACTTTAAATGTTGAGGCAGAATTCCATATTTTAACGGTCCGAAAAAAGTAGATTGCATGCCCATGAAAAACAGTACTGTCATTAGCATCAGCAAATTTTGGGTGACAAAACCAACAACGGCAAGCCCCATAATAAGAATTTCCAATAACTTGATCCGTTGAATCAATAATGACTTTTCAAATTTATCTGCGATCTGCCCTGCCGTCGCAGAAAACAAAAAATATGGCAGGATAAAAATTCCACCGGCAAGGATGACTAATATACTGCTTTCAATGGTTGTCTGATCCGCAAGCGTAAAGGTAATAAATATCACCAATGCATTTTTGTAAATATTGTCGTTTAATGCACCGAGAAACTGGGTGGAAAACAATGGCAGAAAGCGTTTGCTTGCTAGTAAATCAAACTGACTCATGGACTTGATATATTAATAATCTCATATTAGATTCTGTCTCAACTATACCTGTTTATATAGAAAAATAATAAATGCCCAGTTCGGGTCAGGGAGGAATTAATGTCAATTGTGACATAAATTAACCTGCTTAAAAATCGTCGGACAAAAATACTTGCGACTGTCGGTCCCGCATCATGTGCCCCGGAGACAATTCGCAAGCTGATTATGAGTGGTGTCAACGTATTTAGATTAAATATGTCACATGGAGACCATGATTCCCATAGCATGGCATACCGCAATATTAGAGAAATTGCGACTGAGCTGAATTTGCCAATTGGTATACTGGCAGATCTGTGTGGCCCAAAAATTCGCACAGGAAAATTCAAAGAGGGTGAAATTAATCTTACCCCAGGACAAAAAATTACCGTCACCACACGGGATGTAGAAGGTGACAGCAACATCATCTCCTCTCAATACACAGCATTGGCAAACGATGTAGAACCCGGCAACCGTATTCTATTAAATGATGGCGTACTTGAACTCCGGGTTGAAGCCATCAATGGAACCGAAATAGACTGTGAAGTTGTATATGGTGGTGTCCTTAAAAATCATAAAGGTATCAACTTGCCCGGGGTAAACGTCTCAGCCCCGTCACTGACGGACAAGGATAAAATCGATGCGCAATTTGCGCTGGAACTGGGGGTGGATTTCATGGCCCTGTCATTTGTACGCAAGGCCAGTGATATTCATGATCTAAGGAAGATTATCAACGATAAAAAGGGACATTGTTCCATTGTGGCAAAGATTGAAAAGCCCGAGGCACTTCAAGACATAGATCATATCCTGGATGCCACAGATGCCATCATGGTGGCAAGAGGCGATCTTGGTGTTGAACTAAACCCCGAAGAAGTATCGGTTGCCCAGAGCCAGTTGATAGAAAAGGCCCGCGCACGTTTTAAACCTGTGATTGTTGCCACCCAGATGCTCGAATCCATGATAGAGAGTGCCAGACCTACACGTACAGAAGTTACCGATATTGCCTATGCCGTCACGTTGGGGGCAGATGCAGTTATGCTATCGGCAGAAACGGCCTCAGATAAATTCCCGGTGGATGCAGTACAAATGATGGACCGAATTGCGAAACAGACTGAATCCCATCTGTGGAATAACGGCGTATATGGTGCACCGCCGATCAAAGATGCCAAGCCACCGCTGAGTATTTGGGACGTTATCGCCAATGCCACTGCCCATATGTCTAGAAATATCATGGCCCATGCGGTGGTGGTTATATCGAAAAGCGGCATGTCCGCCAGTACGATGAGTTCTTCCAGACCCGCCTCCCCCATTGTCGCTATTACCAATGAAGAGGATGTATACAGGAAGATGGCAATGTTATGGGGAGTATTACCGGTGTATACCAAAGATGCCGGCAAGACCAAACCCAATGAGATCGCCCGTAATGCCGCACGTGAACTCGACCTGGTTAAGCCAGGTGAATACATTATCCTGGTACGAGGGTTTCATGCCGAATCACAGATGAATACCCCGTCGATTACGTGCATGGTGGTTTAAAAACCAGGACAGGATTGTTCAGGATGAACGGGAATAAAATACAATACTAATATCTAGTTAATATTTACGAAATTGCTAAACGACTTCTTCCGGGATTATTTATAAAATACTAGTAGACATGATTAACGAGATTTACATGATTAAAATTTTTTCAAAAATTCTTGTGAATCTTGTAAATCCTGTCAATAAAAATGTGCCTGGAAATTTTGAGATGTTTCAGGGTTATATATATTTAGCAGAAACGAAAGTCTTTTTATTAAATCTATTCCTGTTCATCCTGAACAATCCTGTTAATCCTGTCCTAGTACATAGTTAAATTGCTATTACAATCATCGAGTTTTATAAATGGGCAGACTTCCGTCTGAGGCACTCTGGTAGGTAACCGAAAAATCCTTCAACCCGTTCAGGGCATCTTCCATATCGCGGTCTTCACGAACCGCAAATGAACTGATACCGCAGCGCTGCATATAAAACAGCTGATCTCGAAGGACATCGCCGACTGCACGGATGTCTCCCTGAAACTTATGCCTGTCTCGCAAGACGCGGGCGTGGGAATAACACCGCCCATCTTTAAAGGCCGGAAAATCCAGGGCAATCATTTCAAATTTATCCAGAAAACTCGCAAGATCAGTCATCGCCGTATCACCATTAATCATCACGGCAAGTTTACCTTTATGCCCTGAACACGCATCCTGGTTATCTTTCCAGTATGAAAACGGCACGATAATGTCACCTTCAGGTAATGAACCGTTTACCTGAGGGTCTTTGATTAATGTCCAGTCATCTTGCTGAATCTGTTTATCTTTAATAATTCTCACGTATTCCTTCCTCGTTATTGTGACTGGTAATAGGCACTTAGCTTGAAAGGTTCTATACCGACCCTTTTATAGGTATCCAGAAAACGCTCGCCCTCTTCCCGGTGATCAACGTATGCGGTCAGGATCTTTTTTATTGTGTCTGCCACTTCATTCTTGGGGATAGCCGGCCCCAGCCGGTCACCCAGAGCCGCATCACGGGAGGCCGAACCGCCCAACGTCAACTGATAGAATTCTTCACCTTTCTTGTCCACACCCAATATCCCAATATGTCCAACATGATGGTGTCCGCAGGCATTCATGCAACCGGACATCTTGATCTGCAAGTCTCCAATATCATGAAGGTAGTCTATATCATCGAAATGCTGGTTTATCTGGTTGGCAATGGAGATTGAGCCGGCATTGGCCAGGGCACAAAAGTCCAGCCCCGGGCAACAAATCATGTCGGTCATTAGCCCGATATTCGGAGTGGCAAGACCTTGCGTCTTTAAATCATTCCAGACCGGATAAAGATCCGCCTGCTTGATATGCCCAAGTACCAGGTTTTGATCATGGGTAACACGAATCTCATTGAAACTATACTTTTCTGCCAGATCGGCAACCAGCTCCATCTGCTCACTGGTGGCATCTCCCGGAGGATTACCAGGTGCCTTCAGGGAAATATAAACCGCATGGTAGCCAGGTATTTTATGCGCCTGTACATTCCGCTCGCTCCAGGTGGCAAAGGCCTGATCATTACTTAACTGCAGTTGATAGGAATCGTCTCTGGATGCATCGGGATCATAATCCGGCTGGGTGAAATACTGTTTAACCCTTTCAATTTCCCTATCATCCAGAAGCATCGCAGAATCTTTTACCTGTTGCCATTCTTCATCCACCATTTCGGCAAATTTTTCAGCCCCTATAGCCTTAACCAGTATCTTGATCCTGGCCTTATGCATGTTGTCGCGACGACCGAAAAGATTGTATATCCTGAGTATTGATTCCAGGTAAGACAAAAGATATTTTTTTTCCAAAAATTCCTTAATCACCACAGCGATATGCGGCAAACGACCGAGACCGCCGCCAACCAGTATCTTGAACCCGGTATCACCCTGGTCATTCTTTACCAGGTAGATACCAATATCATGCACTTGTACTGCGGCACGGTCATTTTCGGCTCCAGACACGGCAATCTTGAACTTACGAGGCAGGTAGGAAAATTCCGGATGAAATGTCGACCATTGACGGATGATCTCACAATAGGGTCTGGGGTCCTCTATCTCATCAACAGATATACCCGCAAACTGATCTGAGGTGACATTGCGAATGCAGTTTCCACTGGTTTGTATCGCATGCATCTCCACCGAGGCAAGATCCGCAAGGATGTCCGGGACGGTCTCCAATCGCGGCCAGTTATACTGGATGTTTTGCCGGGTACTGAAGTGTCCGTAATTTTTATCATACTTTCTTGCTATATGGGCCAACATCCGTAGTTGCTCGGCTGACAATAGTCCATAGGGTATTGCCACGCGTAGCATGGGTGCGTAACGCTGCAAATACAGGCCATTCATTAACCGTAACGGGCGGTATTCATCTTCGGACAGTTTCCCGGCCAGGAAACGGTTTGTTTGATCACGAAACTGGGCAACCCGCTCATTTACTACCGTCTTGTCATAATTGTCATATTTATACATGGATCAACAATCTATCATTTTTATGTTGTTTTGGGCGTGTAAAGATAACAAGGATCATTTATTCATTAAAGTAATATCTATTACTATAGATATGAAAAAAAGTAATAGCCCCAAAGAAAATTCGGTGGGTGGCCATAAGCCAGCATGGCATGAAGGTTGTGAATATCAAATAAAGCTGTATCGGGCGATTAATGCTCGACCCTTGCGGGTAATATACCCCTCAGTATCGATAAAACCTCTGTCGATTGCCGCTGATAATAAGGTATCGGGCCTTTGTGATGGTAGCATAACGGTCTGCTCACCATGCTTGTAACGCAGTGCCAGGGCAATTTGTTGCTCTGTGATACTTAATGGTTCTGTTGTTCTATGTATTGAAGCCATTCCCCCGACCTTGATTATTTCAATATTAAAAAGATGTTACGTCAATATCCTATGTATTTTATATAATAATCTATGTCAAGAATATTTTATAACTTATTGTCTTTAATAGATAAATAGTATATCCAAATAAAACTAACATTATTCCTGGGCTATACATCCGAGAGGGGATTATTTGTGGCGTGATACAAGATATTGTGGTGAATCTAATCTGTGATGTGTTGGCGCCCCAGGTAGTCGATATTTCGCATCTCCATTAACCGGCTCTGTGTCCTTTCAAAGTCTTTTGCCAGACGCTTGCCCTGATAAAGCTCTAGTATGGCCATTTCAGCTGTGATCACCAGTTTTACATTGCGATCATAAAATTCATCAATCAGGGTAATGAAACGTTTTGCCTGGTCATTCATATCATCTGACATACACGGGACATTCTGGATCAGGACTGTTTGGAACTGTCTGGCAATCTCGATGTAGTCTGCAGGCCCCCTGGGACTGTTGCAAATGATGGAAAAATCAAACCAAACCACACCATCAGCGCAACGAACGGTTTGAATTTTCCGGTTCTCTATTTCAATAGTACTATTAGAACGTCCTGTATTCGGAGCAATGTTCTGGAAGTTTTTTAGTAACATCTGTGTAGCGGCATCGTCCAGTGGGAAATGATATAACTCTGCGTTTCCCAGGTACCTTAATCGATAATCTACTTCAGAGCTCAACTCGATTACTTCCATGTGTTTCTTAAGCAAGGCGATGGCAGGCAAAAACCTGCTTCGTTGTAGTCCGTTTTTGTATAAATCATCGGGGTGGGAATTTGACGTAGTAATAAAGATGATATTTCTATCTATAAACGCTTCAAATAACCTGCCCAATAACATGGCGTCGGTAATATCACTGACATGAAACTCATCAAAGCAAATCACCTGATATCGAGCGGCAAAGTTGTCTGCCACTTTTTGCAATGGATCTTCGAGGTTGTTGAGATACTTCAACTCATTGTGTATACGCTGCATAAAGCGATGAAAATGGATACGCAATTTGCTCTTTACTGGCAAAGATTCAAAAAAAGTATTCACCAGGTAGGTTTTTCCTGAACCCACTGTTCCCCATAGATAGATACCTTTATTGGCCTCAGCATGATTTCCACCAAGCCATATTCTGATCATCTCCAGGATGGATGGCTTATCCTGGTTCAATTTCAAAATATCATGATATAAACGATCAAGATAATGAATAACATGTAGCTGAACCGGATCTGAAATAATGGCGCCACTTTTGACTGCTTCATTATATTGGACTAATGGCGAATTGTTTTTCATCTTGACAGTCATATCCAGACACGCATACTTCAATACAATATATATATGTTCATAAACACAGTGGCTATTAAAACCCGTATTTCTGCTGGAGAATTAAACTGACAATTATCGGCATATTTATACTGGTCATTCTCATAATATTTGGCCCCCAATTCTGGGTCAGATATGTCCTAAAACGTTATAGTCAGCAGATTGAGCAATTACCTGGGACCGGCGGTGAACTTGCCATTCACTTGGTCAATAACCTGGGATTGTCTGGAATATCCATCGAGAAATCTGATGCCGAAGACAATCATTACAATCCGGAAACAAAGGTGATCAGTCTATCACCCGATGTCTATAACGGAAAATCCTTTACTGCAATCAGTGTCTGCGCGCACGAGGTAGGTCATGCCATTCAGCATTATATCAAATACAAACCTTTG
>JAURPG010000128.1 GCA_030835405.1 Gammaproteobacteria bacterium | reverse complement strand
CGGTCCCAGACTCATCACAGCGGAGAGTGTTCCCCAGATGAGGTATTTAATAGATTTAGAGTTTAGTGACATTTATTGC
Organism: Gammaproteobacteria bacterium; assembly: GCA_030835405.1. Classification (GTDB taxonomy): domain Bacteria; phylum Pseudomonadota; class Gammaproteobacteria; order Eutrophobiales; family Eutrophobiaceae; genus Eutrophobius. The sequence continues at coordinate 10,678 of JAURPG010000128.1, read as the reverse complement.
CCCCTATGTTATTGATTTAAAATATTTTTTCTTGAAATTCGTGGCATTATTACAACACAAATAACCACGTACCCCAGAAACAACCCCGCATTACAAAGATTTGAGGTCTAAATGTCAAGAATTATGTTTAGTAATGTAAATTTTTTTAAGGCAACAATGGAGGTTAATACAATATTTAATTCGATTCATGTAAATTATGACTATCATTATTCTTTGTTTACTAATTAGTAGTTCTATATCGTTTCTTCCTGTTTTTAATGGGGCCAGGGGGTAAGCCAGTATGTTGGGTGAGGAATGGTCTGGATTTTCCCATGGTGGTTTTGAGTGGTTGCCGACTGGGGATCAGGCAATCCTTTCCACTACCAATGAGGTCGGCCCTGCCCATGCGTTTCAGTGCCGCCCTTAACATGGGCCAGTTTTTCGGGTCATGATAGCGAAGAAAGGCCTTCTGCAAGCGCCTGACCTTCAGGCCTTTTGCCACCGGGATGGGGTCTCCATTTCGTCTGACCTTTCTTAATGGATTGGTGCCACTGTGATACATGGCCGTGGCCAGGGCCATGGGGGACGGCAAGAAGGTCTGCACTTGGTCGGCGCGAAATCCATTTTTCTTTAACCACATGGCCAGGTGCATCATGTCCTCCTCGGTGGTCCCGGGATGGGCGGCTATGAAATACGGGATGAGGTATTGCTCCTTACCAGCGGCCTTTGAGTACTGGTCAAACAATTGTTTGAATCGGTCATAGGCCCCCATGCCCGGTTTCATCATCAACGATAATGGCCCTTGTTCGGTATGTTCCGGGGCAATCTTCAAATACCCTCCCACGTGATGGGTCACCAGTTCCTTTACATATTTGGGTGACTTAATGGCCAGGTCGTAACGCACACCAGATGCAATGAGGACTTTTTTAATGCCTGGCAATGAACGGGCCTTCTGGTAAAGCTGGATCAATGCAGAGTGATCGGTATTCAGATTTGAACATACCTCCGGGTAGACACAGGAGGGTTTGCGGCACATCTGCTCTATCTCCCTGGACTTACAGGCGATGCGGTACATGTTCGCCGTGGGACCACCCAGGTCCGAGATGATACCGGTAAACCCCGGTACGGTATCACGTATGGTCTCCACTTCCTGAAGGATGGATTGCTCAGAGCGGTTCTGGATGATCCGACCTTCGTGTTCGGTGATAGAGCAGAATGAGCAGCCACCAAAACAGCCTCGCTGTATGGTCACTGAAAAACGGATCATCTCGTAAGCCGGGATCTTTTTACCTTCATACGCAGGATGCGGCCTGCGGGTATAGGGTAGTTCATATACGCTGTCCATTTCCCTTGTGGTCAGTGGTATTGATGGTGGGTTGATCCACACCTCCCTGTCACCATGGCGTTGCACCAGTGCCCGGGCATTGCCGGGGTTGGTCTCGGCATGCATGACACGTGAGGCATGGGCATATAATAGTGAATCGTCCTTGACCTGCTCATAGGCCGGTAGCCTGACCACGGTATTTGCCGCTTCATTTTTTTTATGAAACCGTTGCAGATTGGGCATGACGGGCTGTTCAGGACTTTTAAGCTTGTCCTCACAATTATCTTTTTTAAATGTCATGGCATAGGGATCGGGGTGGCTAAAATCACTTACCGGCACATCGATCTCACTTGAATCCAGTTCCACCCAACCGTCTGGTGTGGCCTTGAGGCTAAAGGCCGTGCCTCTAAGGTCATTGATGGTTTTCGCCTTCTCACCCCTGGCAACCCGGTGGGCAACCTCAACGATTTGACGCTCTGCATTTCCATAAACCAACAGGTCTGCCTTGCTATCCAGTAATATTGATCTCCGTACCTTCTCCGACCAGTAATCAAAATGGGCGATCCGCCTGAGTGACGCCTCGATACCGCCGATCACAATCTGGGATTCTGGAAAGGCCTCGCGACAACGTTGAGAATAGACGATTACCGAACGGTCGGGTCTCTTACCAGGCTGTCCCTCGGGGGTGTAGGCATCATCGGAACGGATCTTTCGATCTGCCGTATAGCGATTCACCATGGAATCCATGTTACCGGCGGATACACCGAAAAATAGATTCGGTGCACCAAGGGACTGAAAGGCATCAATCGAGGTCCAGTCCGGCTGGGCGATAATCCCTACCCTGAAGCCCTGGGATTCCAGCAGACGGCCCACCAGTGCCATGCCAAAACTGGGATGATCAACATAGGCATCTCCACAGACAATGATAATGTCACAGGAATCCCAACCGAGCAGATCCATCTCTTCATGGCACATGGGTAGTACCGGGGCCGGTAAAAATTTATCCGCCCAGTACTTTTTATATGCAAATATTTCAGGTGCAGTCTGTCTCATTCTTTTTATTCCAGTCCTTAATTATCTGACAAGGCGGTTTTATAGACGGCCAGCGCCTGTTGTCTTGCCTTGCGGTAATCTATCATGGGTTTGGGATAATCCGGGGTATCGTATTCCGGTATCCACCTTTTTATATATTTTAATTCCGGGTCAAACTTCTTTATCTGGGTATCGGGATTAAAGATACGAAAATACGGTGCGGCATCACATCCAGACCCGGCACTCCACTGCCAGCCACCAACATTATTGGCCATTTCATAATCCAGGAGTTTCTTCGCAAACCACGTCTCACCCCATCGCCAATCTATTAACAATAATTTGGTAAGAAAGTTTGCTGTCACCATCCTGACACGGTTATGCATATAACCTGTTTCCATGAGCTGCCGCATCCCGGCGTCCACCATAGGAAACCCGGTCTTGCCCTCACACCATAACTGAAATTCCTTTTTATCATTGTGCCATGAAATGGCATCGTACTTTTCCCGGAATGACCGGTTGGCGGTATGGGGGAAGTGAGCCAGGATCTGGATAAAAAATTCCCGCCAGATAAGCTGATTGAACCAGGTCTCGCTGTTGCTCATGGCAATACTCAGTGCCGCCCTGATACTAATCGTCCCAAATCTAAGATGAGGGCCAATATGGCTGGTGGCATCTACATAAGGATAGTCACGGTCCTGTTGATAGCGTGCCAGTAAATCAGGCTCTAGCCTGGGATCTTCCACACCAGGTTCTATCTGGTTAAAACCAATATCTTCAATGGATGGCAACGGTATAGATTTATGTTTCTTAAACTGATGCGTTAAATTCTCACTCGCATAATATTCAATTTCATTTACACCGAAGCGTTTTTTCCAGGCCCGCATATAAGGCGTATATACAATGTATGGTGTACCATCCTGTTTAAGGACCTGGTCATAATCAAAGACGACATGGTCTTTTACCAGTTGCAGATGAACACCATGTGCTGATAATTCCGCGGATACCTGTTTATCTCGTTTTATGGCATAAGGTTCATAGTCATTACCGGCATAGACCCGCTCTATCTCATATTCTGTGATCAGTGTTTTAAAAATATCTACAGGCCTGCCATGAAAGACCCGCAGGGTACTGCCCATTTTCTCGATTTGATCCTTCAGCCATTGAACCTGTATATGGATAAAATTGACTCGTTTATCGTCTTTATCCTCCAGTTCCTCAAGGATGTCGGTATCGAATATAAAGATCGGCAGGGTCTCTGCTGATTGCAGGGCTGCATACAGGGGGGCATTATCTTGCAGCCGCAGATCACGCCTGAACCAGAATATATTCATATTATTTATTGCCTGTCATCATTGTGGGGATACTATGCCATAATTTGGATTGTTTCCGGATAATCTTGAATTTATTCACACCATTTTCACGTAGACAACATAAAATACTGAAATGTATTTTTAACCTAAATTGAAAAATTGTGTCTGACAAACAAAATCACTCATTACTTCTCATAGAAGATCATCATGATATTGCTGATATGGTCTGCGAGTTTCTCGAAACAGAGGGCTATATCATGGATTACGCGGCTGACGGCGTCACCGGGTTACACCTGGCAGTGAGCAACCAGTATGACGCTATCATTCTGGATCTGAATTTACCGGGGATGAATGGCATCAACCTGCTGGAAAATCTTCGTAACCAGGCAAAATCGGATGTCCCTGTGCTGATACTGACCGCACAGGATACGCTACAAAACAAGATTGCCGGGCTGGATTCCGGCGCCGATGATTACCTGGTAAAACCATTTGAAATAAGCGAGCTCTCTGCCAGGATCCGTTCACTAATCAGACGACAAAAAGGACTGGTGAGTTCTGAGATACTGAAAGTTGCCGACCTGGTATTTGATACCGCTACCATGATGGTTACCCGCAACGGCCAGACCCTGAAGCTGACCCCCATCGGTATGCAGATACTCAAGATACTCATGAAGGCATCTCCAGCCGTTGTGAGCAGACGTTCAATAGAGCGGGAAATCTGGGGCGATATCCTGCCCGATAGTGATACCTTGCGGAGTCATTTGTATACCCTGAGAAAATCCATAGATAAACCCTTCAAGATCCCTCTACTGCATACCGTGCAAAATTCAGGATATAAACTGGTTAAAGCGGAAGATGAGAAACTCGGGGATTAACCAACAACTGTGGCGGGCCTTCCTGATACAGGCGGGTCTTATCAGCGTTGTTGCCGTGCTCAGTATTTATGCGGCCAGGTATGTGCTTAGCGATGTGTTGATTGAACGGGCGTTGACAGAAGAGGCCACGCATTACTGGGCATTGTTCACCGAGGATCCATCCACCAGCAGGCCCAATACCTACAATCTGACCGGCTACCTGTCTCCGGTCGACGAGATACCGGCGTACATGCGTACACTGGAGAATGGATATCATCAAATTGAAGGTGATGGTGAAATTGTAACCATGGTCTATGTCAGCAACTCAGATGACAATAAACTCTATCTTGAATTTGATAATAAGCAGGTGGGAAGACTGGCGTTATTATTCGGGATGTTACCGTTATCGATAATCCTGTTGATAATTTACCTTTCCAGCTGGATAGCCTACCGTTTCTCATCACAGGCGGTGTCACCTATTATCCAGCTTTCCAAAGATGTGGAACAACTGGACCCCTCGAGTGAAGAATTTGCCAATACCCTGAAACAAAACCTCAAGTATGGTCAAAATCATGAGGTCACAAGCCTGGCTGATGCATTGAATGGCCTCACTGAGAGAATCAGTTTGTTTCTGGAACGGGAAAGAAATTTCACCCGTGATGCATCCCATGAACTACGCAGTCCCATCACCGTCATTAAAATGGCATGCGAGTTATTGCTGAATGACAAAGAGATAAATGATAAAAACCGTAAACAGATTGCCCGTATACAGCGCAACGCCAACGATATGGAGGAGTTGATAGAGACCCTGTTATTGCTTGCAAGAGAATCTGATCATTTACTGTCTGCGGATAATATATCTATTAATGATGTTGTACGCGAAGAGATTGAAAGAGCGGAAAACATGATCAGTGATAAAAAAGTAAAGATTAGCACCAATGAGCTCCATGAATTGCATATAAGAGCACCAGACAAGGTGGTATCAGTCATGGTTGGCAATATTATCCGCAATGCCTTTTCATATACTGATGAAGGTGAAATTAAAATTACCATAAATCAATTCAGTCTGATCATCGAAGATAGCGGGATCGGGATATCTGACGGACAACTTGATAATATTTTTACCGCTTTCGAACGAGAAAAACAACGAGGCGGTTATGGCGTCGGCCTGACCATCGTAAAAATGCTTTCTGAGAGGTATAACTGGCCAATCAATATCGAAAGTAAACTCAACGTGGGTACCAAGGTCTCAATTCAATTTCGGGAGGCCTGACATCATTGGCCATAGAGGCTATCTTCACATGATTTTCACGCCTGCTGCACGCAGCATTCACCTTGTCCCATCTAACCTGTTGGCATGATTACATTACAGAGTACAGGAAGATGAACGCGTTACCCGCACATGCCACCATTATCAAGCGATTTTGGTTATGGTTATGCAATCATGACGATGCCTATTCTCATCTTCAACCTTCAGAGCTGAAAAAAACCGACTCTACCCGCCTGGGTATATATATTGCATTTCATTTGGGAATGCTGGGTGTTTTCATAACGGGTATCAGTACCACCGCTGTGATATTTGCAATGGCGATGTATTTTCTGAGGATGTTTTTTATCACCGGTTTTTACCATCGGTACTTTTCACATAAGTCCTTTCGTACCAGCAGGCTGTTTCAATGGCTGATGGGGGTCGCCGGTTGTACTGCCGGTCAACGGGGACCACTCTGGTGGGCCAGCCATCATCGCTACCATCATTTAAAATCTGACTCCAGTGATGATCCGCATACCCCAACCAAGGGATTTATGGAAAGTCATGTTCTATGGATATTTAAAAAAGAAAATTTTAATGTTAACCACAAACACATACGTGATCTCAGCAAGTACCCGGAACTGGTTATGCTGGAAAGGTTTCACTGGGTGCCATTTTTATTGTATGGATATTTCTGTTATCTTACTGGCGAATTATTACATCGCCACTCCCCCCTGTTAGAGACAGATGGCACCCAGTTATTTATTTGGGGATTCTTTGTCTCCACAGTGTTTTTATACCATGGCACCTACACAATAAACTCGCTGGCGCACAGGTATGGAAAAAGACGTTTTGATACCCGTGACAACAGCAAAAACAGCCTGGCATTGGCGCTCATTACCTTGGGTGAGGGCTGGCACAATAATCATCATCGATACCCGGTTTCTACGCGCCAGGGGTTTTACTGGTGGGAAATTGACCTGACCTATGCAGCACTTAAGTTCCTGTCATACTTTGGTATTGTATCTAATCTCAAACCCGTACCTGCCAGCATACTGGCAGAGGGAAGAGGTGTGAAGAGATGAGGATAGGGATCATTGGCACAGGTATTTCCGGGCTGAGCTGCGCTTACCTGCTACAGCATGACTATGATATTACCCTGTTTGACTCTAATGACTATGCCGGGGGCCATACCAATACCATTCAGGTCGATGACAATGGTAAAACTATCAATGTCGATACCGGGTTTATCGTTTATAACGAGAATAACTACCCTAATTTATGCAAATTATTCGATGCACTGGATATCAAGGGCAGGAATTCTGATATGAGTTTTAGTGTAGTCAATGAACAATCGGGGCTGGAATATAATGGCTCAGGATTGAACAAACTATTTTGCCAGCGACGAAATTTTATCAATCCCGGCTTCTGGAGAATGCTCAAGGATATTTTTAAATTTCATGATAAAGCACCCGGATTACTGCTCAATTGCCTTGATGATAAAACTACCGTCAGTGAATTTGTATCTCTACATAACTATAGCGACGAATTTACTCACGAATACCTCATACCACTTGGTGCCTCGCTGTGGTCTGCCCCGGCAGGCCAATTTCTGCAATACCCCATGCGTTTCGTGATCGAGTTTCTCGACAATCATTGCATGCTCCAGGTTGGCAACAGGCCTGTATGGAAAACAGTTATAGGTGGTTCCAATACTTATGTGAAAAAACTACTTGAGGATTTTGATGGCCACCTCAGGTTAAATTCAAAGGTAAGCCGGGTTGCCAGAAGCAATGATAATATCGAAATCGTCATGGAAGATGGAAAATCTGAAGTCTTCGACGAGGTTATACTGGCATCACATGCCGATCAAAGCTTACAGCTTGTAGAAAACCCCGACAGCGTTGAAAAGGCACTGCTTGGAATGTTTCCATACCAGCATAATGAGTCCATACTACATCACGATACCAGCATTTTACCGACAAACAAAAATGCCTGGGCAAGTTGGAACTACAGAATTCCATTAATGAACAGCGAACATGTCACAGTGACATATAATATGAATATGTTGCAGGGCCTTGATTCTAACAAAACATATTGCGTGTCCCTGAACCAGTCCACAGGAATTGATCAGGATAAAATTATTAAAAGGATCCAGTATCATCATCCAGTCTTTCAGCCCGGCCGTGCTGATGCCCAGGCCAATCATAATAGATTGATTAGACGTGATCGTATTTCTTTCTGTGGCGCATACTGGGGTTATGGCTTTCATGAAGATGGCATCAAGAGTGCCCTGGCTGTTTGCTCCGCCTATGGCAAGGAGTTGAACTGAATGAATAGCGCTATCTATCAAGGTCAGGTGTTTCACAGCAGATTTTTACCGCATTTACATGTGTTCGGCTACAAGCTATATATGATGTACCTGGACCTGGATGAACTACCCGATCTGTTCCATCAATATACTTTATGGTCAGCTGAAAAACCTGCACCGGCATGGTTTAAACGAAGCGATCATTATGGTGATCCTGGCGTTCCCCTGGATAAAGAAATCAGAAAACTAATTTTCGAATCAACCGGTAAGAACCATGATGGTGCTATACATCTGATGACCCACCTTCGCTATTTTGGTGTCTGCATGAACCCGGTCAGTTTCTATTACTGCTGGGACAAAGATGCAAACGCATTAAAATTTATTGTGGGTGAAGTGCACAATACCCCATGGAATGAAATGCATTGCTATGTCCTGGACTGTGAGAAAGCAGAAAAGTTCAGGGGCGGGTACCGTTTCAGATTTCCAAAACGGTTTCATGTATCCCCTTTCATGTCCATGCACCAGGAATATGAATGGTACCTTTCGCCCCCTGAACAGAAGCTCCAGATAAGCATGGACAATTTCGAAAAAGATAAACAAATGTTTAAGGCGCAAATGCAGCTTGAGCGTTTGCCTGTGAACTCCAGAAATCTTTATAAAGTCCTTATGTGTTATCCCATAATGACGTTAAAAGTTCTTTCCGCGATCTACTGGCAGGCACTGAAGCTATGGACTAAAAAAACACCATTTTTCCCACATCCAAAAACTTTAACCAATGAGATAAAGCAATGAAAACAAACACCACAACTTATCCCTCTGAAAATATCAGTACCGGGTTACTTGAAAATATGGCCAGGAACATTGTCAAGGAAAGACTGGGCAGTATCCAGGGAGCGGTTATTGAAATCCAGGACCCTGCAGGTATCTGGTACGCGGGCCATGGAGAGACAACCCATCTCACCATAACTGTTAAGGACATGAAATTTTACAAACAAATATTATTTTCCGGAAGCAAGGGTGCAGCGGCTGCATACCGTGATGGATTATGGACATGTACTGAACTGACCACATTATTGAGAATCATGATCCGGAATATCCAGCTTCTGGATGGGTTTGAAACTGGTACTGCAAAAATCATGAATGCCTTCAATTCAGTTGTTCACTGGACCAGAAACAATACCCGACGAGGTAGCAGGAAAAATATTCATGCCCATTACGACCTGGGAAATGACATGTTCAAGCTATTTCTTGATCCCACCATGACATACTCCTGCGGAATATTTCCTGATGAGAATTCGACCCTGGAGGAGGCTTCTATCGAAAAACTGGATCGGATTTGCAGAAAGTTAAACCTGGGCCCTGAAGATCATGTGGTGGAGATTGGAACTGGCTGGGGCAGCTTTGCATTACATGCAGCTGGCACATATGGATGCAGGGTCACCACGACAACGATTTCAAAGGAGCAACATGACCTGGCATACGAACGCATAAAAGCCGCCGGGCTTGAAGAGAAGATTACCCTGCTACTGACAGATTACCGGGATTTAACCGGGAGCTTCGATAAACTTGTCTCTATAGAAATGATTGAAGCAGTTGGTGATAATCACCTGGGTGAATACTTCTCCAAGTGCGCATCGCTAGTCAAAGAAGATGGTCAACTACTTATTCAGGCCATCACCATGCCTGACAATCGATATGAAGACTATCTGAAGCGGACTGATTTTATTCAACAATATATTTTCCCCGGAAGTTGCGTACCTTCACTGTTAGCGATGATGAATTATATCAGTGAGCATTCTGACCTCAGGGTAGAAAACATCGACAATTTTGGTCCACATTATGCCGAGACTTTAAGACTATGGCATAACAAGTTTATGCAGAACAAGGACAAGGTCCAGTCTCTGGGGTATAGCAATGAGTTTATTCGACTGTGGCAATACTACCTGTGTTACTGCGAAGCAGGCTTCGAAGAAAAATATCTCGGAACAATGCATTTACATTTGAGTCGCCCGGCATTCCAGGTACCTGCTATCAAATCATGATATGAAGTTAACCATATTAAATTTCCTTCTGTTTCAGACAGGCTGGTTTATCGCAGTCTATCCGGCCTCACTGGGTCTGGTCTGGTTTGGCCCTATATTCAGCCTATGCTGGCTTTATGCCCACCTGGGAATCCACAGGAATACCAGATATGCAGACCTTCTGATTGTTATCTTCTCTGCCTGCATTGGCTTTACTCTGGACTCATTAATGGTTTTAACCAATGTATTCAGTTTTTCAGATAATGCTACCCTGGGATATCCCTCGTCGATATGGATGGTTGCGCTCTGGATTAACCTTGCCCTGACACTCAATCACTCTCTGGGTTGGCTCAAAGAGAAACTGGTTTTAAGTTCCATCTTTGCTGCTGTTGGAGCTCCCCTGGCCTATTATGCAGGCCATAAGTTCGGCGTGATTTATTTTCAAAACATTACCATCTCAATGCTGGCATTGTCGTGTATGTGGGCATGCGCCATGCCGTTACTCTTTTATACTCTAAGGATTTTTTCCTCAAGGCAACGCCAGGTACTGATAACAGTATGAATAATATAGAACTACTTGCGTATGCCTTTCTTATGT
>JAURPG010000127.1 GCA_030835405.1 Gammaproteobacteria bacterium | reverse complement strand
TTGATGATACCTATGTCCACCAGGTTCAGAATAATACAGATGGCCAACGTGTGGTGTTGTTCCTGGACATCATCCGCCCCGTACGGTTTCCTGGGTCCTGGCTGAACAAGGTCATTATTCAATTAATCCGCTGGTCTCCCTATATACAGGATGCCCGGAGGAACCAGAAGGCCTGGGAATATCGGATGGGAGACAATTAATCTGGCTAAACCAGTTATTCTGGAAGGCGTTTTAATTTCACGCCATCATCTGGTAACGGATACTGAGCCATGTTCATCTGCATGGCCAGGAAGGTGTAATAACCATTGATCCCGGTCAGGTCCACCACCCCCTTATGGCCAAACCGGTCCAACGCAGCCTTGAATGTGACATCACTCACCTGTTTATTCCGGTGTAACTCGATAGAAAAGTCATAAACGATGGTCTCGTCTTCACTCATACCGGTAGGCCTTCGACCTTCGGCAATAGCATCGGCGATGTCCTTGCTGATCCCGGCCTTAAGAGCAATAGGGTAATGTACATACCATTCATAGTCCTGGGTCCATTCCCTTGCTGTTACCAGGATCACTAGTTCACTCAAGGTGTTACCAATGGCGGAGTGATATCTTAGATAGTCACCAAAGGACCGGGCCCGGTTCATTACATTGGGGCTATGCATCAGGGGTTCAAAGGAACCAAACACCGGGCGATTTCGTGCTGCCTCAAATTCTTCAGCGGCGGCCTTTTGCTCATCAGAATAATTTTCAGGGTTGATAGTGGGTAGTCGGGAATCTGCCATCGTGTTTGTACCAGTCATTAATAACAAAACCAGTATATATCCAAACGCTTTCATAGTGTTCACTCCTGACTGTAATTCATTAATTAGAATTCGAGATAGTATGTTTTACACAAATTATGTATATCCAACTTTTTTGAGCATGGCAGTAATCTCGTCCAAAATAGCGGGGTTATCAATGGTTGCCGGCATCTTCCAGGATTCTCCATCGGCAATTTTGCGTATAGTTCCCCTCAAGACCTTGCCTGACCGGGTCTTGGGTAACTGGCTGACCACCAGAGCGGTCTTGAAGGCCGCTATGGGACCGATTTCATCGCGGACTTTCTGAACGACCTCGCTGGAAATCTCATCGGCATCTCGTTCTACACCCGCATATAAAACCAGAAAGCCAACCGGCAATTGACCTTTTAAATCGTCTGCCACACCGACCACGGCACACTCGGCAACATCGGCATGACCGGCAATGATTTCTTCAATGGCCCCTGTGGTTAATCTATGTCCTGCAACATTGATGGCGTCATCAGTACGGGCCATGACATAGACATAGCCGTCATCATCAATATACCCGGCATCGGCTGTCTTGTAATATCCGGGGTATTCTTCCAGGTAAGTGTCACGAAAACGTTGTTCCGCATTCCATAAGGTTGGAAAGCTGCCGGGTGGCAATGGTAATTTCGCCACCAGCGCACCGATATGATTGGTCGCCGCAGGATTACCTGTCTCATCCATTACCTTCACGTCCCAGCCCGGAACAGGCCTGGTGGATGAACCCGGCTTGACGGGAAATTTTTCGATACCAAGTGGATTGGCACATATGGGCCAGCCGGTCTCTGTTTGCCACCAGTGATCAATCACCGGTACCCCCAGCTTTTGTTCTGCCCAGTTCAGGGTATTGGGGTCGGTCCGCTCCCCGGCCAGGAACAGGGCACGAAATTTTGCCATATTATATTGGCTGACCAGCCTGCCATCCGGGTCTTCCTTCTTAATGGCACGAAAGGCTGTGGGCGCGGTAAATAGGGTGCATACGCCATGTTCGGCGATAATATGCCAGAACACCCCGGCATCCGGCGACCCCACTGGTTTTCCTTCAAATAATATTGTCGTATTGCCATTAAACAATGGGGCATAAACAAGATAGGAATGTCCTACCGCCCATCCGATATCCGACGCCGCCCAATACACCTCACCGGGATTGACCCCATAGATATTTCTCATGGTCCATTTCAGGGCAACGGCATGGCCGCCATTGTCCCGTACCACACCTTTCGGTTGCCCGGTGGTGCCTGATGTATAAAGGATATACAAGGGATCTGTTGCCGCTACGGGTACACATTCATGTGCATTTGCATTGGCAATGGCCTCATCCCAGTCCCTGTCCCTGCCCGGTATCAACTGACAGGTGTGCTGTTCGCGCTGTTTGATGAGACAAGCTGCCGGTTTATAGTTTGCAAGTTCTATGGCCTTGTCCAGTAATGGCTTGTATTCCACAACTCTTCCCGGCTCGATACCACAGGATGCCGAAATGATTAATTTTGGTCTTGCATCATCTATCCGCAACGCCAGTTCATTAGCAGCAAAACCACCAAATACCACAGAATGGACCGCCCCCAGCCTGGCACAGGCCAGCATGGCAAATACGGCCTCGGGAATCATGGGCATGTAAATAATGACTCGGTCGCCTTTGTTTACACCCAGATCTGCCAACAGGCCGGCACACCGACTGACATGCTGTAGTAAATCAAAATAGGTATATGATTTCTTGTTACCAGTGATGGGGCTTTCATAGATCAATGCCAGCTGATCAGCCCGGCCACTATTTACATGAATATCTACTGCATTGAAGCAGGTGTTGAGTTCGCCACCGGTGAACCAGCGATATATTGGGACGTTAATATCATCCAGGACTTTGTCCCATTTTTTATCCCAATGGATGTCTTCTGCAACTTTTGCCCAAAACCTGTCTGGATTGGTGATTGCCTGATGATGCAGGTCAGTATACTTCCCAGCCATTTACCCCCCCGGGTCTGCCATGTAAACCATATTTGACGTATTACAATTCATGAAAACCAAGAAATTCAGTTTACAGTGTGTGGAGACTACAATAAATTATTTTATATTAAGCTTCAGGTACTACAATATTTGATCAAGAACAATGATTCAGATTGTGTTTTTCCTATATTATTAACATATTAGACCTACTAAACGGACAACGATTATGAAACCGATATATCGACTATATGTGATTGGTATTTTCCTGTTCCTACCCCTGTTTGTGAATGCACAAATGCTCGATGCAATGGTCAAGGAAACTACCAATAAGGTCCTTGAGCAATTACAAAGGAATCGGGATCGGTTGGAAGCAGACCCCGAATCCATACAGCAGGTGGTCCATCAGCTTATCGTACCGCATTTTGATTTTGAAACCATGTCAGATCTTGTTATGGGAAGTAGTGACCTGCCCCCAGTAACGGTACCACTTTCAAAGTTAGGATTTGGGTTTAATTGACTACTGTACTCCTTGATGTGTTGGCATGACAAGTCGTGGTGATTTTGTCTCTGTCATCACTGTCTGCGGTGCCGGTGACCGGTA
>JAURPG010000126.1 GCA_030835405.1 Gammaproteobacteria bacterium | reverse complement strand
TTCAATTGCTTTAATAATATTGTAATTTGCAACTATCGTAATTAGATTATAGTAAGCAGCTTCAAAATTTTCACTTTCTGGAAAAGTATTGTCTAAGAATATAGTCCCTCCCATGCATATAAATATATTCTTGTATTTTTTTTCAATGAACTTAAAGTAGTCTATAACTTCTTCTATCTGATATGCATTTTTTGCAAATTCATAAAATATACACAGGGCATTATATTTAGTTAGCTTTTGATTATATTTTTCATTGCTTCTTGCATCATTTTTATCCAGTACATTTAAATTTATATTTGTATTTTGCAATAAAAGCTGTGAGTTAATATCAGCTTTCATTCCAAGATACTGACTGTCTAAAACATGAATTTGCCTTGCATAATTTTGCTTCTGATCTCCAGCTGCTTTAAGTCTTAGCTTATGTAACTGGTTCCTCTTTTGTCGATTTTTTTTCATTAAATCAGTAAGCATTTCTTAATACCATGAATCCTAAAATATTGAATATATCGAAATTTCATAAATTTCTTTTTAAGGAAGCTTCTATTTCGTATAACCAGATGTCATGATCTGGCTAATTTATAGTTGTTGAATATATTCCGATTAGCAGTTTTTTTGCTTATTTTTATCGCGTTGTATCAGGATCGATTGATTACTACGTCCCCGATGGTTTATCACGGATGGGTCGATTGCTCAGGTGATTAGCAATAGTTTCAATATCCCATAATTTTGAAAAACGTGGTGCCCGGGAACAATGACCATAGGACTCATCCACTTCCAGTAACAGTGCCTGCAACACTTCGGCTTTTTCATTTGGTTCAAATATCTCCATGCTGATTCTGTCGAAGTAGTCATCACCACGTCTGACGGTTGAGACACGGCCATTCACCCTCGCAAATTCATTTATCCCGGGGATTAAAAAGATCAACCCAACTTTTGGGTTTGATTCGATGTTTCTATATGACTGAAAGAGTTTATTGCCGGCAATGTCCGGGATGAGTAAATGAGTCTCATCAATAACTTTTATAAAACCCGGCTTGCCGCCTCGGGGCGATGCATCACAATTTCCATTTGAGTCACTGGACGCCAGGATGGCGAAGGGTGCCTGTTTTATATAGTCCTGTACCCAGTCCACCATGTAAGGCCGGACTTTATTGGCCGTACTCTCTATGGGTTCACCAAATAATTCCTGTAACAGATTCATCTCATCAACTCTTAATTATCACCAGGTTCCTTAAACCAGGCCAGCTTGTCTCTCAATTTCACCACATCACCAATGATCATCATGGATGGCGGTTTAATGTCCTGCTGTTCAACCAGGTCTGCAATATTAGATAATAACCCGGTATAAGTACGTTGATCGATTGTAGTGCCTTGTTGAATGATGGCTACCGGTGTAGTGGCATTCATACCATTATTAATTAGTGATTCGCATAAGACCCTGACAGCCCCTACTCCCATATATACCGCGATGGTTTGCCCTGGCTGCACCAGTGCCTGCCAGTTGAGATCCAGCTTACCGTCTTTTAAATGACCGGTAATAAACACACAGGACTGGGCATAGTCCCGGTGCGTTAACGGAATCCCGGCATAGCTTGCACAACCGGAGGCAGCCGTGATTCCCGGAACTACTTGAAAGGGTATTCCCGATTCTGCCAATTTGTCTATCTCTTCCCCACCCCTGCCAAAGATAAACGGGTCCCCACCCTTGAGCCTCAACACCCTTTTGCCTTCATTAGCGAGTTTTACCAACAGTTCATTGATTTCATCCTGGGACATGGCATGTTGATCGCTTTGCTTACCCACATAGATCCGGTCGGCATCTTTTCTGGCCAGCGCCACAATGGCCGGTGCCACAAGCCGGTCATACAATACGACATCACTTTGTTGCATCAGCCGAAGGGCACGAAAGGTAAGAAGGTCCGGGTCCCCGGGGCCGCCGCCCACCAGGTAGACCTCTCCCTGCTGGCTAATATGTTTTGCAGGATCTTCAAGATGTTGATGAAGTAAGCTGATGGCCTTGTCTTCCTGCCCGCTTAATAACAGTTCCGCGATGGGTCCCTGCAGCACGGATTCCCAGAAGTGCCGTCTTTCTCTTTGTACCGGTAGTTTTTGTTTGACCTCTTCGCGTACGGACTTCATCAACTCTGCCAGTTTGCCGTAGGCGCTGGGTACCAGCGTTTCCAGTCTTGCACGTAATAACCTGGCCAGGACCGGTGAGGCACCGCCGGTAGAAATGGCGATCTGTACAGGGTTGCGATCAACCACAGATGGCATGATAAAACTGCATAAACCGGGATTGTCCACCACATTTACCGGGATATGCCGGTCATGGGCATCACTGGAGATCCTGCGGTTTAATTCTTCATCATTTGTTGCAGCAATAACAAGATCACAACTATCCAGCTGCGCGGGATCATACTCACTCGCCAGTTTTATGAGCTCTTCCTGTTCAACCAATGCTTCAACTTCCGGACATAATGCCCTGGCGACCACATTGATTCGGGCATGGGTACCTGCCAGGGACTGGATTTTCCGGTACGCCACCTCACCACCACCGACCACCAGGCAGGTTTTGTCTTCCAGTTTCAAAAATACAGGCAAAAATTTCATGGCAATAGTGTACCTTATAATTCTTAATGGTTAGTGTGAAATACTTAAAGTTAATATATCCAAATTCACCATACATTTTTTTACACGTAACCAGATTTTGCCAAATAAAGAAATATAATATTTAAGATTTAAACGATGAATAAAATACTTCTCATAATTTCGCTCATAATGCTGATGCTGCTTCAGCATCCGGTATATGCGCAATTTATGCATAAGCTGGATTTTCGCGGTAATATTCAGGCCCATGCATTCTTAAATGACAGCTCTCGTAACTGGTACCGTGGCGGCTTCGCCAAACTGCGCTACGATGAGGATGCTTTTCCAGTTCAACTGGGCAGTGCTGCATTGCATACTGATATTCATATCACAGATACCTTTTGGGTCCGCAGCCTGGTAACGGCCAACACCTATCCTGAATTTGATCCCAATGTCATTGAAGCATATTTTCAATTCCGGCCATTACCCCAAAGAAAATTCAGGGTACGTACTCGTACCGGGGCATTCCACCTGCCAATATCGCTGGAAAACCGCGGATTGGGCTGGAACAGCCTGTATAGTGTTTCACCATCCGTGATCAATGCATGGGTTGGCGAAGAATTACGCGTGATTGGTGGGGAAATTGATGATCGACCCGGTTATTATGCGTCCGGGGAATGGTCCTATCTGGATGTAGTGGAACTCAAACTCATGCACTATGATAATCGCGGCAACCCCACTGCATTTAGCAATGGCCAGGTGGCCTGGCATACCGTATTTGAACACGCATCATTACAGATAAATTTACCCAACCAAATTCGTTTACTGACCCAATACATGTCAGGTGACACCCAAATCAATAATTTAAATACCGGATTCAGAGGTGATGTGGATTTTGAAGCCTGGTATGTGCTGGTGACCAGGGTGATTAACAAGCACAGAATCAGTGCCCGATATGAAGTGTTCAGCACAGACGATAATGATGTGTTCGTTACCTCTGTTCATAACAGTAATGAATCCGGCTGGTCCTGGATGCTGGCATATCAATACCAGGTTCGTGCCAATCTCAAACTTGGGATCGAATGGTTGCAGATCAAATCTGAACGTCAAACCCGTGAGATTATTGAGAACATTCCATCTGAAACTGAAAACCAGTTATTATTCAACATCAACTACACTTTCTAAAAATAGATTTAATGAAATATATTAAGTTAACTCTGTTTCTGTATTGTTACTGCACGGCTGTTTTCACCGCTGCAGAGACACTCAATATTACAGTCACTGATAATTCCGGCGAGCCATTGCCTGATGCCATCGTCTACTTACAACCCAGGTCAAAAATGAATGTCCTGGACACGTCAGCTATTGAAATCGAACAAAAAAACAGAGTGTTTAACCCATTTATCAGTGTCATTCCGATTGGCACCTCCGCCACGTTCCCTAACCATGATGGGATTGGCCACCATGTGTATTCCTTTTCCGAAACCAAAACGTTTGAATTGCCACTGTCAGAAGAGGTGTTAACATAGGAAATACTGTTTGATAAACCTGGTGTGGTGACTGTGGGCTGTAATATCCATGACTGGATGGTGGGTTACATTTATATAGTCGATACACCTTACTATGCAAAGACAAACAATCTTGGCACTGCCTCGCTGACGGAAGTTACTCCGGGCGAATATGATTGACATATCTGGCATCCGGGTGCAAAAGGTACTGATACAATTCAATCCCTGACAATTGGACAGGGTAACAATTTGCAAGAGGCGTTTACTCTGGAAATACGACCCACTTATTTCTGGAAGCCTGCAGCCCCGCCGGTAATAGAACAACAGGAATATTGAGAACTTTGTTTCATTTTAAGAGTTTCCGCGGTCGTATCCTGAGTTTCTTTCTGGGTCTCATTATCATTATCCAAATCAGTTCACTATTTTTTATTGATTATGCAAATACCCAGAATGCGCGGGAACTGGTTGGCGAAGCACTGAATGTAACTTCCCAATCCTTCAATAATCAGATCATTTCACGTAACAACGGATTAACCCAGGCAGGACGCCTGTTGTCCGGTGATTTTGCCTTCAAAACAGCCTATGCATCTGGCAGTACCGCTACCTTTACCACCGCACTGGGTAACCACCGCCAACGAATAGGCGCGAACCTGATGTTCCTGTTATCAATTGAAGGTATGTTGGTAACTTCCAGCGGTAGTAATACCGCATCTTTTAAAACGGCAGATGGTATGTTCTTCTTTCCAGGGTTTATTGATAACGCGATTAAGGATGGTGCTGCTTCCGGACTGGTCTCTATCGATAATAATATTTACAGCCTTATTGCCGTACCATTATTAACACCTGTTCCCACCGCATGGATCGTTCTCGGGTTTGAAATCGACGATGCCTTGATCAGACAACTACAACTAGAAAGTCACGCCCATGTTTCTCTCCTGACAAATATAGAACACATATGGAATGTAGGGATATCGACTTTATCATCAAACGAACAGGAATTATTAACAGAAATTCTGAAAATGGACACCACTAAAATAGGTGAAACATTTGATATAACACTGGGAGATGAAACCTATTTCACTTTCATTAAAGAATTACCGTCGGCTGGTGATCTGTCCATATTTGCCGTATTAAAACGTAATAGCAGCGAAGCGTTAGCACCTTATAACCGTATACGAAATATATTAATCATTCTACTGATCATGGCACTAATTATCAGTTTTGTTGCAGGTGGTGTAATCGCGAGTAGCGTCACTCGGCCAGTAAGATCCCTGGTGCAACTCGCCGGTCAGATTCAAAAAGGTGAATATCAGAACAAGATAGAAATCAATCAGAGGGATGAATTGGGTCATCTGGCTGATGCGTTTAATGACATGTCGAAAGGCCTGTTTGAAAGAGATAAAGTTAGAAACCTGCTTGGAAAAGTGATTTCCCCGGAGATTGCAGAAGAGCTGATCAACAAGGACGTGAAGCTTGGCGGTGAAGAAAAAGAGATCACTATTCTTTTTACTGATTTATGAAATTTCACAACAATGAGTGAAAAACGTCCTCCGGCAGAGGTCCTCTCCATACTCAATGAATATTTAACCGAAATGACCAGTATTATTGACAAGTATGGTGGTGTGGTAGACAAGTATATCGGGGATGCCATCATGGCCTTGTTTGGCGCCCCCCTTGACCTGCCGGATCATTCTCAAAATGCAGTGAAATGTGCGATAGAAATGAATGCAGCACTGGAACAACTTAACCATAAATTCAGCTCGAAGGGACTACCAACACTTGAAATGGGGATCGGGATAAATACGGGTAACGTGGTGGTGGGTAATATGGGTTCAAGAGACAGGCTAAATTACACAGTGATTGGTGATAATGTGAATCTGGCCTCCCGTCTGGAATCTATCACCAAAGAATATAATGTGCCCATAATCGTGAGTGAAGCAACCATGCTACGTTCCAAACAGATTAAATTCAGAAATCTTGGAAATATAAACGTCAAAGGCAAACAGGAACAGGTAATAATTTATACACCTGAATAAGATAAAAGGCTCATGCCTTTGGCAAGGTCACCCCTGTCTGCCCCTGGTACTTACCTTTCCTGTCTTTATAGGAAGTTTCACAGACTTCATCTGATTCAAAGAAGATCACCTGTGCAACGCCCTCGTTGGCATAAATTTTTGCCGGCAATGGTGTGGTATTGGAAAATTCCAGGGTGACGTGGCCTTCCCATTCCGGTTCTAATGGCGTGACATTCACTATGATGCCACACCGGGCATAGGTGGATTTTCCCAGGCACACGGTCAATATATTTCTGGGGATCCTGAAATATTCCACTGTCCGCGCCAGGGCAAAGGAATTGGGCGGAATGATGCAAACATCTGAATTAACATCGACAAAACTATTTGAATCAAAGTCCTTGGGGTCGACGATGGCGGAATTAATATTGGTAAACACCCTGAATTCCTTTGCACACCTGACATCATATCCATAACTGGAGGTACCATAGGAGATTAAACTCTGATCACCATTTTGTTTTACCTGTTGTGCTTCAAATGGCTCAATTAATCCGTGTGCTTCGGCCATTCTTTTGATCCATTTATCTGATTTTACACTCACCGTATTACCTCACTTTGGTACCAGTCCGACAATTATATCATCCACCCGGTTATGATTTATGTATTCTCTACTACAATCTTTGGAAACTTTCCGCTGTAGTCCCTGGCCTTTTTCGCCAGGATCGCTGCGGCCTTTCGGGCAATCGCGCAGTAAGACGCTGTGACCGGCGAGTCTGGAAACAACGCTACCGTCGGTTTGCCATCATCCACGCCTTGTCTGATAGTAGTATCCAGTGGTAAGTCTCCCAGCAGAGTGACATTATATTGACTGGCCATGGCATTACCGCCGCCTTCACCAAAGATATGATCCTCATGGCCACATTCGCTGCAGATATGGGTACTCATGTTTTCAATAATACCCAACACAGAGACTTCAACTTTCTCGAACATACGCAAGGCCTTGCGCGCGTCCAGCAAGGCAATGTCCTGAGGGGTAGTGACAATAATGGCGCCACTAACCGGGATTTTCTGGCACAGGGTCAATTGAATATCTCCGGTGCCAGGCGGCAAATCAATAATTAAATAGTCAAGGTCTGTCCAGTTTGTATCACCAAGCAGTTGTTCCAGGGCAGACGTTACCATGGGACCGCGCCAGATCATGGGAGTTTCTTCATCGATCAGATAACCGATAGACATGCTCTGTATTCCATAACTGACATTGGGTTCAAGTCGCTTTCCATCTTTGGATTCAGGTTTCTGAAAACAACCCAGCATCCTTGGTTGACTGGGACCGTAAATGTCTGCATCCAGGATACCCACACTGGCACCTTCCGCTTGTAAAGCCAGGGCCAGATTCACCGCCGTGGTGGATTTTCCCACACCACCCTTTCCCGAAGCGATGGCAATGGTGTTTTTCACACCCGGCAAGGGTTTAACAGATTTTTGAACTGCATGTGACAGGATATTGGTTGTCACATCAACATTAACAAATTTATTGCCTGTCCCGGAAGAGATGACCTCTAGAATTTTTTGTCTGAGTATCTCGATATAGCCATCTAGTGGATAGCCCAGTTCAAGGGATATCTGTATTGTATCCGCTGTTTGTTCAATATTCTTTACGGCATTCGCTGTTACCAGGTCCTGTTCCAGGTTCTCATCCACCACTTTCTGCAAGGCGGATTTGATTTCTTCATTGGTCAATTGAGACATTATTCAATCCATAAGATATTTTTATCTGAGAATCATACAGTATTTTGGCCTGAAAATTCAGATGCTTGGTTAAAGATATTCAACTTTCGTGTAGACTATGCAGCGAATTTAATATCGTATTGATCATGAACCAAAACAAACGAAAAATTTTAGTCACCAGCGCCCTTCCCTATGCCAATGGCCCCATTCATATTGGCCATCTGGTGGAATACATCCAGACTGATATCTGGGTCAGATTTCAGAGGCTCAGGGGTAATGACTGCCTGTATGTATGTGCCGATGATGCCCATGGCACTCCCATTATGCTACGGGCTGAAAAAGAATATATTACCCCGGAAGCATTGATTGCCAGGACACTGGAAGAGCATAAGCGAGACTTCGCTGATTTCTTTGTTGGGTTTGATAACTTTTATTCGACCCATTCAGATGAAAACCGGGAGATTTGTACATATATTTACGAGCAGTTAAAAGCCGGTGGCCATATCTCCCAGAAAACCATAGAGCAATTTTACGATCCGGTTAAAGAAATGTTCCTGCCTGATCGATTTATTCGTGGTGAATGTCCCTACTGCCATACCACAGACCAGTACGGCGACCAGTGTGAGTCCTGCAACCGCACCTATACCCCAACGGACCTGGTCAATCCGGTATCCGCCATTTCAGGATCGACCCCTGTTAAAAAGGAGTCTGTACATTTCTTTTTCAACCTGCCTGATTTTGAACCCATGTTAAAGGAATGGACTCGCAACAACCTGCAAAAGGAGATCGCCAATAAACTGGATGAATGGTTTACTGCAGGACTTCAGCCCTGGGACATCTCCCGTGACAAACCGTACTTCGGTTTTGAGATACCTGATGAGCCGGGTAAATATTTTTATGTCTGGCTGGATGCACCTATCGGTTACTTCGCCAGTTTAAAAAATCTCTGTCAGCGAGAGGGGCTGGATTACAATGACTTCGTAAAACAGGACAGCGAAATAGAGATGTACCATTTCATTGGCAAAGACATCATGTATTTTCATACTCTGTTCTGGCCGGCCATGCTGGAAGGTAGTGGCCTGCGCAAACCCAATAACGTGTTCGTCCATGGCTTTTTAACAGTAAATGGCCAGAAGATGTCAAAATCACGTGGCACATTTATTAATGCCCGCACATATCTAGATTACCTGGGACCAGAATACCTGCGCTATTACTTTGCTGCGAAACTGGGTCCATATGTAGATGACATCGACCTGAATTTTGAAGACTTTATCTTCAGGATCAACTCTGACCTGGTGGGTAAGGTCGTCAATATCGCCAGCCGATGTGCAGGCTTCATCAATAAACGTTTCGAAGGCAGACTGTCATCACAGCTGGCAGATACCAGTCTTTACGAGACTATTGGTGGTTCTGACTGTGCTGAAAAAATTGCCAACTTATATGAATCCCGCGAATACAGTAAGGCTATGCGCGAGATCATGCAGTTGGCAGACGAGGTCAACCAGTATATTGACTCGCACAAACCCTGGGTAATTTCCAAACAGGAAGGCAAAGACCAGGAGCTACAGGACATTTGTACCATGGGACTAAATTGCTTTCGGTTACTGGTAATCTATCTCAAGCCGGTATTGCCCGAACTAGCCACTAAATCCGAGCTATTCCTAAACAGTGGTCCATTAAACTGGGAAGACCTTTCCAGGCCACTGCTGGATCACAAGATTAATAAATTTAAACCCTTAATAACCCGTGTAGAACAGGAAAAGGTAGATGCAATGATTGAAGCCAGTAAAGAAAATCTACAAGCCACTGAATCACTGGACAATGCCAGTGGACATCTAAAAGATAACCCTCTAGCGGACGAAATTAGCATAGATGATTTTTCAAAGGTCGACTTGCGGATTGCTAAAATTATTAATGCAGAACAGGTGGAAGGTGCAGATAAACTTCTGCAACTGACACTGGACATAGGCGGTGAGACCCGCAATGTATTTGCCGGCATTAAATCTGCCTATAGTCCCGAAGAACTGGTAGGAAAATTAACAGTGATGGTAGCCAACCTTGCCCCAAGAAAGATGCGCTTTGGGATATCGGAAGGTATGGTGCTGGCAGCCGGTGGGGACGGAAAAATATATCTATTAAGTCCTGACGATGGGGCCGAAGCTGGAATGCGTATAAAATAACCGGTACGTGGGCGAACTCCTCCTCATCTTCATTTCCGCAGGCCTGGTCAATAATATTGTCCTGACCCATATGTTGGGCGTTGACCCACTGATAGCAACATCAAAAAAAAATGGCGCTGCGGCAGACACCTGCCTGTTTATGATATCGACCATGCCAGTGGTAACGGCGATAACATATCTGTTTGATTTCTACTTATTTAGCCGTTTTATTGCTGACTATATGCAACTTACGGCTACAGTCATGCTTATCGTGATTACCGTTCTTGTGAATGGCTTAATCCTCCAACGATTATTACCGCAGCTTTTTCTCAGGATTGAAAAGATTATTCCGTTAATGCTTGTTAATAGTACCTTGCTGGGCGTGGTACTTTTCGAAAATAACCATATTAATTCTTTTATTTCTGCATTGCTTTATGGACTGGGAAGTGCAATGGGTTTTTCTTTGGTGCTGATGATGTTTGTGTCCATTAGAAAAAGACTCAACCATCCGGACATTCCCCGCCCGTTTCAGGGCGTTGCCATATTATTCATCACCCTGGGACTACTCTCCATGGGATTTTTGGGACTGAGTGGTATCACCCTGGCAAGATGATTGGTATTACACTTATAGTGATCCTATTTGCTGGTCTGGTGGGGACACTAAGACTCTATGAGCACCTGAATCTGATAAACCAAAGTGACAATCAAACTGGCCGTATTGTTGAGCACATAGATAATTTATTACCACAAACCCAGTGCGGCCAATGTCATTTTGATGGCTGTCGACCCTATGCCGCAGCAATTGCCTCCGGTCGCGCAAATATCGATCAATGTCCCCCGGGGGGACAACACACCATCCGGGCCATTGCAGATCTATTAGGCCAGGAAACCAGGTTACCATCACATCAAACCCAGCATGAATTACCACCAATGGTTGCCCGAATTGATGAAGACCTCTGTATCGGTTGCGTAAAATGTATTCAGGCGTGCCCGGTAGATGCCATTGTAGGTGCTCCCAAACAAATGCATACGGTCATAGACCAATACTGCACCGGTTGTGAACTTTGCCTCCCGCCCTGCCCGGTCAACTGTATCTCAATGGACTTATTGCCATCTCATTCTCCTGTGAAAATTGAAAATAAACCCCAACCAGGCAGATACGAAATGCCATGCATCGGCTGTGGTGACTGTTTTAAGGCCTGTCCAGTGGATCTGATGCCACAAGAACTTTTTCGCTATTCCAGAATAGATAACTTTTTAGAATCCAGAGAGAAAAATCTTTTTGACTGCATTGAATGTGATGATTGCTCCAAGGTTTGTCCAAGTCATATACCACTGCTGGATTATTTCAAATATGCCAAATCTCAAATTGTTGCCAGGGAACATCAACATGAACAAGCGAGCCTGGCCAGAGGACGAATGCAGGCACGTAATCAACGGATACTTACGAATAAGCAGAGACGACATGTGCAAAACGTAACCCAGAACACGGCAGATAACAGCAAACAGGATGACAAGCTGACCTATATACAAGAGGCTGTTTCCCGAACCCTGAAGAAAAGGGCCGATAAACCCAATTTATACCAGGGCAATAATGATTGAACAAAACCGTTTAACACCGATACACCACCATGACGGCACATCAGTCCGTAACATCATGCGCTGGGTATGCCTGTGCCTGCTACCGGGGATACTTTATTACACCTGGTTTTCAGGGATAGGTGTCTTGATACAGTGCCTGATTGCCATTTTCTTTGCACTCATTATTGAAGCGGCATGTCTGAAGATACGCAAACAGGATCTTGCTCCATTCCTTTGCGATGGTAGCGTTATTGTCACAGCAATTATTTTTGCATTGATGATATCCCCTGATACACCATGGTGGGTAAGTTTAACTGGTATCGGTTTTGGCCTGATTTTTGGCAAACATATATATGGTGGCCTGGGACATAATCTATTTAACCCGGCAGTGGTGGCAATAGTATTCGTCCTGCTTTGCTTTCCTGATCATCTAAATCACTGGTCCCAGGCAATGTCACAACAACTTCATGACGAGGAGTCATTCAAGAATGTATTGACACAGATATTTTCAAACCCTGCCATAAGCCAGGGACTACAACCGGAAAATACCGGAACATTTAATAATTCATTCAGGCGAAACGGTATTGATAGTATTAGTGCCTGGACATGGTTAAGTCTGTTTTATTTCCTGGGGGCGATTGTTCTGCTCGTAAAAGGCATTATTAGCTGGCATATACCCATTGCAATACTGGGCAGCCTGTTTGTCACCAGTCAGGCATTTAATCTCTATGATCCCGCCTTGTATACAAACGGGGCTTTTTACGTTCTGTCAGCTGGTGGTGTGCTGGCAGCATTTTATATTGCAACCGACCCAGTTACTTCCCCCACAACACCATCAGGGAAACTTATTTATGGCGTAATGATAGGTATTCTAATTTTTACCATACGCGCCTGGGGTGCCCACCCTGATGGCATTGCATTTGCCATTCTGATTGCAAATGGCATGACACCTATGATTGATGACTACTTCTGCCCGGCTGTGAAGCGAAGCT
>JAURPG010000125.1 GCA_030835405.1 Gammaproteobacteria bacterium | reverse complement strand
TCAGTGAAATGGTAGGTGATAATTGTGAAGAAGGTGCAGTATTTGTTGCAAGAAAACCCACTGGAGAAATTTACTCGGGCAAGCTTGCCAATGAATATCCGGGCAGGGACTGGATCTTAACACGAATACTAAGATTATCAGGTAAGGAAAATGGTTTTAACAAGGGTGGCAAAGTCGATACCCATGACAGGCTAATTTATATTCATGGCACTCCAGAGGAATCGGCCATAGGCAGACCTGTTTCTCATGGCTGTATCAGGATGAAAAACCAGGACATAATCAAATTATTTGATCTGGTTGAGGTTAATACAGATGTTATGATCAGGGATTGATAGATAAAACCGGAAAATTTTCTGATAAGAGTTGTCAACCCCTGCTCAGCCATGACGTTATAGCAGGTACAACTCTCAAAACCATATGGAGGCAAATAATGTCAATTATTTTACCAAGGCTATCAGTTCTGCTGGCTGGCATCGTCATATCAGTGCTACCAGTACACAGCATTGCACAATCCGGTGAATCTTTAGAGCCAGGGATGCCGGGAGATTTACGCGGTCATGGACGCGAACAAAGACGTGAAGAATTTCTGGCAAAAAATCCCGAACTTGCAGAACGTATTCAGCAGCGCAAACAGGAAATGGAATCCCGTCGAGCTGAGTTCGAAACCAAGTATCCTGATGCGGCTGCAGAAATGCAGGCTTGGGTAGAAAATGATAGGGAAAGTCGCAGTCAGATACGTGAACAAATGAAATCCCGTCGAGCTGAATTCGAAACCAAGTACCCTGAGGTAGTTGCTGAGATGAAGGCCATGCGTGAGCAAGGCCGGGAAGCAAAACAGGCAAGACAGGCAAAAATGGAATCCCGCCGTGCCCAGTTTGCAGAAAAGTATCCCGATGCTGCAGCAGAGTTGCGCTCCATGCAGGAAGATATGGGTCGTCGTGGCGGCAGTTTCCGTCGAGGGCCAGGCAAGGGATTTGGCCGCCCCCACCCAGACATCTAATTCCAAACCTTTCATCCAAGGCAGTGCCGGTCCCGCCGGCACTGCTTTTATTTTTTCAGGAAGTCTAAAAAGAATTTAAAAAACAATAAGTTAAATGTTTACTTGATTCCTGCTGGTACTAATATGTCAACCGTATAGTTTGTTTGTGCGTTCTTATGGCTAGGGATACCTCTTGTTAGGTACTAAAATGGTGTCCGAACCTCCTGGCTAACTAGCAGAAAGGTTTATGAGGACCGGATATACATTTATCGGCTTT
Organism: Gammaproteobacteria bacterium; assembly: GCA_030835405.1. Classification (GTDB taxonomy): domain Bacteria; phylum Pseudomonadota; class Gammaproteobacteria; order Eutrophobiales; family Eutrophobiaceae; genus Eutrophobius. Next base: position 29,243 of record JAURPG010000125.1, on the reverse strand, counting down.
TACCATTACCGCAAGAGGGGAAATATTCTGGCAAACCAAAAGGAACTGGACCAGTTTTTGGCAAGTGTTGAACGGCGGGCATACCGTATGGCTGAGATCGCAACGGGTAGCGCAGACGATGCTCTGGATATCGTACAGGACGCCATGTATAAGCTGGTACAGAAGTATGCCATTAAGTCGCCTGCTGAATGGGGGCCTCTATTCCAGACCATTTTGCAGAGTCGGATAATGGACTATCATCGTCGTAATACGGTCAGAAACAAGTATATGGCCTGGTTGGGCCGCAAGGATGAGGAAAACATGGTTGATCCGTTAGAAACCGTTGCCGATGAAAAGGCAGTCAACCCAGAATCAGAGGTGGATCAGGTTACATGTATGCAGGTATTAGAAAGAGCAGTCAGGGATTTACCACCACGTCAACAACAGGCGTTTATGTTGAGGGCATTGGAAGGATTGGATGTCGCTCAAACAGCAAGTGTGATGAAATGTTCTCAAGGGAGTGTAAAGACGCATTATTTCAGGGCGATATCAGTACTGCGTGAAAGACTTGGTGATTACAAGATATGAAAAATGAAATAAATTCAGAATTTGAGAACAGGATCAAACAACGTTTTGACGAAAGCGTTACTACGCTTGATGCATCAACTCTGTCCCGTCTTACTACCCTTAGAAATCAGGTTCTGGATAATGCAGGTGAATCAGCTTCAGGCAGATCGCTGTGGGTTCCGATGGGTGCATTTGCCACAATTTGTACTGCCATCGTTATATATAGTCTGATACCTCATGAAAATGTGGAAAATAAAACATTCGTGGATGAGATTGATATAATCTCAGAATTGGAATTATATGAGAATCTCGATTTCTATGAATGGCTTGAACAGCATGAGTTGCCTAGCTAGGATAACAATCATTGTCATGGGTCTTGTATCAACGGCAAGTGTTGTAGGTTCAGGTGAACAGGATGAAATAGAAATTTCGATGGAATTTCTGGAATTTCTGTCTGAGTGGGAAACAGAACAGGGCATTTGGCTTGGTCCAGATGGTTTTATTGATGACTCATTTGATCAATTTTACGAAGTAGATAATGAAGATACTGATGATGAAGCTTAAGAGTAATATGCGAATTTTGCTTTTAAAAGTTTGTTTAATATGGGTAACCACGTTTTCAGCAAATGCGCAGGACAATATTGCGTGGGACCGGTTGTCGCAAGAACAGCAGCAGGTCCTGAAACCATTTGAAGAAAACTGGAATCAAATCCCTGACAACAGGCGTCGTGCTTTGCAACGTGGTGCGGATCGCTGGAGTAAGATGTCTTCCGAACAGCGCCAAAATGCAAGAAGCCAGTTCAGGAGATGGAATTCTTTTGATCAGGACAAAAAACAAATCGTCAGACGACGGTTTAACCAGTTCAATAATATGAGTATGGCTGAAAGAGAGCAGTTAAGACGCAGACAGGAATGGTTTAGAAACCTTTCTCCTGAAGTACAAACTGCGTTAAGGGACAGGTGGGAGTCCATGTCACCTGATGAGCGAACAACCATGCGTCAAAATCAACCCCAGATTAGTCCGCAACAGCGCGAAAGAGTGCGTGAATATGTGCTTGGATTAAACCCGGATGAGCGGCAGGACCTGGAAGATAAATGGAGATTGATGACCCCGGAGGAAAAGGTGGACTTTATCGAGAGTACTACGAATCAGCGACCGGATTTCAGGTTACCTTCACAAAACCGTCAACGTGATCAGGTGATTCCAAGAATTCAGGATCGAATTAATGACGAAATACGATCCAGAAGACGAGCACCCGGATCGCCCTGACAATAACTCCCACCATCTCATTTCTTACTATATAACCAATATTAAGATCATGCTCAGCAGTTACCTGAGTATGTGAGATTAAGGTGCGTAGCGTAGGCTATCGGGGTAAAATACGTCGATGAGTACCGGCCCGATAATGCTGGATTTAGATGGAACTGAATTGTTACCGGAAGAAATCGAGCTTATACAGCACCCTAATACGGGGGGAGTCATATTATTCTCCAGAAATTTTTCAGACATTAATCAGCTTCGGGCACTTACCGAGCACATCAAAAAACTTAGAAAAACCGAACTGTTAATCGGTGTGGACCACGAAGGTGGGCGTATTCAGCGTTTCAGACATGGATTCACCAGGCTTCCTCCTTGCCGGGTGTTGGGGGAACTTTACGACGAAGACAGGCGACAGGCAGTTGCCTTGGCCGAGGCAACAGGTTGGTTATTGGCGATAGAGCTACTCGCGATGGGAGTGGATTTCAGTTTTGCGCCCGTTCTTGACCTCGATAGAAATAAAAGTCAGGTAATAGGTGATCGGGCTTTTCATCATTCACCGGATATCGTTATAGATCTTGCCAAGGCCTATATTAAAGGTATGCGTAAAGCAGGGATGGAGGGAGTAGGTAAACATTTCCCAGGTCATGGATGGGTACATGAAGACTCTCATACTGCCGTCCCAAGAGATCTTCGAAGCTATGAAGATATAATGTTATCCGACCTTATCCCATTTGAGCGATTAATTAATGCAGGTATATCTGCCATTATGCCTGCACATGTTATCTATGAGAAAATCGATAGATACCCTGCAGGTTTTTCTAAAATCTGGTTAACAAAAATATTACGTGAGCGATTGGGATTTCACGGGATGATCTTCAGTGATGACATCAGTATGGCGGGTGCGGTAGTGCAGGGTACGCCATTGGACAGGACAAATGCGGCACTGGAAGCAGGGTGCGATATGGTATTGATATGTAACAATCGAAAGGCAGTCTATGAAGTGATAGATAATTTGCCACAGGAGTCTATGCCGGCATCTCATGTCAGGAAAATGAGAATGTATGGTAAAGGGGATAAAATACAAATGAGTGAACTAAAAAAATCTCGGGATTGGAAAAAAATTTCAAGCCAGATCTCCTGTCTGGATCGTGAACCAGAATTGGATTTAGATGATGATGAATATCAGGCGTAATAGCGTTTCAGTATTAATAATTAGTCTAGTATTATTTTCGCCTTTAGTATCTGGTGAAGTCCTTTGTCGACCCTATCAAATTCTGCAAGACAATGTTTCTGAAGCAGTCAAGTATGGGAGCGGTCTACTGTGGAAACTCAGTTATGATGGTTCACCAGCCGGTTATATTTTTGGCACCATTCATATAGATGATGAAGCAGTTCTGAATATCCCGGAACCGGTTTTACGAAGTCTGCAAATAAGCGATACGTTTGTTATGGAAGTGGTTCCAGATCCTGCAGAGGCATTGGTTATGTCCAGGTCTATGTTTTTTATGGACGGGACAAGATTGGATGAATTAGTCAATCAAGACATATTTAATGAAACTACGCAAATCCTGGAAGATTATGGTTTTACTAGAGATATCGTTACAGTGATGAAACCTTGGGCAGCATATATCGTCATGAGCTACCCTAAAAATTCTGGTGAGATACTTGATTTAAAACTCCTGCAACTGGCCAGATCCAATGGCGCAAACGTATTTGGTCTTGAGACAGCTATGGAACAGGTAAATATATTTGCCAAACTGAGTCTTGATGATCAGGCGAGGATATTGACCGATGTAGTCTGTCATTATGATAACACCAGGTCAGACTTCAGTGAGATTACAGAGCATTATCTAAATCGCGATCTTGATAGTTTATATTCATTCAGCAAGCGATATACCTTTAATGATGATTCAGTATACGAGAAAATTACAGAAAAATTAATTGATCAAAGAAATAACAAGATGGTGGAAAGGATTTTGCAGCATATTCAATCAGGTGTGACATTTATCGCGGTAGGTGCACTGCATTTGCCAGGGGAAAATGGAATATTGAATCAACTGGAAAGCATGAATTATCAAATTGACAGGGTATATTAAAGTAGCACTATGGAAATATCAGAAATTATCAATAAAACCATGGCATATCTAAAATCTGATGCCTGGATCATCCAGGTATTCTTTATTGTCTTCATAACGCTTTTAATAGATTTTCTACAAAAGCGGGTCATAGAAAAATTAAAAAAGAAACTGGAAAAAACCGACAATTTTTGGGACGACGCACTGCTACTGGCAGCTCAGGGACCATTAAGCCTGTTCATCTGGTTGCAGGGTCTGGCATTTGCTGCGGATGTCGTGAGATCTGAATCCAATGCAATTATATTTAATGCCATAGAGCCGATACGAACAGTCGGTTCGGTGATCATTATTGCCTGGTTTATGTCCCGGTTTATTCTCAATGCCGAAAAAAACATATTAAGTCAAAGACAGGTCCTGGGAAAACCAATAGATAGGACGACTGCTGATGCCATTACAAAATTACTCAGGATTTCTATTTATATCACCGCTGTACTCGTCATATTACAATCACTTGGCTACAGTATATCGGGCGTGCTTGCGTTTGGTGGTGTTAGCGGGATAGCAGTTGGATTTGCTGCTAAAGACCTGCTATCAAATTTCTTTGGTGGTTTGATAATATATCTTGATAGACCTTTTGCGGTAGGTGACTGGGTTCGATCTCCGGATAAAGAAATTGAAGGCACGGTTGAGGAGATTGGCTGGCGGTTGACGCGCATCAGAACATTTGACAAGCGACCGATATATGTGCCGAATTCTGTTTTTACAACCATAACAGTTGAAAATCCGTCTCGAATGACGAACAGGCGGATATATGAAATCATAGGTATTCGTTATGACGATGTTGATAAGATGGAAGACATAGTAAGGGATGTGAAGCAAATGCTGAAGGAACATCCTGAGATAGATACCAATCAGACAATGATTGTTAATTTTAATAAATTCGCTTCGTCTTCACTGGATTTTTTTGTATATACATTTACCAAGACCACTGAATGGGTGGAGTTCCATGAAATAAAGCAGGACGTTATGCTGAAAATTATCGCAATTATTGAATCCCATCATGCAGAGTGCGCATTTCCCACATCGACATTGCATGTTCCAAATGGTGTTAATTTAAATACAGCAGTTATAAGAGATGTAAAGACTGGGATGGATTGATAGGTATGCGGTTAGAATTCACTAAAATGCATGGGTTAGGTAATGATTTTATTATCATTAATAATCTTGATGGCAAAGTAAATCTGAATGCTGACCAGATCAGGTTTTTATCAAATCGCCATACAGGTATTGGATTTGATCAGATGGTGGTTGTTTGTAAAAGCAAGAATCCCGCTGCTGATGTTTTATATAAGATTTTCAATGCTGATGGAAATGAAGCAGAGCAAAGTGGTAATGGTGTGCGTTGTCTTGGAAAATATCTGGTTGAGAAAAATCTCGTTCGCGGTGCACATATTAATGTTGAAAATATTAAAGGGCTAATAAAAATTAATGTAAATGATAACGGTATACAGGTTAATATGGGACGACCTGTCTTTGATCCGGAATTAATACCTTTAATTACAGCAGATTTACAAAAGTCATATATTATTAATATCGAAGGTAGCGACATATCTTTTTATTCACTGTCAATGGGTAATCCTCATGCTGTTATACTCGTAGATGATGTTAAGACAGTCAATGTGCCGGGCATCGGCCCCATGGTTCAGGAAAGTGGATTTTTTCCACAAGGGGTAAATGTGGGATTTATGCAAATTAAGGACAAAGACAACGTCATGCTCAGGGTCTATGAGCGTGGTGCGGGGGAAACCATGGCTTGCGGCTCAGGGGCTTGTGCAGCTGTTGTCACGGGTATAATGGATGGGAAATTAGCAAACTCGGTCAATGTTGAATTACCTGGCGGTTCATTGGCAATTAATTGGCAAGGTGGAGACAGTGAGGTTTGGATGACCGGGCCCGCAACAACTGTATTTGAAGGGATTATTAATTTATGAACGATACTGAAGCAAACAAAAATGTAACTCTTACTCAGCAGGAAGTATCCGACTTTCTCCTCTCAAATCCAGATTTTTTTATTGAAAATCCAGAAATACTTAGGGCAATTCAGGTCCCTCATGTCAGTGGAGAAGCTGTATCTTTAGTTGAGAAACAATTATCTTTATTAAGGGAACAGAATAAAAAAACTCAAAAGCAACTACATGATTTAATAGAGGTTGCCAGGCAAAATGAAGAGCTTGCCAGGAGAATGCATTTATTATCTTTAACCTTAATGGATGCTGCAGAGCCGAAAAATATCTTTGAAACACTCTATGAAAACTTGAAAGAAAACTTTAAGGTAGATCATGTTGCTGTCAGGTTATTTGCTGATCCTGCATTTGTTGACACTTATGCCGGTCCAGAGTTTGCAGGTGTTGATATTCCTGAACAGGGTTTATTCGATTCCCTGATATCAAAGAGAATACCAATTAGCGGAAAGTTAAAAAGACAACAACAAGTCTTTTTATTTGATGACGATGGTGATGATATTGCTTCAGCAGTGATTGTACCCTTGCATGGTAAAGCGTGGGTGGGGGTGTTATCCATTGCCAGTAAAGATCTAAACAGGTTTACTGAAACCATGGGGGTTGAACTTTTGGCCAATCTGGGTGAAATTCTGAGTTTTATTCTTAAACCCTGGATAGTGGAAAATTAATTTTTGATTTATAAATGAATAAAACAGATCAACATAAGGTAGCAGAATTTCTCGCAACACTGCATCATCTATCCAGTCACACTCAAAAAGCCTATGAACATGATATCCAGACTCTTTTAGCATATTGTGAGCATCATGATATTAAGGCATGGAAAAACCTCGATGGCAGGTTGGTAAGTAGGTATATTGCCTCCCGTCACAGACAGGGGATAAGTGGAAAATCACTCCAACGTAACCTGTCTGCTATCCGGGCATTTTACCGGTACCTGATCAAAGTTGGTCATGTGAAAAAGAATCCGGCACAGGGCATTGCGACACCCAAAACAGAAAAAAAATTGCCTAAGACCCTGGATGTTGACCAGTCTGTCCAGTTGGTTGAAATTAAATCATCCGAACCATTGGCCATCAGGGACAGGGCAATATTGGAATTATTATATTCTTCAGGTTTGCGCTTGTCCGAGTTGGTTGGCCTTGATTTAGATAGCATAGATATTAATGAAGCACTGGTAACAGTCTTGGGTAAGGGCAATAAGACACGTAAAATACCCATTGGAAAAAAGGCCATTGTTGCAATTACAAACTGGTTAAAAATCAGATCAAATTACGCAAAAGATGACGAGAAAGGTCTATTTGTCAGTCAGCGTGGCACCAGGCTGGGGGGTAGAAATATTCAAAAACGATTAAATGAATGGGCTATTAAACAAGGTTTGGCGACTGACGTTAATCCACATATGCTCAGACATTCATTTGCTTCTCATATTCTTGAATCCAGTAGTGATTTAAGGGCGGTGCAGGAGTTATTAGGGCATTCAGATATAAGCACGACTCAGATATATACTCATCTTGATTTTCAACATCTGGCCAAGGTCTACGACAAAGCGCATCCACGGGCCAAAAAATCCTAAATTTCTGCTTATACGGTTATTTACTATCATCGGTAGCACACTGTAGTTTAGTGTAAAATACCTATTAGTAATTTATAGAGAGGTAAGTGTTTTGGAACAATTTAGAGGAACTACAATCCTTTCCGTCAGAAGAGCGGGACATGTCGTTATCGGCGGTGATGGCCAGGTGTCATTAGGTGACACAGTAATGAAAGGTAACGCCAGAAAAGTCAGGCGCTTATATCAGGATAGAGTTATCGCCGGATTTGCTGGCGGAACAGCAGATGCATTTACATTATTTGAGAGGTTTGAAGGTAAGCTTGAACAATATTCAGGTAACCTTGCCCGTTCAGCAGTTGAACTTGCAAAAGACTGGCGAACAGATCGGATGTTACGCAGATTGGAAGCTATGTTGTGTGTGGCTGATGAAACTTCTTCACTCGTCATTTCTGGAAATGGTGATGTGATAGAGCCTGAAAATAATATCATGGCCATTGGTTCTGGTGGTAACTATGCCAAATCTGCGGCCATGGCATTATTGGAAAATACTGAGCTGGATGCTAGAGAGGTAACAGAAATATCACTTGGTATCGCAGCTGATATTTGTATTTATACCAACCGATCGTTGGTTTTAGAAGAACTTAAATATTAATGGTAAGAATGATGCAGGAATTAACACCTCAGGAAATTGTCACAGAGCTGGATAAATTTATTATTGGTCAAGATAATGCCAAACGTGCGGTAGCCATTGCTTTACGCAACAGGTGGAGACGTATGCAGGTAGATGATGATCTGCGAAATGAAATCACTCCAAAAAATATTCTTATGATAGGGCCTACCGGGGTAGGGAAAACAGAAATTGCTCGCAGACTGGCAAAGCTCGCAAATGCGCCATTTATAAAAGTAGAAGCCACTAAATTTACTGAAGTCGGATATGTTGGGCGAGATGTTGAATCGATAATCAGAGATCTGGCTGATATGTCGGTTAAAATGACTCGAGAGCAGGAATTTGAGAAAGTCTGGCCAAGGGCAGAGGAAGCTGCCAAGCAACGGATACTAGATATTCTATTGCCACAGGCAAGGGATATTGATGAACCCGAGGATACTGAAAATGCCACCAGAGATAAATTCAAGCATATGCTGGACAAGGGTAAACTGGATGAAAAGGAAATAGAGATTGAAGTTAGTATGCAGGCCATTGGCGTGGAAATTATGGCGCCACCCGGAATGGAAGAAATGACCAGTCAGTTACAGGGCATGTTTCAGAATATGGGCGGAAATAAAAAGAAGCTCCGTAAACTTAAAATTCAGGACGCATTAAAAGTTCTGTCTGAAGAAGAAGCAGCAAAACTCGTGAATGAAGACGATATTAAAGTTCAAGCCTTGGAAAATGTTGAACAAAATGGACTGGTATTTCTCGATGAAATAGACAAGGTGACTAGGCGTGGTGACCATAGTGGTCCTGATGTATCGAGGGAAGGTGTACAGCGTGATCTTTTACCTTTAGTGGAGGGCTGTACAGTATCCACACGTTATGGAATGGTCAGGACGGATCATATTTTGTTTATTGCCTCGGGTGCATTCCATTTATCTAAACCATCAGATTTAATACCGGAGTTACAGGGCAGGTTGCCAATTCGTGTTGAGTTAAATGCCCTGGATGCTAAGGATTTTATCAAAATCTTAAAAGAGCCGGATGCTTCGTTAACCGAGCAATATCAGGCCCTAATGAAAACCGAGAACCTGGAGTTGAGTTTCTCTGAAGATGGAATTGAAAGAATCGCAGAAATTGCCTGGAAGGTTAATGAAACAACAGAAAATATAGGTGCGAGAAGACTCCATACTGTTATGGAAAAATTACTGGAGCCCTTGTCCTATGATGCCCCAACATTGGCCGAAAAAGCTGTAACGGTTGATGAAGCCTATGTCAATCTACAACTGAATAATCTAATTGAAGATGAAGATCTTACTCGATACATACTTTAGTCTATTCATTTAATGGTCAGCATAGATCAAATAAAGGTAAGAAAAAAATCCAGGGTATTGGAGATCAGTTTTGATGATGGTATTAATGAAAACCTGGAATTTGAATTTTTACGAATACATTCACCATCAGCAGAAGTCAGGGGACATGGTAAAGGGCAAGAACGACTGCAAATCGGAAAACAGGATGTAGACTTGCTCGAACTAGTGCCAGTTGGTAACTATGCTTTAAAGCTGGTTTTTGATGATGGACATGATACGGGAATATACATGTGGAATTATTTATATGAATTGTGTGTGAATAAAGATGAATATTGGAAAATCTATCACAATAAGCTGGACTCCATTTAATTACGACAATTAAGACATGGGAAATTCAGAATACACCGATTTTGGGATAGAAGAGGTCTTGCCTGACGAAAAGAGAAAGCGCGTAAATGATCTGTTTGATTCTGTTGCGACCAACTATGATTTAATGAATGATTTAATGTCATTTGGTATACACAAGTTGTGGAAAAGATATGCGGTTCATATCGCAAAAATTAAAATGGGAGATCAAGTGCTTGATGTAGCGGGGGGCACGGGTGATATGGCAAGGCAATTTTCCCGTCGTTCTGGAAAAACAGGTCAAGTCTATATATGTGACGTAAGCTTTGAAATGCTTCAAATGGGACGGAATCGTTTGTTTGATACCGGTGATTTCCAGAATGTTGAAATGATCCAGGGTGATGCTGAACATTTGCCATTCAAGGATAACATGTTCGATTTGGTATGCATTTCATTTGGACTAAGAAATGTAACAGACAAGGACCAGGCCTTAAGATCTATGTATTCCAAGCTTAAATATGGTGGTCAGTTGCTAATACTGGAGTTTTCTGAGGTGAGCCTGGATATGCTAAAACCGGTATACCAGAGTTATTCTGACCGCTATATACCCATATTGGGAAGATATATAGCCCACGACGAGTCCAGTTATCGTTACCTGGTTGAATCCATAAGACGGCACCCAAATCAGGAGACATTAAAGCAAATGATAGAGCAAGTGGGTTTTGACAGGGTGGATTATTTTAATATGATAGGTGGCGTTGTAGCAGTTCACATAGCATATAAACTTTAATTATAATTTATTGTGAAACCAGATCTATTTAATATCATCCCATATGCCTTTGATGAAATACTGAAAAATCATCCAGAACTGATGGATGAATTCAGAGCATTTGAAGGCAGCATTATTCTTATTGATTTAATTAACACCAACACCAGGATTTATCTTTTAATAAGCGAGACGGGGATGAAAATTTCCAATCAACCTGTTAAAAAACCTGATTTGTCAATACGGGCAACACCACTGGAATTATTCCAGTATTTATTCAGGGCGCGAAATAATACTATATCGGCCTCCGGTGAGATTGAGCTATCAGGTAACATCGGACTGGCACAAAAAATACAAAATCTTTTTGTTAAATTTGAAGTCGATTGGGAAGACAAGGTTTCACAGGTAATGGGAGATGAATTATCGCATAGCCTTTTTTTCGCAATGAATAAAATCATTAAAAACATTAAGTATGGTATACGGGAACTGGAAATTAATTTCGCAGAAGTTCTTAAATACGAAAAGGAAATTGTTATTGACCAGCAGGAATTAATGACATTCAATAAATCGGTTGATCAACTTCGCGACGATGTGGAAAAACTGAATTTCAGGGTAAACCGCCTGTCCAGTTTGCTGGGGACATATTAAATATGCTGACGCCTGGCCAAATATTAAGACTATTGTATATCCAACGAATACTGATTCGAAATGGGTTGGATGAAATTGTATTTTCCCTGAATCTATTTCGTAGAGTACGTTTTATACAATATTTATTACCGTGGAACTGGATGCAAAAAAGCCGTTCACCCAGGGGAGAGCGAATCAGGAAAGTACTGGAAGAATTAGGGCCAATCTATATTAAATTTGGTCAATTATTGTCAACACGCCGTGATATGTTGCCGGATGATATCGCATCAGAACTGTCTAAATTACAAGACCATGTGCCAGCCTTTTCTGGCGATATTGCTAAACAAATAGTTGAAAAATCATTTGGTATGGAACTGAATCAGGTGTTTAAGGATTTTGACCTTTCACCACTTGCATCGGCCTCCATTGCCCAGGTCCATACCGCCAAACTAAATGACGGAAGAGACATGATCGTTAAAGTTGTCAGACCAGGAATAGAAAAGACGATTCGTCGGGATCTTGGGATTATGAAGATTATCGCTGAGATGGCTGAAAGTTATTCTGGAGATTTTTATAAATTACAACCTACAGGTGTTGTGAAAGAATTTGAAAAGACGTTGATTGATGAGCTCGATCTTATGCGTGAAGCTGCAAATGCTTCGCAGTTACGGCGGAATTTTTCAGACTCAGACCTGCTATATGTTCCGAAAGTCGAATGGGAGTATACACGACATAATGTCATGGTGATGGAACGCATTGATGGGATACCTGTTTATGATTTTGAGGGCCTGCGAGAAGCTAATATAGATTTTAAATGGCTAGCTGAGGCTGGAGTGGAAATATTTTTCACTCAGGTATTCCGTGACAGTTATTTCCATGCCGATATGCATCCCGGAAATATATTTGTTAGACCCAAAAAAAATGGAGAACAACCAAAGGTCATGGTGGTTGATTTCGGTATTATGAGTTCACTCAGTGAATTTGATAAGCGTTATCTGGCGGAAAATTTCCTGGCGTTTTTAAATAAAGATTACCAGAAAGTTGCAGAATTACATGTTCAATCAGGATGGGTGCCGGCAGGCACCCGTGTTGATGAATTTGAATCTGCCATACGAGCAGTTTGCGAACCTTTATTTGATAGGCCAATCAAGGACATATCAATTGGTAAATTATTATTACGGTTATTCCAGACTGCCGAACGTTTTAACATGATGATTATGCCCCAGTTATTATTACTGCAAAAAACTTTGGTTAATATTGAAGGCCTGGGTCGTGAACTTTATCCCGATTTAAATCTCTGGAAAACGGCAAGGCCGCACCTGGAAAGGTGGGTAACAGACAGGACCGGAATCCGCGGGCTAATTAAAGGTACACGTGAGAATATTCCATACTGGATAGACAGGTTGCCTGAATTGCCAACGGGCATGCTGGATTTACTTGAAAGGATAAGGGAAGGTCGTTTTAAATTTGAATGGAAGCAGGATGAACTGGAGAACCTGCGCAAGGAAATTCGTGCTGGAAATCGTAGGACTATTCTGGCGATTATCGGTGCGACATTAATGATAGGATGCTTTATTTTATTAGGATTTAATAACCCTATACTCGGGTTATCTGATACAACGTTTATTACCTGGATTCTGGGTGCGGCAGGTACGGTAATTTTATATCTGTCCTATATTCGATGAAGTCACTTCAGCATGGAGACCGTGTCTGCCTCATGTACGTGTTTTGCCTCCATTATTTCTACCAGACTCACAAGTTTTACGCCAAACTTCTCAATATCCAATAGGTTTTTTGTCAAGACTTCAATCGTTTCGGGGTGTGGGTGCCCGATGGCTATTGCGCTACCTTTACGCCGGGCAATTTTAACCAATTCAAGAAACTGCGCGTTGATATAGGTTTTGTCCTTGTTATTATCCAGGAACACATCACGTCTAAGATAGGGAACTTTATTTATTTTTGCCATATTACTGGTGATTGCATTACTAGTAGTAACACTATCGATAAACATAATCTTTTTTAAAAACAAATACTCCATTAGCCATTCCATAGGTTCCTGTTGGCTGGTAAGTAAGCTTCCCATATGATTATTGACGCCAATAATGTTGGGAATAGCATTAAGGTTTTCACTCAAGGTAGTAATGAACTGGGATTCCTTCATTTCCACTCTCAGTGCACCAGGTCCGAGATATTTGTTTTTTTCGGCTTCCATTGCTTCCATTGGTAAGTGCAGAATGACGGATTTTCCAGATTGATTGGCTGCGTTGGAAAGTTTTACTGAATGTGGTGCATGGGGCATTATTGCGTATGTGACCGGACCCGGCAGGGAAAGGGCATTTGCATCATCTACACTCCTGTAACCTATATCGTCAATAATGATGCTGATTACCGGAGAAGTGACATGTCCAGCGTATAATACAGGGCATATTCCCAGCAGGAAAAGAAGTTTAAGGATGACTGATAATTTGATAAAAGGTCCCTCTATAGTCATCAGCTTAATTTGCGTTTTGTTGCGATAACACCATTCCTTTTAACACATTAAGAGCTTCATATAATGCATAATCCGATTGAGAAAGTGTTTGTTCTTGCTCTGCATTATTATTCGTATTGGATTGTGAAGAGGCAGGATTATCTGTGTCTTGGTCGGATTCTGGATCTGGATTATTTTCCAGATGTCCGCTTAGATTTGCCTCGGAGACCCTGAGGACATTCTGCTCGATTAATTCTACCTTTACCTGATCAATATTGATATCCGGGACTATACCTGATGCCTGGATTGACCGACCGGAAGGAGTGTAATATCTGGCTGTGGTCAATTTTAATGCGGACTCATTAGTCATGGGGAGTATCGTTTGAACCGATCCCTTACCAAAAGTCTTTTGACCAATAATAATTGCACGGCCATGATCTTGTAATGCCCCGGCGACAATTTCCGATGCCGAAGCAGAGCCTCCATTGACAAGCACGACCAGAGGCGCTTTATTGATGAGATCAACCGGTTTGGCATCAAATGTTAATTTGGAATCATTGATTCTGCCTTCAGTATAGACAATCATCCCTTCTTCGAGAAATAAATCAGATATTGCAACTGCACCGCTTAAGATACCACCAGGATTATTCCTCAGATCCAGTATTAGTCCCTTTAACTGACCACCATTTTCCTCTTTTAGTGTCTCCAGGGCACGTTGAGCATCATTTGCGGTATTAGTTTGAAAGTTGGAGACACGCAAATAACCATATCCTGGTTCCAGGGTCCTGGTCCATGCGCTTTTACGAGTTATAGTTTCCCGCGTAATTGTCAGTACCAGGGGTTGTTCCATGCCTTCTCTGGCGATGGTCAGTGTAATATCTGTCCCTGGTTTTCCGCGCATTTTATCCACCGCTTCATTTAGTGCGAGGCCTTTTACTGGAGAGTCATCCAGACGGATAATGAGGTCCCCTGCCTGTATCCCCGCCCGCTGTGCAGGCGTATCATCTATTGGTGCAATTACCTTAACAAAGCCATTTTCCATGCTGACTTCTATGCCCAGCCCTCCAAATTCACCACTTGTGCCTTCCTGTAAATTTTGAAATGCGGTCTCATCAAGATAGGAAGAATGAGGATCCAGTCCTGAAAGTAATCCTCTTATAGCACTTTCGATCAACTGTTTATCATCAATGGATTCAACATAGTCATTTTTTACTTTGTCGAAAACTTCAGCAAAAATTCTGATTTCATCGAAAGGAATTTCCTTCGCCGTTTCCCTTGTCTCTTCCTGCGCATAGGATGCAGTGCTCGAAAAGATAAGTAGCATTACCAGTGAGAGATGAAGGGATATAGGTTTATTCATATGTCATCCAAAATATTAATGTTAGTTTCTGAGACCTGAGTTGTGATTTGTCTTGATGCAATATTAGCATATAGCGCAATATTCCCGGAAACAAGTATTATCAATTGCTGGTTGTTTTAAACCATAAGCCGGGGTTTTGAGGCGAACCTTGCTGTCGAATTTCAAAATACAGCGCTGATTCAGTTTGTCCGCCTGTATTTCCTACTTTTGCGATAATTTCGTCTGTGCTTACAAAATCATCTGCCTTTTTAAGCAGACGTTCATTATGTCCATACAGACTCATAAAACCGTTACCATGATCTATTATCATTAATAATCCTAGATTTCTAAACCAGTCAGCAAAGATGACTTTTCCGGCGCTGACGGCATGTACATCATTTCCTGTATCAGCAGAAATCCTGACACCGTTCCAGGTTAATTTACCTTTTCTTTTTTGTGAACCAAATCGAGTAATTAACTTGCCTTTTACTGGCCAGTTTAATTTACCTTTAAGCGAAGAGAAGGGGGGTAAGTTCTCATATAGTTCAACCACATCTTGCCTATTTTTCAGATTGTCAATGAGTTCTCTTAGTTCCTCTTCGTCCCTCTGTAGACTAACTAGCTGTCTATCTTGTTCTGAAATGTAATGATTTAGTTCAGTTATGGAAGATTTTCGTTCACTCATAAAGCTTGATAAATCTTCCAGTTCATCAAGTTTTTCAAAACGAAGTCTTTCAAGTTCCCGTGATTCATCGTTGATTGCCAGCTCTATTTGATTCAGATTGTTCAATGTAATCTGAATTTCGGAAATTCTCTCAGAGCGTGCCTTATTATAGTAATCATGGTAGGCCATCATCCTTCCCACCATGTCGGGATTTTCCTGATTAAGCAGCATCTTCAAAAAATCATGACGTCCTGTTTTAAAGGCAGTGCGAACCTGGTTGGCAAGAAGCGTTCTTTCATTAAACAAAATATTTTCTTGTTCCGCACTTTCATTCTGGAGTTGTTGTAATTTATAGACTTGTCCGGATATTTGATTTTCAAGATCTTCAATATTCAGTGAAATATCAGAAATTGACTTTTCATTGGTTTCGATATCTGCCAGAAATTCATCAATATTTTTTTGCGCAGTAGAAATATTGGTTTGTACGCTCTTGATCTGGGTACGTATTGACTCCAGTTCGACTTCACGATTTTCAACATCTTGTAGATGTTGTGTAGCAAAGGATGTAGTCAAAAATGAAAAAAGAGCCATGCATGCAATAAACCTCATGGGTATTATCGCCGTCATGTGTATAGCATGGAGTCTTTTAGTTCCCACCAATAGCCTGTTTTTAATCGATAATAATTTCGAACAAGTTTCGACCTGTCATTTCCTGTGGTTGTTTCAGTCCCATAATATATAGCAATGTTGGCGCAATGTCGCATAATGAACCTATTCCCGGGTTGGCTACGGCTTCACGGCCTATATATACAAGCGGCACATAGTTTACAGTGTGTGCAGTATGAGCTTCAGCTTTTACTTTCTCCGTTATATAGGATTTCATTTGTTCAGCATTTCCATGGTCTGAGGTAATTAGTACTTCACCGCTTTTAGCTGTCACTGCTTCTATTACCCGGCCCAGGCAGGTATCCAGACATTCAACTGCTTTTACTGCCGCATCAAATTTTCCGGTGTGCCCCACCATGTCTGCATTAGCATAATTACAAATAATGACATCGTATTTTTCATGGTTAACTGCATCAACAAGTTTATCGGTTACCTCCACAGCACTCATTTCCGGTTTTAGATCATAGGTGGCCACATGGGGAGAAGGTATAAGTATCCTGTCTTCATTCTCGAAGACTCGTTCTTCTCCTCCATTAAAGAAGAAAGTAACATGAGCATATTTCTCTGTTTCAGCAATACGTAATTGGGTGAGTCCAATATCAGATAGATATTCACCCAGTACATTCGTTAATGTTTCCGGTGGAAAAGTAGCAGGAAATTTAAAATCGGCCTTATACTGGGTCATGCTCACAAAATCTTGCAAAGGCACTGTCCGGTTTATTTCAAAATCCTCAAATTCAGGATCGGTCATAGACTGGGATAATTGCCTTGCTCTGTCTGCCCGGTAGTTTGCAAATATAACGATGTCCCCGTCTTTAATATTCGCTTTGGTACCATCTTCCTGGAGTATGCAGGTAGGTTTGACAAATTCATCTGTTTCCCCGCGTTCATAGGCAATGTCGATAGCGATAAAGGGGTCTTCAGCCTCAAACTCCGATATTCCATCCATGATTACATCGTATGCAAGTTTGGTTCTGTCCCAAATGTTGTTTCTGTCCATTGCATAATATCGCCCGGTGATACTGGCGAAATTACCAATACCGGTCTCTCGCATGTTGACTTGTGCCTGGTGAACATATTCCTGGGCGCTTTTGGGAGGTGTGTCTCTACCATCCAGAAAGGCATGCAGATACACTTTTTGTAACCCACATTGTTTAGCCAGTTCGAGTAATGCAAAGATATGGTCCTGATGGCTATGGACACCACCAGGTGACAGTAAGCCTAGTATATGTAGAGCGGCATTTTTTTCTGAGGCACGTGTAAATGTGGGTACTAGTGTTTTGTTGCGGAAGAAATCCCTGTCTTCTATGGCCTGCATGATGCGAGTAAATTCCTGGTTAACGATTCTTCCGGAGCCAATGTTCATATGACCCACTTCGGAATTCCCCATCTGTAAATCGGGCAAGCCAACGTCAGTCCCGGAGGCACTGACCAGGGTATGAGGGTATTGCTTCCAGAGCTTGTCCCATACCGGTTTTTTAGCACTATGAATAGCATTGAACAGGGTATTTTCTGAGTATCCCCATCCATCAAAAATTATCAATACATATGGTTTTTGAGTTAACTGCATGTTTTTAATACAAATTTGAGAGATCACCATTTTTTTTCAGGCTTGGCAAAATATCACATTATGCAAACCTGGATACCAGCAGATTTGGGCGCAAAGTTTAACATGAAAAGAGCAGGGTTCCGAGTATATATCCGGTTAGATTGAATTAATTGAAATATTATAGAGTAGCCTTTATGAAAAATTTTTAATATTTAACTGAATTTATATTTATATCCGAAACATCATTTTTATTCGAACCAATATAACGTATGATTTCCTAAGTTAATAATGATAATTAGACCAAATTATGGATAGATTACTGGAATTTATTGGAAATAATTTATTTTGGGCAAGCTTATGGATTGCCATCCTGGTTATGTTGCTATGGAACTTGTTTAGTAATGCGCTAATGGGGATCACACAACTTGAGCCAATGGATGTAACCAGGCGCATTAATAATGACCATGCGACATTATATGATATACGGTCCGAATCAGATTTTAATGCCGGACATATTATTCATTCAGTCAATATTCCCGAAAAAGATATTCCAGAGAGAAAAAAGGAATTTGAGAAGTATAAAAATAAACCGTTAATTTTATATTGTCAGACAGGATCAGTAGCCACGCGCATTGTGCGTCAGTTAAAAACCGAGGGATTCGAGGATATCTCGTGTTTAAAAGGTGGAATATTAAATTGGCAGCGAGCCAACCTTCCTCTCACCCGTAATAAGAAATAACTTGAATAGATATATAATGAACAAGGATACACAGCCTGAACAAATAAACGAACAAGGGACTTCACAGGTTCAGTTTTCTATTGAGAAAATATATGTAAAAGACTTATCTTTCGAAACTCCAAATTCTCCAAAAATATTCCAGCAAAAATGGGAGCCGATAGTTAATCTGGACCTGGCAAATTCTGCTTCCTCACTGAGCGATGAATTTTATGAAGTTGTGTTGTCGATCACCGTGACTGTCAGTTTTGAAAAGGAGACAGTATATCTGGTGGAGGTGCAACAGGGTGGAATATTTAAAATTCTGAATGTGCCAAAAGATATTCTAAACCGAATGTTGAATACAGTATGTCCAAATATACTTTTTCCCTTTGCACGAGAGGTCATTTCTGATCTTGTAACCAAAGGAGGGTTTCCGCAGTTGATACTGGCCCCGGTAAATTTCGATGCAATATATCAACAACAGTCGGGTGAAAAGACTATATCTAATTAGTGTTTCAGTTTCTTTTAATGTGCTTTTATAGGAAATACTATCAGAATGCCTGCAGAACAGGATGAAAGCTCAACTTTAGTTATCGGTGCTGGATCGTGGGGAACCGCTCTGGCCCTGGTATTGGCAAAAAATGGCCATATAGTGTATCTGTGGGACAATGATGATCAGCATATTCAAAACCTGATTGATGATTCATCAAATCAGCGTTATTTACCAGGGGTAGAGTTGCCAGAGAATATCGTTCCAGTAAAAAAGTTTCCGTCCGCAGATAAAGATATTTTCAATATTATTATCGTTGTGCCATGTGAATATCTTGAAGATGTTCTTAGCAAGTTAAAAACAGAGTGCCATGAACATGTAAAGCTTTGTCTGGCAAGTAAAGGTCTGGCGCCAGAATCATTAAAACTAAACCATGAAATTGTAGCTGAAATTATGGGGCCAGTTTTCGTTGCGGTGCTGTCTGGGCCTTCCTTTGCTAAAGAAGTCGCTATAGGATTGCCAACAGCAGTAACAATCGCATCAACAGAATTAAAGGTGTCTCAAAATTTTTCGAATTTATTTCATAGTGAATCATTTCGTATTTATACCCATGATGACATGGTTGGAGTGCAAGTAGGTGGCGCTGTAAAGAATGTCATGGCGATAGCGGCCGGTATATCAGACGGTTTGGGATTTGGTGCTAATACTCGGGCTGCCGTCATTACTCGCGGCCTGGCTGAGATTACCCGGTTAGGAATTGCTATGGGAGGGAAATTAGAGACATTCATGGGGTTGGCAGGCCTGGGCGATCTGGTATTGACTTGTACTGATGATCAGTCGCGTAATCGTAGATTGGGGCTAGCACTAGCAAAAGGCCAGAATCTTGAACAGGCAAAATCTGATATAGGACAGGCTATTGAGGGGGCCCGTACCGTCTATGCAGTTAAGGAACTTGCCGATAAATTCCAGATAGAAATGCCCATTTGCGAACAGATATACCGATTGATCAATGGAGAAAGCGAACCGCGTCAGGCAGTCCAGAACCTACTGCTCAGGGATCCCAAACAGGAAGGCTATTAATCTGCAAAATCATAACAAGGTGCAGGAATGGCAGATTTAATTTAAACCCTGAAAGCCGTTTTGTCTTAAGGCTTCATAAAGGATGATTGCGACGGTATTTGACAGGTTTAAGCTGCGACTATTGTCTTTCATAGGCAATCTCAAGACCTTGTTTTTCCCTATGTGATTGAGAATGGATGCTGGTAAGCCTCTTGTTTCCGGCCCAAAAATTATTGTATCACCTGGGCTGTACTCCACGTCTATATATAGTTGTGTGCCTTTTGTAGATGCAGCGTAAATTGTACCCGCCGTATGACTATGGATAAATTCTTCGTATGATTGATATTCAAATACTCGGGATAATTCGGCGTAATCCATTCCAGCACGCTTTAACTGCCGATCACTGAGGTCAAATCCCAGTGGGTGTATAAGATGCAGGGTTGCACCTGTATTTGCAGTTAATCGTATGATGTTTCCGGTATTTGGAGGTATTTCCGGTTCAAATAAGACAATATGAAACATGAAAACTCAAAGATTATGATGATAGAGATTGATAATCTATCTGAATAATGACCATAAGGCTATAATGTCCACTAGGGACTGGTCATAATTATATTGATGGGAAAAATGGACAATCAAAAATCGCCTCTCGCACTAAATTTTTGCGGCATGGATTTTTCCAACCCTATGGTGTTGTTATCCGGCTGTGTTGGGTTTGGTGAAGAATATACCAGAATAAAGGGTTTTTCTAATAAGGATGTTGGAGCAATCTGCCTGAAGGGGACCACACTAAATCCTCGATTGGGTAACAACCCGCATAGAGTGGCTGAGACCGACATGGGAATGTTGAACGCTATTGGATTACAAAATCCAGGGGCCGTTGCAGTTATAGAAGATTATTTGCCCAGTTTGGATTTCTCTGAGACACGTTTTATCGCCAATGTCAGTGGCTCTTCCATAGAGGAATATGAAGAAGTTACCCGTATCTTTAATGATTCACCAATTGATGCAATAGAAATAAATATATCCTGTCCTAACGTCAAGGAGGGCGGTGTACAATTTGGTAATTTTCCTGACATGTCTGCCAAGGTAGTTGAGGCCTGTAGACGAGCAACGGCTAAACCGCTTATTACTAAACTGTCTCCAAACCAGACAGATATTATGGAGAATGCAAGATGTTGTATTGAAGCTGGTAGTGATGCCTTTGCAGTTATCAACACGGTGACTGGCATGTCAATTGATATAAATAAAAGGGCGCCTGTGCTGGGCAATAACCAGGGCGGTTTGTCCGGTCCTGCAATCAAGCCGATTGCCCTGCTTAAGGTTCACCAGGTTTATCAGGTATGCAAAGATAAAAATATTCCTATCATTGGTCAGGGAGGGATTACCTCAGTGGATGATGCCTTGGAATTTTTTATTGCGGGGGCAACTGCTATAGGTATAGGTACCGCACTATTTTATGAGCCATTTATCTGCAAAGATATGATTGTTGGCCTGACCGCATTCCTTAAGGAAAATAATGTATCACATATCTCTGAACTGACAGGTTCTTTAAAATTGAATGGATAATCTTTAATTAAGTACTAGTTGTTATTATAGCTTTTTTGCCCTACCAGCATTGCCAATCCCTGGTATTTATCATCAGTATCAGATTGTCCCTCTTCCCGATAGTATCGAATAGTTAAATTATTGAATAATCGCAATAGTTCATTCTCATCCAGTTTATATACCGGGTTGTCCGGCGATGGCTTTTTTGTGCGTGCTTTTGTAAATGTCTGGTAAAACAATAAACCATTCAATTTTAGTGCGGAGATGAGATGCCGGACAATAGATCTATCCAGAAAATGGGCAACCACAATAACATCAAAACTGCCTGGTTCAGGAGGGCTGATAGTGACATCCCTGTATTCAGTGGTAATATTTAATTTTGCGGATTTAGAAATATTATTTAGATATGTCAGGGCAACCTTTGAGACATCCCATGCAACGGTTTTTAGTCCATACTCAGCAAGCATGATGGCGTTAGCGCCAGTTCCACAAGCCAGATCCAGGGCGATTCCATTTGCCGGGAGAATATGCAGGTTTGTAGTCAGTACATTAGCCGGTTTGCCTGACAAATCCTTTTTGGAACGATATTTTTTATCCCACTTAAGACCAATATCTTCGGGCATCTATTTACGCCAAAAAGTCGGTGACAAAAGTACCAGCAAGGTAAATATCTCCAGTCTACCTAATAACATCGCAACACAAAGCACCCATTTGGAAAATGTATTGATTCCACTGTAGTTTGCACTGACATCACCGAGGCCAGGTCCAAGATTATTCATACAGGCAACCATGGCAGAAAATGCAGTGACCTGGTCAAGGCCTGATGCCATTAACAATAGCATTAAAAAGGCAAATACTACTGTGTATACTGCGAAAAACCCCCATACAGCATTTATTACAGTTTCTTCTACGGGCTTGTCTCCTAATTTAATGGTAAATATGGCACTGGGGTGAACAAGTTTTTTTATCTCCCTCATTCCCTGTTTGTAGAGCAATAGCACCCGAATGACTTTTAAGCCACCGCAGGTAGATCCTGCACAGGCGCCCACGAAGCTTCCAAATATTAATAATACTGGCAGAAAAGTTGGCCAGGCAGCATATGATGTAGTGGTAAAGCCTGTTGTCGTTGTTATGGAGACAGTTTGAAAAATTCCATGTGTAATGGCCGTCATTTTATCAGCATATACATTTTCCATAATCAGGTAACCACAACTTACAATGCATATTCCCGCCAGGATTTTTAAATAAACTTTCAGTTCATAGTCAAGAATATAGCCATGTAAGCTCATTGATCTCCAGGCAACAAAATGGAGTGTGAAGTTTGTTCCCGCAATGATCATAAAAAATACTGCAATGGCATCTATGGTTTGGCTGTTGAAATACCCCAGGCTTTGGTCATGCGTGGAAAATCCACCTATGGATATGGTTGAAAAGCTATGACCGATGGCATCAAATAAGTCCATACCAGCCAACCAGTAACAGATGGCACAAATAATAGTAAGTGACAAATAAACGTACCAGAGGACTTTTGCTGTTTCAGTGATTCTTGGTGTGAGTTTTGAATCTTTTATAGGACCTGGTGTTTCTGCGCGATACAACTGCATGCCACCAATACCCAGCAAGGGCAAAATCGCAACGGCGAGGACGATTATCCCCATGCCTCCGAGCCATTGTAGTTCCTGCCGGTAAAATAGAATCGATCTGGGTAAATGGTCCAGGCCGGTAATCACCGTAGCGCCTGTCGTGGTTAAACCGGATATTGATTCAAATACAGCATCGGTAAATGATAATTGCAGGCGGTCAGAAAGAAATATTGGTACTGCCCCGGAAATCCCTAGTACCACCCAAAACAACATGACAACCATAAATCCATCTTTTAAACGTAATTCTTTACGGTGGAGGCGGGCAGGGAACCAGAAGATTACTCCGGTGAATAATATGAGAAACAGTGCTGAAACAAATGGTATAAACGTTCCGTCATTATAGTAAATAGAAAAGCATATGGGAGGGACCATTGTAAGACTGAACAGGATTAGCAGTAATCCTGTAATTCTTTGAATAACTAGAAATTGCATTTAATATTAGAGGAAAGTTATTCCCACCTGAAATAATCTTTCAACCTGTGGGACGTGTCTTTTATCTGCAACCAGCAGGATAACATGATCTTCGGCTTCTATTACTGTGTCATGATGTGCCATCAATACCATATCTCCTCTAACGATTGCACCTATACTGGTGTCGGGAGGAAGTGATATTTCATCAATTGATTTGCCCACCACCTTTGATGATTTTCTATCACCATGTGCCACTGCCTCAATCGCTTCTGCGGCGCCACGGCGCAAGGAGTGAACAACTACCACATCCCCCATGCGTACATGTGCAAGTAAACTCCCTATTGTGGCCTGCTGTGGTGAAATTGCGATATCAATAATATCATTTTGCACGAGGTCAACATACGCAGGTCTGTTGGTCAGTGACATGACCTTACCAGCCCCCAGTCTTTTTGCCAGCATGCATGAGATGATGTTGGCTTCATCTGCATTTGTTAAGGCACAGAAAATATCAGTCTCTTCAATATTTTCCTCAACTAATAACTCACCATCAGTGGCATCACCATGAAGGACCAATGCCCTTTTTAAGGACTCTGACGCGATTTTTGCCTGATCGGAAGACCTTTCAATGACTTTTACCTGATATTGATCCTCAAGTATTTTTGCCAGATTCATACCGATATTCCCGCCGCCGGCAATGATAATCCGTTTTATCGGTCTTTCCATGTATATGATGGACTTGAGGATAGTGCGTATATTTTTGGGAGCCCCAATAATAAATAATTCATCATCCTCCTGAATAATAGTCTCTCCATCAGGAATAATGCCCTTGCCTTCTCTGAACATTGTAACAATTCTAAATTCTACATTCGGAAAATGCTCAGGTAATTCTGTTATCTTTAGATGACATAATATGCTGCTATTAGTTACTCTTACCGCCACCATTTGTGCCTTGCCATCGGCAAAATCCAGGACTTGGAGTGCACCGGGAAAGCTAATCAAGTCTTCAATATATTTTGTGACTAATAATTCAGGATTAATTAATACGTCTATTGGTAGAGCTTCCTGGGCAAATAGCGTTGTATGATTGAGGTAATCGAGATTTCTTACTCGTGCAATTTTTGTTGGAGTATGAAAAAGGGTATAAGCGACCTGACAAGCAATCATATTGATTTCATCGCTGTTGGTAACAGCGATAATCATATCCGAGTCATCTGCCCCGGCTTTTTTCAAAATGGATGGGTTTGAAGCATTCCCATAAACAGTTTGTAAATCATACCTTTCACCCAGTATCTGCAATGACTTTTGGTTAGTATCTACAACCGTAATATCATTTGCTTCACTTACCAGATTTTTCGCCACCGATGTCCCAACTTGACCGGCACCCAGGATGATTATTTTCATGGCTACACTTTGCTATGCCCAGTTATATATAACAGTTAATATTGTGTAACTTAAGTTGCAGCGCACATGAGCTATGTTTATAGACAACATACTCAATGCTTTATATCGATCCCCAGCATTTTCAACTTCCTGTACAGGTGAGTCCTTTCCATGCCAACATTCTGGGCAATCTTACTGACACTGCCGTTTGATTGTTTTAATTGATATTCAAGGTACGCCTTCTCAAATTTTTCTCTGGCTTCTCGTAGAGGCAAATCAAAATTGCGTAGATCATTATCTGCTCTGTAACCTGACTGTTCTCCCAGTGCGTTTTCAACTTCATCAACCTCTATGGTTTCGTCAAGCCCCAGGATAAGTAGTCTTTGTACCAGGTTTTTAAGCTCACGAATATTTCCCGGCCAACTATACATCCTTAATCGGTTTTGTGCGGAGGTGGAGAAGTGCCTGTATGGTAAATGTTCTTCAGAAACAAAATAATTCACATAGTATTCCAGGAGTTCAGGCACATCTTCAAAATGGTCTCTCAAGGGTGGGATAACCACTGATAAAACATTAAGTTGAAAAAATAAATCTCCCCGAAATTTTTCTTCCCTTATTGCATCTTCAATTGATTTGCTAGTGGCAGCAATAATACGAGCTTTGAGTTGGGTCGGTTCACCACCTCCGACCCTGGTATAACTCGACTTTTCTAATGTGTCCTGTAATTTAGCTTGTGCATTGCCTTCAAGATCAACGATGTCTTTCAGGAAAAGGATGCCGTTGCCAGCATCATCTAGAAGACCTTTTGTTAATTTCCCATTTTCAAATTTGCCGAATATCTCACTTGAACTGTCCTGTGCAGTTAATGCAGAAACGTTTACTGTGACAAAGGGTTCACCCTGTCTTTCGCCTTTACTATGTATATATCTGGCTATTGCTTCTTTATCGGCACCTGACTCCCCAATGATGAGTAAAGGGTTGTTTCTGTCAGAAATTTTATCTATGAGGTTTCTGATATTTTGTATTACATCACTCTTTCCAATGATTTCAATTGGAAATGATTGCAGTTTTTTTAGTTTTTTATTTTCTTTTTCCAGCCAGTTGGTCTTAATTGCATTATTTATGGTCAATACCAGTTTGGGCATAGAAAGAGGCTTCTCCAGAAAATCATATGCCCCCAGTCTCGTCGCTTCTACTGCAGTTTCAACCGTGCCATGGCCTGACATGATAATGACTGGAGAACTGAAAGATTCATTTTGCTTCCATTCCTTTAACAGCGTAATGCCATCAGTATCGGGCATCCAGATATCAAGTAGCACCAGGACAGGGTTGGTTTCTCTTATTGCCTTACGGGCTTCAGCCGCATCATTAGCGATGGAAACGTCAAAGCCCTCATCTTCCAGGATATCTTTTATCAGATTACATATGTCAGGCTCATCATCTACAACCAGAACTTTTCCCATACTCATGATAGTTGTCCTTTAACCATTGTATCCATGTCTTCATTTCTAGCTTGCATTACGGCAGGTAGTCTGATGATGGCACATGTGCCTTTTGAGTCCGGATTATTCTCCAACCAGACAACACCACCATGTTCTTCAATAATTTTTTTCACGATTGCCAGACCCAAGCCAGTACCCTTAGGTTTTGTCGTAACATATGGATCGAAGATATTATCAATAATTTCATCAGAAATCCCGGTTCCTACATCTTTTATCCTGATTTCGACAAAATCTAATCCATGATCAGAAATATAATCCGTTTTTATATGAATTGTAGTCTTATCAATCTCTGCCATTGCCTCAATTGCATTATTGACAAGATTGTTAAATACCCGGCGTATTCGACTTTGATCGCCCTTTACAAAGGGCAGGGAAGGTAAAAGTTCCAGCGTTACTGACATATTCGTATTCAGGGTATTGTAAAGGTCCATAACTTCCTGGATCTGTTGATTCAGGTTGATGATTCGATGAGATGAACTCGGAGTCTGAGCATAATCCGAAAAGGTATTAACCATTTCTTTCATGGTTTCCACTTGCTGAATTATGGTGTTGGTGAGTTTATCCATGGCTTCACCTTTTGCAGGTTCCATAGTATCAAGGTATTTTATCCTGAGTCTTTCTGCAGCAAGTTGGATTGGCGTGAGTGGGTTTTTAATCTCATGGGCCAATCTCCTGGCCATTTCACTCCAGGCAGCATCCTTTTGACCTTGAATTATAGCCGTAATATCATCAAATACGATTACCTGCGCCATGGTGTCGACGACGTCAGGCATCGATAATGTTGTACCACTACACATCAGAATCTGGCGACCACTAGTGCCAAATAATGTGACCTGTTCGCGCCATTCATTAATATTTTTATTCTGATGATATTTTATAGTGCTAAGTATTGGTTCAAGGTAATTATATTTTTCAACGATGCCTTCCAGTCCTTGCTCGGTCATATCGCTAATTTCAATTCCCAATATCTGGTTGCTACTTAAATTGGCAGTTCTAATGATATTGTTATGATCTACCACCACTACTCCCGAAGACAATCTGCCTAATACCGCCTCGAGATATACCTTCTGGGTTTCAGCCTGGATTTGGCTGGATCTGGCCTGATCTCTGGCTGATGAAATCTTTTTTGTCATGTCATTAAAGGAAGCCACCAGAAAACCAAGTTCATCGTTTCCAGGGACAGGTAGTTTTTTACTGTAATCGCCTTCAGCGACAGATTTTGTACCATCCACCAGGTTCCTTATGGGAGCTGCAAGCCGGTTTGCGGAATAAAATGATGCCCAAAGCGCTGAGAATATACTGAATAACAATACCAGTGTCAGTATTGATGCAAATCCCACTTTAAGTTGGTCTCTAAGATAAGTTAATTCCTGATATTCTCCGTACGTATATTGAATATTGGTCGCAAGTGAATTAATACGTTCTGTGGTAGGAAACAGTGCCGATAAAAATCGGGGCTCAATACCTATGGATAATATCGGGATATTAACAACTGCCTGAATTGAAAAATCTGATCGTGTCGTAGAGGTTAACCCAACATAATTAGTACCTTGCTGAAGTTGAAACAAAATTGAGTCTTCCGGCGAAGCGGGCACCAATTCATCAAGACTACTGCTTGAGGCAATAAAATTACCTTGTCTAGAAATTACTGTTAGCTCCTCCGCACCGATCCTGCTCCTTAAATTGTCAATTTCAACCGGAATCATCTCGGTAGGGATTGTTGAGATATCATTAGCCGCCTGTTCAGTCAGCTTTAGTATTTCTCTCATTCTTTCATTTAGAGAAATTTTGCTGAGTTCAAGAGAGTCGGTTAGGGCTTGTTCAACCTTGGGGTTAAACCAGCTATCAATTCCCTGATATAGAAAATTCAGTGAGAAGTAATACAGGATTAGTAATGGGATAGTCGATAAAATTGCAAACATTGACACCGTTTTGAATGTCATCTTTGAGCCTGGGGACTTTTTCTTAAGTTGAACGACCAGATTCCTCAGGTTGGCAAATATAAGGATAATCAGGACCAGTAAACCCAGAGCATTGAATATTAATAACCCTGACATATATTCCCCAAACCGGTCCGGGTTTTGTAGTGCATCACCCATTAATACCAGTGATGCAAGCATAAACAGGAACAGAATTATTCCAAGGATCAGAATAATGCTCTTGTCTTCTGTTACCGGTTTATTGGATTGACCATTCATACCAGGGGCTACTCAGTTCCCAGCTTGGTGAAATGAGTGCGAGAGGCTGTAAGGGGAGTGGTAGATTTCGGATCCGTAATTCAGATTTTATAAAGCAATTGTATGAGCGGTCATCGAAGAGATTATTTTGATCAAATACTGGAAACTCAGTGATATTTCCAAGCAAGGCCAAGGCCTCACTCAACGCCTTAAATTGTCTTTTTTCACTGGTGATGATATTGGTGACCTGGTAATTATTTGTTAATGCAAGGTAATCCAAAGTGTAACTCAATACGGCGTTTGCGACAGTCTGATCCCAACGCCAGTTGCGCACCCTTTTAATTTCCACAGTGATATCGAATCTCAGTTGAATTCCGTGGTTAAGTGCTTCAATCACACTGTCTGAGAGGTCGTATATAATATCTGCATCAACCTTATAAAAACCGTCTTTAACCCTGCCGGATGCATA
>JAURPG010000011.1 GCA_030835405.1 Gammaproteobacteria bacterium | reverse complement strand
ATATTGATGATGGGTTCCTTGATATTGCCGACCTGATAAATGCCTTTCACTCCCAGCCAAAAGGCCCTGGCGTGCCTGGTGAAGTCGGCACCGATGGTAACGGCAACCGCGGAATGGACAACGTTGATGCCTATCATGCATTGCTGGATCTCACCTATGAATTTGACAACGGTATCTCGGTGAATTCTCAGACCGCCTATGTAAGATATCTCCGCGATGCTAACTCCGACAGTGGAAATCAGCCGTTTGCCGACAGTAACCAGCACCGGCGGGTGGACATGTACCAGACCAGCCAGCAGATCCGGGTAGAAGGCGCTGGTTATGAATTGACGGATGGTGTCAATGTCAATTTCATGTTTGGCGGTTTTTACCAGGAACATGACCTGGATGTCTTCTCCAGTAATATCCGCGGTAATCTTCGCCGCGGCCAGCGCTTCAACAGTATCTGGGAGGACGCCAACTGGAAGTCTGCGTTCTGGGAACTGGATTTCCGTTTTCTGGATGACCAATTGTCCCTGCAGGTGGGAGGTCGGTATGCTGATGTTCACAAAGAGGTCTTCATGCAGGGCTATGGTGCCTCCCTGGTGTTTGATGTCACACCCTGTGATGATGACCCGGGTAATAATCCCACCCTGGATGATAACCCAGATACCTGTCCCATCCACGATGAATTCAAGCGGGTACATACCGATATCACAGACCGGACTTATATCGACCCGGTTACCGGGCTGGGTGGTTCGGGTACCTCAGGCTTTAGGGATTCAAGGCGTGTTCGCATAGATAGTCCTTGTCTCTATCTTCCTGCTGATACCGATAATCTATGGACCACTGCAGTTTGGCGAAGAAGGATTAATGTTCCCCTTAATTACCGCGGAGCCCAGGCACAGGCCGTAGGTCTAACAGCACCTGAATATGCCAACCGTAATGGGCCATGGGGACCCTGTGACAGTTGTATCGAAGATATTGTTCAGGATGCCGACAACTACAGTAGCCAGGTGGTACTGAGCTTCACACCAAATCAGTTTAATGGCAATCATACCTTTTATGCCAAGTTTGCCGAGGCCTTCAAGGGGCCGGTAACCGATACTGGTACCTCCACCCTGCCGGACTCCCTGGAGACCATCCAGTTCACGCCGGAATTTGCTGAAGCATATGAGATTGGTGCACGCGGTACACTAATGGACGGTCGAATGAGGTACAGTGTCTCCGGCTATTTGCAGGAATTCACTGATCTGCAAACCGATGCCGCGGTGGCTTCCTTTGATCCCACCGATACGGTGGATCAGCAGGGCCAGAGCCTGAATGCCGGTAAGCAGAAAGTGGACGGTATAGAATTTAATATTGATGCCGCCATTACCGATAACTGGACAGTATTCCTGGCCGGTTCCATCATGGATGCCCGCTTTACGGATTTTGATGGTCGTGGTTGTACCGATACGGAGCTTATCGCCGCTTCCATCGATGCCCTGGATAACCCCGGCGGCAGGACGGCTGGAGAATTGGCGCTTGCCTCGGATATCCGCGATAACATGGGTCCACTGTGGAATACTTTGCCCAGCGCAAATCAGCTTCCCAGTGAGTTACTCATTAATGGTGGTTGCCGCCTGGAAGATACCCCTGAATTTGTTGCCGGGACGTCTTCATTGGGTGAGGAACTCACCATAGACAGTTCCGGTCGCAGACCGGCGTTTGCACCGCCCTGGAAATTTGTCCTGGGTGGTACATACACTATGCCAGTACTGGACAGCTTTGAGGTGTTCCTCAATGCCCAGGGATATGTAGAAGGTGAAAAGACCATCCTGGCGGAAAATCTGGATCGCTCACGCATGTACCCTAGTGGTCATTGGGACATGAATCTCTCCGGTGGGTTTGGTCCTCAGGACGGGAGGTGGAAGATAACCGGTTTTGTCCGCAACCTGATGGAAGACCGGATTATATTCAGACCTGAATATGACCTGACCCGGACAGGGATTAAATTCTCGGAAGACCGCGGGCTATCCAAGGCTTCGTTTCGAAGCTACGGGATAAGATTTGAATATAACTATAGATAAAATCACGATATACCGGAGAAGTTAATTTAAAAGCCACCTCAGCAGTGAGGTGGCTTTTTTTTATTTAAACAATGAGATCAGCTATCTTCGCAATGAAATATATAATCCATTACGTGGCGCATTCGTTCTTCACTGTGGCGCCAGGTTTTTGACTTTTCCATCCAATCCTTATAGAAATCATATGTCAGGTGCATACTAAATGCCTCTTCATCTTTAAATACCTCGAATAAGAAAACCAGTTGCGGGTCAGAGATGTCCTGTAATACATCATAACGCACACAACCGGGCTCATTACTTGAGTTTTGGGCATGGATCTTGACGTTTTGTAAAAAGTCTTCCAGGTATTCGGCCTTGACTTTAATTCGATTAAATATCACATACATAAGCTTATTCTTCCCCCGCACCGATAATGGCAATGGCCTCCACTTCCACTACCAGGCCTGCCCTTGCAAGCGAGGAGATACCCACCAGGGTGGAGCAGGGTTTTCGCCCGGGAAAAAACTCTGCCCGGGCACGACTGAATTCTGCACGATGGGCCATGTCCGTCAGGAACACGGTGATTTTTACGATATCTGCCATCTTCCCGCCAGCTGCCTCTACCAGTGACTTGATTTTTTCCAGGCAGGAGACTGACTGGTTATAGGGATCGGCCTGTGGATCAGTTGCAATCATGCCCGACATAAATACCTGGCTGCCTGTTTTCAGGCAGTTACAAAAGTTATTCCCTTCTGGTTCCGGGACATCAGGAGTGGTTATTTGTATTATTTTATCCATTAGTATGTACCATGATAGTTTGTTATTAATATTCTGGTTGAAACGTTACGATACTATTTGTATCCCTTCTCGCCAAATTTGTAACTGGATAAACCTTGAAAAATCCGTTCTGAGATAAGTTTCTGTAATTTATAAATAATCCATGATGTTATCTACATATCTGCATATTTTTATCATAATTTTCACGGGCTTGTGGGAGTTCTGTGTTTGACAGGATATAGGCTTGGGTGTAGCGTTAATGTTATTTAATTCATACTTAACCTAACACTATTCTAACTATTTGAGGTGGGAATATGGTGCAATTTACCCTGAACGGAAATCCTGTATCTCTCGATGTTGACGAAGAGACGCCATTGTTGTGGGCCATACGGGACCACGTTGATCTAAACGGGACAAAATATGGTTGTGGAGCAGGATTATGTGGTGCCTGTACAGTACACATTAATGGCAGGGCTATGCGTTCCTGTTCTATCAAGGTAGGGGACGTGGTTAATACCAGCATTACTACTATTGAAGGTCTGTCCCCGGATGCCTCACATCCATTACAAAAGGCCTGGGTTGCTGAACAGGTCCCACAATGTGGTTATTGTCAGTCTGGCCAAATTATGAAAGCCGCAGAATTGCTGGCAGAAAACCCGAATCCCAGTCGAGATGAGATCATCCGGCACATGGACGGCAATATCTGTCGGTGTGGGACATATAACCGGATACTGGCCGCCATTGAACGCGCGGCAATGGAGGGTTGAGACATGGCTACGAATATGAAATTGAGTGAATTGACCCGCCGTGACTTCATAAAAGGATCAGCGGGGTTGAGTTTTGCTGTTGCCGTTAGCGGAACAGGAGGATTGCTACTGTCCTCGCCCGCCAATGCCCAGCGGGCAGGGAGCAATATCTCTGCCTGGTTGAGTATTGCCAGTGATGACACTATCACCATTCTGACACCAGGGGCCGAAATGGGGCAGGGCTCCATGACCAGCGTCCCACTGATGTGGGCTGAGGAAATGGATGCCGACTGGAGCAGGGTAAAGCTGGATTGGGCACCTGCGGATAAATCTATATATGGGTATGGAAGTGGTAGACGCCGATCTATGGCGATTGTTGGTTCAAGGGCTGTTCGCAGTTATTTTAATATCATGCGCACAGCGGGTGCGCAGGTGCGAAAGGTCCTGCTGGATACTGCGGCCAGTGAATGGGGTGTGCCTGTCAGTGAATTGAAAACCGAACCCAGTGTCGTTATTCATCCGTCTACTAACCGGAAAATGACCTATGGTGAATTGGCCAGTATTGCCCAGGTCCCGGAAAGCATGCCGGAAGTGTCCGAAGCAGATTTTAAAAAGCCTGTTCAATACCGGTTGATTGGAAAATCCCAGCCAAGGTATGACATACCGGCCAAGGTGGATGGGACAGCACAATTTGCCATGGATGTGAAGCTGCCAGGTATGGTATATGCGTCTACGGTGCATTCACCGGTACAGGGGGGATTACCCCTTGACTGGAACAAGACCGAAGTTGAGGGCATGAAAGGGATTAAGCAGACGATAAAGCTACCCGATGGTATTGCGATTGTTGGTGACTCCTTTTATAACGTAATGTCTGCAAGGAAAAAACTGAACGTGGACTGGGACAATGCTCAGGCCAGGAGATTCAACTCGGAAGAAACTCTGGATAATGATTATGCCATGGTCCACGCTGATCCCTCAGCAGCCTCGACTACCGTCTTCGAAAAAGGTGATGCTGATGCCGCATTCGCCAATGCCAATAAGGTATACCGTGAAGAATTTAAATCGGATTATGCCTATCATGCACAGATGGAACCACTCAATGCCATTGCCAGGTTTAATGAAGCTGGTGACCACGTTGAGATCTGGGATGGGACTCAGTCACCGGATCGTACCCGTTCCAATGTGGCAGAAACGTTGGGTTTTAGTGAGGACCAGGTCGCCGTCAACCAGTGTTACATGGGTGGCGGATTTGGACGCCGTTCCCTGGGAGATTATGCGGCAGAAGTTGCCCTGATTGCCAGGGAGGCAAAAAAACCAGTTAAATTGATCTGGACCCGGGAAGAAGACATCGCCCATGGTATGTTCCGACCGCAAAATTTCCAGTGCCTGGAAGCGGCACTGGACGATAATGGAAATGTCGCCGGCTGGCGCCATTGTGTCGTGGGTGATGGTGGCAGCCTGCTTTCCGGGGGCATGTCTATCGACCTTTACTACAAGGTTCCCAACCAGTTTATCGACCGTCGTGGGGCCTCCCATAATGTCCGTCTCAAGCACTGGCGTGCGGTGGCCCACCCTTTCAATATCTTTGCCATTGAAGAGTTTATAGACAGAATGGCGGTGGCCGAAGGTATCGACCCTATAGCGTTCAGGATGAACAATATGAATATCACGCCCAGGGGTAGAAGGGTATTTGAAAAGGTCATAGATATGTCTGGCTGGGGTCGAGCGCCTGCCAGCGACAGGGCGCTTGGGATATCCATCACCGAACGTTCAGGGTCCCTGGGCGCTGCAGTGGTAGAAATATCACTAAATGAATCATTGGGCAAGATCAATGTTCATAAAGTCTGGATGGCAGTGGATGGTGGTCTCATCGTCCAACCGGATGCTGCCAGGGCAAATATTGAAAGCGGCATAATTTATGGACTATCCAGTATTTTGCATGAGCGCGTCACAGTAAAGGAAGGTGCGGTTGAGCAATCCAATTATCATGATTATCAGGTAATGCGTATGTCGGACGCGCCGGAAGAGATACATGTGGAGTTTGTGGATTCAGATGAAAAAGAGCCAACAGGACTGGGAGAAATCGGCAATCCACCGATTGCCTCGGCCATCGCCAATGCTTTTTTTAATTTGACCGGCAAACGCCTGTCTCATATGCCTTTCACACAGGACCGCGTTAAAAACGTATTGTCTGCTTGATACCGTAATTAGCAAAGGACCAAAAAAGGGGCGAGTTCGCCCCTTTTCTATGTTTTTTATTTTCTCACAACCAGAACAGGGATTGTACTGTTAGACAGGACTTCTGATGCAATACTTCCCAATAAGATCTTCTGTAATCCCCGGCGGCCATGTGAAGCC
This sequence comes from Gammaproteobacteria bacterium, assembly GCA_030835405.1. Classification (GTDB taxonomy): domain Bacteria; phylum Pseudomonadota; class Gammaproteobacteria; order Eutrophobiales; family Eutrophobiaceae; genus Eutrophobius. The sequence goes on along the minus strand of JAURPG010000011.1, from coordinate 19,101 downwards.
ATCACTATGAGATCACAGCCTTTCTCCTTGGCAGTGTCGATAATCCCGTCTGCAGGATGTTTGTCCCTGATATGGATCAGTTCGCACTGAAGGCCATGACTGTTAATAATTTCTTCAGCGGTCGACAGCACCTTATCTGCGATATCATCTTCATGTTTTTCATATTCTTCAATGGGATTCATATCACCACCGCGGACTTTCTGGGCCATGTCCAGTGCGGACCATAGCTCTGTCACCGTAACCACGGTAACGTTACTTTTCATGGAACGGGCAAGGTCAATACCATGGTTAAATGCAGCCTGTGCACATTCAGAGCCATCTGTTGCGATTAATATATTTTTATACATTATTTTCCCCAGAAAAACTGTTTAGCTTGGACACATAATACAGTTATCACATGACTATCTGTATGATAGAGATCATGTAAATTACAGCATATCCTTTGTTTGAGAATTCTTCAATAAATTCTTATATTTCAAAGGGTTGATAAGGCAATATGTAAATTCAATAAAATACAACGATGAAATGTCGCATCCGGTTAAAAGGGCGTTTATACTTTTATGATAAAAACCATAAGGAGAGGCCTCATGTTAAAGATTAAAGTATTGGTGATTCTAATTGTATTTAGTTTTTCCTCCGTTGTGTATTCGCTGGAAGTTGGTGATGTGGCACCCGATTTCGAATTAGAGGGAACTGATGGAAAGACATATACGTTGTCACAATTTAAAGGCAAAGAATCCGTTGTCATTGCCTGGTTTCCCAAGGCCTTCACCAGAGGGTGTACCATAGAATGCAAATCCCTGGCTGATAACGGTCACCTGATAAAAAAATACAAGGCAGCTTACTTTATGGCCAGTGTTGACCCCATCGAACAGAACAAGGGGTTTGCTGCAGAATACAATGCAGATTTTCCGATGTTAAGTGACCCCACCAAGGAAGTAGCAAAGGCCTATGGGGTATTAAGAGATGATAGAGGGGTTGCCGCCCGACATACCTTTTACATAAATGAAAACGGGATCATTGTGGCTATTGACAGAGATGTGAACCCATCTACTTCTGCTGAAGACATGGCTGCTACCCTGGGTGAGTTAAACACGGCGATGAGGTAATCCAGATTTTATTAATGTATTTATGCCCCGTTTCCGGGGCATATTTTTTTAACATGAATTTTATAAATTAATCTGATTTGTATGGAGTACTTTATGTATAAATTAAATTTTTCAATTAAATCCCTGGTAGTCATTTCTGCTGCTATATGGTCAATTAATGCCATGTCACAGGGGCAGATATTCCAGGCGGAGGATCATGCCTATCGGGTCGTGACGGTTGTCGATAATCTTAAAGACCCATGGTCCATTACTTTTTTGCCAGATGGAGATATGTTATTTACGGAACGACCAGGAAGACTGAGAATTATTCGTGACGCTGTTCTGGACCCTGAACCCATTGCCGGTATTCCTGAAGTCAGGTACCAGGGACAGGGAGGGCTTCTGGATGTTGTGTTACATCCAGATTATGAGTCTAATAATCTAGTCTATCTAAGTTACGCCAAACTCAATGCTGCCGGGGAAGGTACCACGGCGATTATCAGGGGCAGGTTTGACGGTAGACGTCTTAACAACCTGGAGGAAATCTTTGAAGCGAAGGCGTGGAGTGATTCAAACAGCCATTTTGGGTCAAGATTGGCCTGGCACCCTGATGGACATTTATTTATCACTGTGGGTGATAGGGCATTTAACCCCCTCGCTGTCCCCAGGGAAGAACACCCGGCTCAAAATCTGATGTTGCACCAGGGAAAAGTCATCAGGCTCAATGATGACGGTAGTGTCCCAGATGATAATCCCTTTGTTGGCCGCAGTGATGCACTACCGGAGATCTATTCCTATGGTCACAGGAACCTGCAGGGTTTGGCGATTATGCAAGATACGGGAGATGTGTTTACTATCGAGCATGGCGCCCAGGGTGGCGATGAACTGAATCATATCCGTCCGGGGCAGAATTATGGTTGGCCGGTCATTGGATACGGCACCCAGTATGGGGGTGAACCCATTCATAGTAGCCGTGAACGCGAAGGAATGATGCAGCCCTTACATTTCTGGACCCCTTCAATTGCACCATCGGGTCTGATGATCTATACAGGAGATGCCTTTCCGGAATGGAAGGGCAATGTGTTTGTCGGAGGCTTATCCGGTCTGGAACTTCACCGTATACCGCTTAATAAAGTTGATGGCAGTTGGCGGATAGGGCGACCTGAACGGCCGTCACTGTTACAGGGATTTGGTCGCTTTCGTGACGTTAGACAGGGGCCGGATGGGTTTATTTATGCGGCCATTGATGATCGCCGTGGTGGGACGTTGACACCCATTATAAGGCTGGAACCGGTGGGAATGGACAGGTAATACAATGCCTGGAATGAGGTCTGAAAGATTAGATCTGCAAGCGACCACATCATTTTTGCTACTGGTAAACCTATGTCTGTCGTTACCCGGTATTACATCGGGTGAACCAGTTGCTGAAAGTACGTTTTTGGGGGTTGGTAATGAGCCATGTCATGTTTTTATGTCCACCTATGAACATAATCCGGCATCACTGGATGATCATCATGAGACGGCTGATGAGGGACCTCACCACAAGACAGATTACACATCCCTAGACTATATAAACTGGGTACAGGGATATTTATCCGGATACAGTTTGCACGAGAACGATGGTGTTAATATTGCTGAAAATGCCAGTAATGGCGGCATGTTAAATTTTCTTTACCGACGCTGCACGGAAACGCCCGATGCACCTTTTTATACCGTGCTGCCTAAGTTACTGGAGCGGCTTGAGAGTAGATGAATGTAACCTTGCTGATTTTCTGCAGGGTAATGGACAGGATTAACAAGATTAAACAGGATTCACAGGATATTTAATAATCATCCTGTTCATCTTGAAAAATCCTGTCAATCCTGTCTATTTCACTCATAAAAAAAGCCCTTGATGCCACAGATCATCAAGGGCTTATGTTGTTGAAAGGTCTCAGTCTGCCGCGAAGCAGTAAAACAACCCATCGCCACCTGAACTTCTCAGGGCATCCTGGCTACAGCCACGGGAGTCGTGGGCAGAGCCCCAGGCAGCGCGGTCATGATGACCAACCCGGGCCTTTCCTTGATCGCTACTGGTCCAGTTATTACAGGTCATATCTTCCCCTGCTGGATATGCGGTACCGTCCTGCTGGGAACCTGTAAGGATGTCATGGCGGTTAGGGGCATATCCGCCACCGGGGATGATGGCGCCATTTTCCGCCACGGCCTCGCGCATACTCATACGGGTAAGATAGCTGTGTAACTCATCAACATCGCGGCCTACCAGCCTGCCGTTGGCATTGTACCAGGGGCCATCACCGATGCGGTCCCTGGCATTGACGGCATTGGGACCCTGGGTACTTAAATAGGCACGCCATTCCCTGTCACCTGCACCAACTTTTTCGGCTAGCATTTTACAGTATGCATCAGCACCTGACAGACCACCAAGATCAGCGCCATTACCAACCCCATTACTGGTGACAAAGAAACCCAGTGAGTTGTCCTGGGCTGATAAGGGCGATACAAACAACATTGAAGTGATTAAAATAAATAAATATTTTCTCATTTTTTTCTCCTGGTTTGTTTTCGATGTCATGGGTAATAGATTAATACCTTTGAGTTATCCAGTCAGCGATATAATTAAAATTGTTATCAACTGCATTATCAAACCTGCCGTCGTATTGCTGTCCAGCAGGCATACAATTTGTACAGGGGGTGCCTCCATGAGTGGCACCTTCTATAACTATATAGTCCTTGTCTGCCATGGTAGCCAAGTTATAGATGATTTCACCATCACGGATAAAATAGTGGCCACCCATGGTCACCACCAGCAGCGGCACGGTTATTTTTTGTACTGCACAAGGGGCGGAATTGTTTGTTGAACACCAGTCAATCTCATCTATGGCATGGCTGGAGCGAACAGCACGGACGCTGAGGAATGACTTAAGGCTGAGATACAAGGTCCCGGAATTGAATGTCTTACGGCTTTCGGATGATTGGCCATGAATTCTGACACTTTCTACCTTGCAGCAATCCTCGATAGTGCCATCATTTTTCAGTAGTTTTACTGGGCCATCCGAAGAATTTTCCACACTGAGATCATTAACAAAAAGTCTACTGCCGGTACCCCGTGGAACGATAAACACATCATCATCAGGATACCGGTGGTTACCAGATTCAATTTCATGAAGTTTAGTTAATGCAATATCAATCAGGCCATTTAGCCGGGTGGATTGTGCCCTGAAATACCGGTCCTTGAATTCATGTGAATAATGAGATTCGCCATTGGGATTATAACCATTGTCCGGGTTAAACAGGTCAAGCGAGGCATCAATTTTTACAGGCGCATTATTTTCAATAATCTCGTTGTCATTGATCACAGAGGGATCAATACTCCGTACTTCGTTAATGCCATTGCCTGGATGGGCATCCCACAGGATCAATCCATCTGCAGCTGGCAGATCAGACAGGGCATCAGGACATTTAATGAGTTTCTGTGGTTGCTGGCAGTATTCCACTCCTTGCTCGGCAACTGCCTGGTAGAAGCTCATGGTTGGGCCGCCACCACTGTGTCCAAACAAGACCACAGATTCAATGTCTGTATTATTTTTCAGGTATTGCACGCCTTGTTTAACGTCAAGCGCGTTATTTTCCCAGGGCGCACAACGTGCCTCGTTATTATCGCAACGGGGATTCATGGCAAGGACAATAATTCCCCTGTCTGATAATTCTCTCGTGGCAATATGTGATAAAAAATTGGAATCTCTGTGCATCACAACGACCCCGACATTTGGATTTGGGTATATATCAGGATCGGGCCGATATAATACACCCTTGGTAGATTCCGGTTTGAACTGAATATACTGGGGAGGAGGGGGGGGCGCGTTACTATGGCCTATAAATATGAAGAGTGATGATAATATTAGTAAGATCCGCATCAGAACCTCTCATTGATCCAGTTGGCAACATAATCATAATAATTTTTGACAGAATTGTCGTATCGGCCATCATAGCCACCAGGTACACAGGCCTCGCAAGGTGTAATTCCATGCACCGCACCTTCCAATACCATGAAGTCCTTGTCCTGGCTTACGGCAACCTCATAAAAGATTTCGCTGTTTCTAAGGAAATAATGACCTCCCATAGCCGTGATCAGGACAGGCACCGAGATGTTCCGGACATTACATACTGTTGAATTATTACTGGAGCAATAATCAATTTCCGTCATGGCGTGGGAAGAGCGTATTGCCCGGGTACTGAGGAAAGAGCGTAGCGTCAACATTCGTGTCCCTGACCAGAATCTTTGATTGGACTCAGGTTTCAAATCCGCCGGGCGTACGCTACTGACAATGCAGCAATCTTCGATAGTGCCATCATTTTTCAAAAATTTTCTGGGTTTCAAGGTGTTGTGGTCGACACTGAGGTCCAGCCGCATCAACCTGGAACCATCACCATTGGGGATGACAAACGCATCATCATCGGGGTACTTATATGTCCCGGCCTCAATTTGCCCCAAGCGTTTCTCGGCAATGTCGATTAACCGGTTCATGCGCTCAGACTGGGCCCTGAAATAGGTTTCCTTAAAATCATCAGAATAGTCGGAAACACCATTGGGGTTATAACCATTCTCAGGATTAAACGGGTCCAGTCTGGGATCAAAACGCGGAGGCGCATTGTCATTCATGATTTCTTCATCATTAATAATTGCTGGATTGAGGCTACGTAATGCATTTGCACCATTTCCCAGGTGCGCATCACGAAACACCACACCGTCTGCCGGTGGCAGGTTAGCCAGTTCATCCGAACACTGGGTCAATTTTTGAGGTTGTTGACAGAAGCTAACGCCATTTTCCGCCACCGCCTGGTAAAAGCTCATGGTTGGGCCACCACCACTACCACCTAACAGCACGACCTTTGAAATACCGGGAATTTGCTTTAAATATTCAATCCCCTGTTTAATCACCAGGGCGTTATTTTCCCATGGGGCACAAAGTGCTTCGTTGTTATGACACACAGGGTTCATACCCAGGATAATAAATCCATGTTCCGCCATGTTTTCCATTGAGATATGTGCCAGCCGGTTTGCGGTTCGATGCATATTCAGTGCCGCAATATGGGGAGTAGGATATACATCGGGATCCGGGCGGTACAGGGCCCCCATGGCAGCACTGGGAGAAAACTGGATATATTCCGGAGGTGGTGCATCTGCCTTGATACCCGTCATAAAATTAATACTAACCAGGGCAACAAACAGTTTATAGAAGGCTTTTTTCATTACATCCCCTTTGTATCTATAAATAACGACGGGTTAAACAGGGTTAATAATTCAACTTAACTATAATCCCGATACTAGAATCTCTCATTAATCCATTTCACCAGATAGTCGAAATCATTTTTAACCGCATTGTCATATCGACCATCATAGCTTTGCCCTTCGGGCATACACGCAGTACAGGGGTTGCCACCATGAGTGGCCCCTTCAACGGCGATAAAATCCTTATCCTTACTGGCAGTAAAATCGTATATTAGCTCGCTGTTCCTGATAAAATAATGGCCGGTCATGGCACTGACCAGAACAGGTACCGAGATATACTGCACCATGCATAGCGTGGAATTATTACTGGAACAATAATCGATCTCTGTCATGGAATTGGTTGAGCGGATTGCCCGGACGCTAAGAAATGATTTTAATGACAACATTCTGGTGCCTTCCCAGAACTCGGCATGGCCTTCGGGATCGATATCAAAGGGTCTCACGCTCTCAACCGTACAGCAGTCCTCAATGGTGCCATCATTTTTAATCAGCTTGTGAGGTTTGACGGTACTGTGATCAATGCTGCGGTCAATTCGCATTAACCGGGAGATATCAGACATGGGGATAACAAATGCAGCGTCCCCCTTGCTGGAGTAGGTACCGGCCTCCACCTGTTCCATGCGTTCTTGGGCAATATCAATTAACTTGTTCATCCTTGCTGACTGGGCCTGAAGGTAACTTTCTATGAATTCATCAGAATAGCTGGTATTCGCACCGTCATAACCGTTTTCCGGGTTGAAAGGGTCAAGTCTTGGGTTGAGTTTCGGTGCCGCACCGTTGTTCATGATTTCTTCATCATTCATCACGGCCGGGTTAAGGCTGCGTACGGCATTGATACCATTACCGAGATGGGCATCCCAGAAGATAACCCCGTCGGCCGGTGGCAAGTCGCGGATATAATCAGGACATTTCATTAAACGCTCAGGGGCCTGGCAAAGCTCATTACCATTTTCAGCAATGGCCTGGTAGAAGGCCATAGTGGGGCCGCCACCGCTGTGTCCAATCAATATGACCGTATCGATGCCAGGTAGACTGCGAAGCCATTCCACCCCCTGTTTCACATCCAGTGAATTATGTTCCCAGGGTGTGCACAGGGCCTCATTATTCTGGCAACGCGGATTCATTCCCAGGGCAACGACACCCCGCTTGGGCATTTCCTGTGTGGAAATATGCGACATGAAATTAGAATCCCGATGCATCGCCAATGTAGCCACATGAGGGTTGGGAAATTTATCGGGATCCGGTAAATACAGGGCACCCATGGTGGCGCTGGGTTCAAACTGGATAAATTGGGGTGGTGGTTGTTCTGCATTAACAGGAATGGCAAAAATAGATAGCAAATATAGATTGATAAGAACGAAACGAAAATGATTCATCTGGATTTGCCCCCCTGCTTTATCTTTATCGTAACAGTGTAAAGTATTTCTCCTATCGAAACATCATCATGTACTGGTTGCCATTTTCATCTATGACATCTACTGAAACTGATAATCCGGTAGCGACATATTTTCTCCATAAATCAAAGACTTCTGTAAGCAGCTCATCTCTTTGTTCAGGGGCCAGGGAAAGCCAGTCTTTACTTGATGTTAACTGCAATGAACCTTCATCTTGCTGCTCCACTTCTGTAAAGGGGATAATTCCGGTTTGTTTCTCAATATCTTTTATAAGGGCAACAAACTGTGTTCTAAAGACTGAAAAACTGTCATTTTGTAGGCTTGAAACAGCGGTACCTTGCTTTGTTACAAGTAAGGGACCATGTATCCAACCATAATCAAGGCCTTTATCTTTTGTTGCCACTTCCACCCAGTCGTCATATCGGCTAATTTCAATCACTTCATGATTTCTTGCCAACCGTTTAACTATCTGTGATGTAACAGATGGTTGGGTCCTGAGATTTACAATCTCACTATTTACAACAAGAGTATCTCCCCGGTCAGCGTTTGCAGTGTGACTGAACAGGCATATCACAAACAGTAAATGTATAATCCAGTGAAATTGCTTTAGACGATAGTTCATATCAGACATCAAATGATGGGACGGCTTGTTCAGGTCCTGAAGGTACGAATAAATTGAAATATACGTTCGGCATTTTTTCCTAGATCTCCTTTGCCGACACGGGAAGAGGATCGAATATCAATCTGGCTTCCGGACCCTTCAGGGCGGACACGTATGATAATGTCATCAATAAATCCGAAAAGTTTCGAAGTATCATAGGCCTCAATGATACCTTGCCCATAATCCACATTGATAAATTCCCATTGTAAATCTTTCACTACCTGGGTTGCTTCAATTAATGCCTCATCTACACTGAGCCCCGTGACCAGGGGTTTTAAATCTGGGTAGGCAGTTAATTGTTTTTCCGCTATCTCGTTTCTCATATAGTCAGTTGAATTTTCACCGGCCCGCCGGAGGTTCTTGGTCTCCTGGTATTGCGGTGGATCATTTACATCAGTTGAAATATCATGGATTAATGGTTTGGATAAGGCGTCTATACCCATCGAAAAAATCGCGATTAGGACAGGAGCGAAGCCTATCATGACAATCATAATTACCGGGCGCCAGGTAACATCAGATTTGCTAAATACCATAATCCCTGACAGGGTCAGTGCGGTTACTCCCAGGATGACCCCTATAATTATTGCAGCTAGCATTACCCTGAATGAAACAAAACCGGGGGCGTCCAGGTAATACCTTGACAGAGGCGCTGTAATAATCGCTACCAGATTGACACAGCTAAGGTAGAACAGGACAGTAAGAATACTCATTGCCCTACTGTTGGAGATTTTGCTATTGTCAGTTTCAAATTGCCAGTCCTGTTTTGTTCTCATGCTTTTCAATCTTTATTCATAATAATCAGTTTAGACCAGGATTCCATACAAAGTTTTTTATCTGAGTTGGTTTAGGATACATTCTGCATCTTTATACTGTTGTAATAGTGATTTAGCGGCATTTAACTGGCTTGTAGCCCTGGCCTGACTATGTTCACTATGACTTTGATATTTGTCAGGGGCCCATGCAAAGTAGTTTTCGTTTAATGCATCTGCACAGAATCTTGCAGCCAGTTCCATATAGATGGTTAATGTAGCAGGGAGAATAGCTGTCCATTCTGTATCAGTTAGCAGGTTATTTGAACTCTTTTGATATCCTTCGAGACCTGCCTGAAAACTTTCCAATAAAAAAATTGAAGATGGTTCATCTTCACCATTGGGATTACACCAGGAACGCATGGCATCCCCCAACTCCAATATTATCTGCATGTTACTCAAGGTATCAAAATCCAACATACAAAGGGCTTCTAAAGAGTCTTGCTTGAATAGAAAATTGTTGATTTTCGGATCCCCATGGACCTTTCTTGTTTCTGTGTTTGGCAAAGCGTTTAAGGTTTCTGCCTGGTTCAGTATCTCAATACCAAGTGTTCTTATTTCTTTATATCTTGGATGGTTTTTTTGACGATTCAATGAATCCTCAAGTAATTGTAAATGTCTGCCAGTATCATGAACACCCGGGCGGATATTTTTAAACTGGTAATCCATGGAGTTCAGTAGTTGATGAAACTCACCAAGTATACGGCCGGCCTCATATGCTAGTCCCGGTTGGGTTACAGTATCAAACGTGATGCCGGGGATATATTCATATAATCGCCAGACAATATTTTTATGACGATAAAACAATTGTTCTGACTGGTTTCGGAGAAGTCGGGGAATACATTTACCTGCATTACTCATGAAGTTAGTAACATAATCGATATCTTCATGGATTGCTTCATCGAACATTGGATTAACCTGTTGCAGGATATATTGATTTGAATCAGTACTTACCTGCCAGGTATGATTTATAAGACCTGATCCAATAGGTTTGATTGTGGCATCCCTGATGCCATACGACTGGAGTATCGAGTTATCAGGCACGGCTTGCTTCATGATACTTTCGCAGTTGGTAATCTATACCAGTTGAGTAATCTGATTGTCCTGACTCTCTTTGACATTGACGGCAATAATATGTGTTCTGGGTAGAGAATTAAACTCAGTTGCCGTTGCGCTAGTGTAGGCGCCCATCATCGGCGCAATGATCAAATCTCCAATTTCGAGCTGCGGTAATTCTATATTTTCTGAAATAACATCAATACTGTCACAGGTCGGCCCGGCAAGTACGCTGGGCTGGGTATGTCCTTTGCGTACTGATATTTTTGGGTAGATCGCATGATCAAAAATTTGTCCACTGAATGAATTATAGACACCGTCATCCAGATAGTACCATGGCGTACCGTCCCGGATTGCCTTGCCAATAACCGATGTCAGGCAAGTCATGGCCGGTGCCGCAATAAACCTTCCTGGCTCAGCAATGACCCGGATATTTTTGGGGCGGTTTTCAATAACCTCGTTGATAGGCGCGCAAAATTCTTCGATATCAATTCCTGTGCCGTCATAGTCAATTGGGAAACCACCACCAATATCCAATACGCTCATAGGGACATCCCGCTGTGTCCTGCTCTCAGTAATAATTTCAAGACACTTATTAATTGCATCAACATGAGATTGTTGTAACTTTGACTGGGAGCCTACATGGAAGCTTAGACCTTTTATATGTATGCCAAGATTATCGGCTTTAGCTAAGAACGCTTGTACATTATGTACAGATAATCCAAATTTTTTAGAAAGGTTTACCACCGCATTTGGATTGGGAAAGCTTAATCTTAATAATAGGCCAACACGTTCTTTATAGCGGACAAATTTCTCCAATTCATATTCATTGTCTACCACGAAGGTGGTACAGCCAAACCTTAACGTTGAACGAATATCGATGTCGCTTTTAATAGGGTGGGTGTGAATGGTTTTCTTTGCTGATATATGGTTTTTCTCTAGCAGGTTTACTTCACCCTGTGTTGCTATATCAAAATTGCCCCCTTCTTTATGAAGTACATTCACCACTGTCTCATTGGGTAATGCCTTGATAGCAAAGTACAGGTCAACACTGGGCAGGGCGTTTTGCAACTTACGGTATTGTTGCCGCAATGTATTACAATCAAGTACTAGCAATGGTGAGCCGAATTCGGCTACCAGATCTTGCCAGTCTCTTCCCGCAACGGGTGATTTAAGTTCCATAAAAATCTTAGCTGGATTCAGGCAGAGTCAGATCGACTATATACTGAGGTAGGGCAAAACATCCCATGTGGACCTCTGGATTATAATATCTGGTTTTAAAGTTGGCTTTTTCAAACCGCTGCTTGAGGGTGTCCAGCTCTATTTTCCTATGTTGCAATGAGTCACTACCCCAACCAAACGTCATGTCTCCGCCGATATAGGTAGGCACCGCTGCGACATAAAAGTGATGGTCATTAAAAATTTGTGAAAAGCATTTATGGGTGTTTTTAACCTCGTCTGGCTGCATAAAGGCCACCCCATTTTGAGTAACAATAATGCCATTATCATTCATAATGTTATGGCAATTTTCATAAAACGCTAGCTGGAACAGAACTTCTCCAGGTCCAATTGGGTCGGTTGAATCGACTATGATAATATCAAATTTGTCCTTTGTTTCAGCTACAAACCTAGCACCATCAGCAATGACCAGGTTCAATCTTGGATCATCAAATGCCCCTTGAGAATGCCGCGGCAGGTATTGAACACACATATCAACCACGGCCTTATCAATTTCAACCATGGTGACAGATTTAACGCTGTTATGTCTCAGTGTCTCCCGCAACATACCACCATCTCCACCACCAATAATGAGAATCTTCTCAGCAGCACCATGAGCAAATATCGGTACATGTGTGAGCATTTCATGATAGATAAACTCATCTTTTTCTGTGGTCTGAATGATGCCGTCCAGCGCCATGACCCTTCCAAATTTTGAATTGTGAAAAATAATAATATGCTGGTGTTCAGATTTGTCTTCAAAATAGACATCTTCTATGCTGAAGATCTGACCATGGGCATCATACAGGGTTTCTTCGAATTGATTTTTCATCTCAATAACCTCTTATAAACCATTAATAATTCTGCGAACTTATTTATTTTTTATATTCCCGATGTAATAAAGTTTTGCGGGAATAATTTACAAGTTTATATTTCATTTTCATGTTGCAGCGCAGTATATATGAACCTGAAAAAAATGAGATAACTTATTATTCACTATTCGGAAGTTTTATCCAGAATAATAATATATTCGTTGATTGCACTTACAAGAATGTCAACGTAGAATGCCGCGTTAGCGGGGGTACTGTTCAAATCTTTTTGCCAAAAATTCAAAAGTCTTTAGGTATATAAGCTTGAATGAATATTCTTAGTAAAATAAACTGGTTTGAAATCAGGTTAGGGATAATTAGAATAACTACTTTGGGGTAGACCAGTCGGTATTCAACAGTTACTGTATTAGGCAGGTTCTTAGTTGTATATCAGAAAACAATTTTAATTACGGATAATCCTGTAGAACAAAATCGGACGTAGAAGATTTTTTATCATAAAACTCGAGTGGGTGGAGGTTCATAATACTTATGGAAACTTTAATATCAGCTAACCGTATAAAACAGTCATGTCTAGCATTGACATGTTCATTGTTGATAACGGGTTCATTTGCGCAAGAGCAACAGATTGATCAAATCATTGATGAAGGGGTAGAGCGTACTGAAGGTGCTGCTGCATCGCAGGTTCGCATAGACTCAACTCAAGGTGAGATCGACAAGCTAGTCTCGGAATACAAAAGGCAATTGAAAGTCATCGATGGATTAAAGGTTTATAACCAGTTATTACAAACCCAACTTGATGCCCAGCAAAGTGACATGGCGAAGTTACGCAGGTCAATTGATGAAGTTGCCATTATTGAACGTCAAATTACGCCTACTATGGTGAAGATGTTGGAATCGCTGTCCGCATTTGTTGAGCGTGATGTGCCATTTTTACTGGATGAAAGGACTGCCCGCATAGAACGTCTAAGGGCTGCCATTGAGGATTCCAACATTACCACTGCCGAGAAATTCAGGGCGGTACTTGAGGCCTATAATATTGAAGGCGATTATGGTCGTACTATCGAGGCATACAATACGACCTTGAATCTGGATGGAGCAAATCGTGAAGTGAGTATGCTCAAGATAGGCAGGATCGCCCTCATCTATCAAACTGCAGACAGGACTACGAATGGTGTCTGGAACCAGTCAAGCCGATCCTGGGAGCCCATTACCGACGAAGAATTCAGAAATCATATTGCGAAAGGATTACAGATCGCCCGCGAGCAGGTTGCTCCCGACATGATCATGATTCCTCTCGTTGCATCGGAGATTAAATAATGAAGCGTTTTATTATATCAATCCTATTTACATGCCTGTGTCTGACTGGACTAAATGTCAGTGCCCAGGGTTCATTGTCCAGCCTGGATGATCTGCTCCAGCAGGTTCAGGATGGCACCTTCCGTGAAAATCAACAGAACCGTGCCCGTGAGCAGGAGTTCGTTCAAAATCGTGGACGTCAGCAGGAATTGTTGCGACAGGCCGAAACTGAGCGTGCCAACCTTGAGGCAGAAAGTGCCCGGATGGAACGTGAATTTGAAGAGAATGAATTAGCCCTGGCCGAATTACGAGAGCAGTTGTCAGTCAGAATGGGTTCATTGCGGGAACTGTTTGGTGTGTTGCAGCAGGCTGCAGGTGATGCCAGAGGAAACTTTGAAAGCTCGCTAACCAATGTTGAATTTCCCGAGCGTGCAGCTTTTCTAACCACACTCTCGGAGAAGATGGGATCGACTACAGAGCTGGCATCCCTGGAAGAAATCGAGCAGTTATGGTATGAACTGCAGCGGGAAATGACAGAACAGGGCAAGGTAAAACGGATTAACACGACAGTGGTAACTGCCGCTGGCGAGGAAACCAGTATGGAAGTCATCCGGGTGGGGGTCTTTAACCTGGTCTCTGATGGTAAATATCTGACCTATAGTGACCCTGGTACCGGTGGCACAGGCATTGTCTCTGAGTTGCAAAGGCAGCCTCAGGCTCGCTATGTGGATGCAGTTGAGGAGATGGAAAATGCCTCATCAGGTGTTGTTGGCTTTGGCCTGGACCCCAGTCGCGGACAGCTGCTGTCCATGCTGGTACAGACACCTAATTTAAGAGAGCGCATTGACCAAGGTGGAACAGTTGGTTACATCATTATAGGTCTTGGTGCTATTGGCGCGGTGATCGCTATCTTGCGGTTTATTTTGTTATTGTTTGTTAGTGCTCAGGTAGCTGCCCAGAAACGTAACCCCGGCAAGGCATCCAAGAAGAACCCTCTTGGTCGTGTATTGTCGGTCTACCATGACGCTAAGGGAACCGATCTGGAGTCCCTGGAGTTACGACTTGGCGAGGCAGTGCTCAAGGAAACTCCAAAATTACAGCGCTTTAACATGATGCTGAAGGTTATTGCCGTGGTGGCCCCATTATTAGGGCTGCTGGGAACGGTAACCGGTATGATCATCACCTTCCAGGCTATTACCCTGTTTGGTGCAGGGGATCCCAAGATGATGGCCGGTGGTATTTCTCAGGCACTAATCACAACGGTATTAGGACTGTGCGTCGCCATTCCCATGGTAATGTTGCATACCCTGGTTGCTGGAAGGAGCAAGGCCCTGGTTGAAGTACTGGAAGAGCAGGCAACCGGTATGGTGGCTGAATACTCTGAAAAGTCCGGCAAAGCCTCTTGAATATCACCGTTTAGCAGGGAAAAATAAATGGTAGAAATGATCTATAACCTGTTACGCGCCATCACCTCGGTGGTTGGTGCGGAACAGGGGTTTATCAACATGTGGGAAGCTATCCGCGACTTTCTTGAACTGGGTGGAGATGTATTATTCCTCATCGGTTTTCTGATGATCTTTATGTGGGTCCTGATAATTGAGCGGGTACTTTATTTTGCAATAATTCACAAACAGGTGGTCAAGAAGACGGTGGCAGCCTGGGAATCCCGTTCAGAGCGGAAATCCTGGCAGGCACACCGTGTTCGTGAGGCCATGATCTCCGAAGTCAGGCTGCAAGCACAGAAATATCTTGGTTTAATACAGGCCAGTGTTGCACTATGTCCGCTGATGGGATTGCTGGGTACAGTGACAGGCATGGTCGGTGTTTTCGAGATTATGTCAATCCTGGGCTCTGGTAATGCCCGCGCCATGGCAGACGGGGTTTCCAAGGCTACCGTACCTACCATGTGTGGCATGGTTGCTGCACTTTCCGGGTTATTTATCAGTTATTGGTTGCAAAGAAAGGCCCAGATTGAGATCCAGCTGCTAGGTGAACACATGACAATGGATCATTAACACTTTGAATTTTTAGTAAGAATTGACTAATCTTAAAAGTATAACTTTACAGGTGACTGATGCGTAAAATCTCTCAGCAGGGCATTGAAGAAGAAACCGCTATCGATATAACCCCACTGATCGATATCGTCTTCATTATGCTTATCTTTTTTATCGTGACTGCGACCTTTGTTAAGGAACCGGGAACGACCGTAGATAAACCAACTGCATTGACGGCAGATCCCAAACCTCGGGCAAACATACTTATCGCCATTGATTCTACCGATGGTGTATGGGTGGACAGGCGCCGAATTGATCCCCGGGCAGTTAAACCTAGCATTGAGCGCCTGTTGTCAGAAAACCCGAACGGCTCTGTCATTATCCAGGCTGACAATAAATCAACTAATGAGGCCTTGGTCCTGGTAATGGATGCTGCCAGGGAGGCGGGGGTTGCAAACGTCGCGATCTCTGCACTGGAAGAATAACTGAACGAAACGAGGTGATATTGTGGTACAAACGATTGGAAGATATGCGATAAGTTTTGTATCAGCGGGGGCTATTGTATTTACCCTGTTTTATATGATGCAATTTCTGATTGCAACGGCAGACAGGACTCTGGATGAGGAAAGTGCAGGGCGAATGATGGAGTTTGTCCGTGTCCCTGAACCGGAAGTCATCCGGCCTAAAGAACCACCAAAAAAGCCACCTCCACCAGATGAACCACCACCGGAACCGCCGCCGCCACAGCTGGAAAACCTTGATCCCACGGCGGATAGTATCTCAGTGGCATCGGTAGATGTTAACACTTCTATCGACATGGACACAGGGGGGTTCCAACTGGCAAACGATGGTGAGTATCTACCCATTGTGAAGGTCCGACCAATCTATCCTAACAGTGCGCTTTCAAGAGGGATTGAGGGTTATGTCATCGTGGAATTTACCGTGACGCGTAATGGTACAACACGGGATGTGGTAGCAGTTGAATCCCAGCCTAACCGGGTATTTGATCGCGCGGCGATACAGGCAGCACAGAAATTTAAATATAAGCCTCGCGTGATTGATGGGGAACCCATAGAGGTTCCTGGTGTCCAGAATAAAATTACGTTTGAAATTGAAGACTAATGAGGGATAAATACATGGTTCAATTAACAAGCTTGACCAGGATTATTACCGTACTTTTCACCTGTCTGATCTTGGCATCAGTTAGCGTAGTTAGTGTTGTTGCCCAGGAAAATGAAGGTCGTCAGGAACGTGAGACCAAAAAGACGCCGACTATGTCGGAAGCGGTTTACAAAAGGCTGCTGGAAGCGCAGGCTGAAATTGAGGCAAAGAATTACGAAGGCGGTCTTGCCATTCTTCGTGAAATGGAATCTATGCCCAAAATCAGCAGTTACGGGAAGGTGCAGGTATATAACTTTATGGCTTACACCTATTTCACCATGGAAAAATACCAGGACGCATTGCGTTACTATGAAAGGGTCATGTCTGAACCCGATGTCACAGAAGGGATATTATTAAATACCCTTTATACAGTGGCCCAGCTTTATTTTGTTATAGAAGATTACGCCAAGGCGATTGATGTCATTGACAGATGGTTTGCAGCAGCACCAGAGCCAACACTCAATGCCTACATGCTCAAGGGACAAGGATTGTATCAACTGGAAAAATATCGCGAAGCCCTTGAGCCGCTACTGGATGCCAGGCAAATGCTGGCGGCCAGGAATGAGACTCCAAAGGAAATCCTGTTGTTGTTATTACAAAACATCTACCTGCAAGTTGATGATTATCCCAAGATGATCGGTATTTTGAGAGAATTGGTTGTTCTGTATCCCAAGGCTGAACACTGGCGGTCATTATCAGCAGCCTATTCAGAGCTTGAACAATATGACAAACAGATGGCCATCCTGGAAATGTTGTATGAATCAGGAAATCTCGATAACGGTCGTTCTCAGATGAACCTTGCTAATCTTTATTTGATGCATGAAGCGCCACACAAGGCCGCCATGCTCATCGACAAGGGTATGAAAGAAGGCAAGATTGAAGAAGAAGAACGTAATCTTCAGTTACTGGCCCAGTCCTGGCAACAAGCACAGGAAATGGAAGAAGCCATTGAGCCTTTAATCAAAGCCACTAAGATAGCCGAGGACGGTAATCTGCATGTTCGTTTGGCCCAGTCATATATAAATCTGGACCGATACGAGGAAGCCATTGCGATATTGCAAGAGGGAATTAAGAAAGGCGGAATTGACCGTGCTGATCAGGCCTACCTGATGCTGGGGATGGCACAATTTGAATTACAAAAGTTTGAAGCGGCTAAAAATGCATTTGCTAATGCAAGTAAGGATGAACGCAGTAAGAACGCTGCAGATGACTGGCTTAAGTATGTACAAAGTGAGCAGTCAAGAAAGGAGCAGATCGAAGCTTCCTTCCAGTCGCGTCGCGGCTAGTATAAATTTAGATATTTATCTAAAAGGGGAGTATCTACTCCCCTTTTTTTATTTGTCTGATGAGACCTTCCTGCATGGTCGAAGCGATTAGTAACCCGTTGGTATCAAATAAACTTCCCCTGGCCAATCCCCTGGCATTACTGGTTGAGACCGGCTCACTCAAATAAAGCAGCCACTCATCAACCCTGAATGGACGGTGAAACCACATAGCATGGTCCACACTGGCTAACTGCATATTCGGAGAATCATATTCAATTTGATGTGGTAACAATGCAGTGGTTACCAGTCCATAATCTGAGATGTAGGCCAGTAGTGCCCGGTGAATGTCAGGATCATCATCTATTTTATGTCTAGTTCTGACCCAGATCGATTTGATGTTTGTATGTTCTTCAGCAGGTGGAATCGGTAATAGATCAAATGGCGCGGTTAAATTAACCAGATTTTGCAAACGGTCGGGAAATTTCAGGCTCTTATTAAATCCAGATGCGTTTATTATACTCTCTGGATCTGGTACCTGGGGCATTGTTGCCTGATATTCAAGGCCCGGTTCCTGGATTTGAAACGACATATCGGTGATAAAGATAGGACGGTTATCCTGTAATCCCGTTATCCGACGGGTGGAGAAACTTCTGCCATTGCGGGAAATAACTATGTGATAGGTTATTGGAATAGCGTGATTACCTTCACGCAAAAAATAGGCATGCATGGAGTGAATCGATTTATTATCAACTACGGTAAGTTGTGCCGCCTTTAAGGCTTGCCCCAGTACCTGCCCACCATAGACCCGACCGGTTCCTATATCAAGGCTATTGCCTTCAAAAACATTCTCCTCCAGTGGTTTAAGCTGAATGAGTTGGATTAATCTATCCAATGCCTGTGTCATTATAAGGCCTTATTTCATCTGTATTTAGTAATACTCATGTTAATATATCTGTAATTTTTTCACGATATCATTTTACTAATTTCATTGATGAAGATAACTGTTATAGGCGCAGGGTTAATAGGGCTTACAACT
>JAURPG010000124.1 GCA_030835405.1 Gammaproteobacteria bacterium | reverse complement strand
ATCGATCCTTATTCGATTCGGTATTTGTTAACCAGCTTGTACACCGAGGCATCGTGCCTAAAGTACTAAAGAGGAGAAATATTATGTCTTTTACACGTCGGCAGTTCCTGTTAACCACTTGTGGCTCAGGTATCGGTTTTATCCTTCCATCTTTCTATGACGAAGCCCTCACCTTATGGGAAAACCATGGCGAGATACTACTTCGCCCGGCGCCTGATGCTAACACCATACTATATGCCTACCAGGAAATGGAACTTGAGCTTAACCTGGGCGACCCTAGGACTAGACCCCCGCAAATGATACGCAGAGAGTTTATTGAAAAGTATGTATATGGTGGACTTGAAACCTATTTTGAAGAATTATCGGACCTTGATGGATGCGAAGGATATGACCTGGATGCCGAGGTTGATTTCGAGGAGGTATTAGATGTCTGGGGGTTAGTTGATAGCCCATGGGCAAAAGCATATAAGTATTTAGAAAGCCTTGATCTTGGTCCTGATTTTACCAGTCCTGATGCTGTTGGCGGTATTAGTACAGGGACAGGTGCACCAGGCACCAACCACATAGCATTACATGCCAACGATGACATTTCCCTCAGTCTACTTCAGGAGCGTCTTAATCAACTGAATACGGGCGTTCGTATCGAGCTTCTGTAATTTTATAAAAAAAGAAAAATAAGATGATATTACACATTCCTCTACCTTAATTCCTAAGTCAGAATGCAAAGAGATATTGCTTGATGATGATGGGCTTAATTCAGAAATTCTCGCAATGACTGATTTATATACAGAAGATTTTGACCTGTCCCCAGTAACGGTGCCACTTTATAGGGTCACATAGTACGCTACAAGCCCTCGTAAGCCTATTTGCAAACCAGCTTATGAGAAAAGGAGTACAGTAGTTAACTAAACCCACATCCTAACTTTGAAAGTGGTACCGTTACTGGGGGCAGGTCGCTTTCTATTACCTCTATTACCAGAGTCTACTAATGTGGATTAGAATGTAAAATATTGGCCATATTCCGTATTACGAAAATATTCGTGTAATTCATCGTAGTTTGCTATTTCTTCATTTGGGCGAAGGGCTGCAATTTTACTTAACTGTGGTTTTGCTTCAATTTTTTTGTCTACTTCCAGAAAAGAAAATATTTTCCTCATTACATCGACAAAGTCCTTTTCTATTTCCGAATATTCAATATCTAAAACATCATGTGTTTCGTATATATTATTTAAAGCTTTGGGTCTGTGGCTAAAGCGCTTGAAAAGGATTTCACATTCATTAGCAGGCAGTACGAATCGCGGGTTGTTGATTTTTTCATTTGAAACGTGCCATCGCTTGGTGATATTTGCTCGCACATAAGAACAAATAATTTCAAGTAGATTTTGCCGTACAGTCTGGATTATTTTTATATTTGAATTTTGTTCAATATAATCCCAGGCATCTTTATTGGGTCCCTGCAATGCCTGGTCATAAAGTAATTTAAACCCTAATGCACCCAGTGGTTGACGCAGTGAAAAGAAATTATTTACATATTGATATCCACTTTCCTGGGGTGAACAGGGACGAAGTGCATTATTTGGCGTGTTACTGATTTGCCAGCCTGCCCCAAGTGTAATCCTGGCTGATTCATTTTTTCGAACCTGCAATTCATTGTTTAACAGCTCACCATAAAATAATATATCTGGATGAGATGCTAATGAAACGCTTAAAACTGTTGTGCCTGATCGGGGGAGACCAGTTAATATAAATTTACTCATGTCGAACTCTATTGGTAGTTTTGTCTTTGTGGAGCCTGATATTATTGAACTAGGTAATGGTTTAACAAATTGTATAGCATTTTGATTATGTCGCGACATATATGTTTCTAACGCAACCCTGGGCTTAGCATGTATTATTAATTCTAATAAAGTAATTTTTACTTCATCTATAACAGTATTCCAGGTTCTGAGTTCAGATTGTCTAAATAATCGCACTGATTTATACCACACAGTTCTGCTGTCACTCGGGCCCCAACGCCAATCAGGTGTATATTCAAGGCATACCCAGTTCGGTTTACCCAGGGATGCTGCAAGGTGGGCGATGCTGGAATCAGACGTTATCACCAGGTCCAGAGCCTGTATCATGGCAGAAATTTCTATAAGATCCGTTAATTTTTCAGAAAAATTAATGATGCCAAGATCATCTGCCTGTGATGCGTATTCTCCAGTTTGTAATGAAAAAAATTCACAATCCTGAGTATCCAGGAGAGGTATTAACAGGTCTTTGGGAATGTTTCTGAGGGATTGACCATTTATGCTCTGACCATCGTGCCAGGACAGACCGATTTTTAACTTTGGTCGATAGGCCGCTGAATTTACTAACTCCTTCCAGACCTCGTTTAGCCCTGGATGAACATTAAAGACACCATCACAGCCTGGAACAGTATTCGATATGGTTGATAAAGCACGAGGTAAACTAGATAGAGTACAGTAAGTTTCTATACTCGGTAGCCGGTCCGCAAATGTATAACTCTCATCCACACCCGGGACTGAATCGAGTAATCTTGCTAACGGCTCATTTCGAAGTAATAAAACCCGCTTACATCTCCTGGCCACCAACGGTATATAGCGGGAAAACTGTATGCAATCACTGATTTCCTCATCCGCAACCAATAAAATACTTTTATCCAGGGGGGTGCCATCCCACTGGGGGACATCTAGTTTCGGCAAATGTGATTTAGTGCCTGGCAAATGATACCGGACTTCATATGCATCCCAACCAGCTCGCCATTTTCCGGTCATCAATAAAACACGCGCAAGTTCCAGGTGCGCAACTTTAAAGGTATTGTGCTTACTAACAAGATCCACCAGAATTTTTGTGGCGACATTAAAATCATGCTTGTGGTAATGAATCAGACCCTTTTGAAGTTGATACATTGGGTCATTCATATGGGACGGTTTAATCCTGGTTAATATAGAATCTGCTTCGTCCACGCGGCCGAGCATTAACAAATCCATCGAGTAGAACACCAGCATTGCCTGGTTTTCGGGTTCCAGTTCCACCACCTTTTTCATGACCATTTCAGCATTGATATGATCATTCATCTGTCTGTGTACTTTTGCACACAATGCCAGGGTGTTAATATCATCAGGTGTCTCGGCAATTTGCTGCTCACAGGCCTGGAGGGCCTCTGAAAAGTCACCTTGATTTAGCAAGTCAGTTACTGTCTTTTGTAGATCTATGGTTTGCATAAAGTTTGATTAAGTAATTCAGGTCTTGAAATATCCGAATTTTATAATTTAATCGAGGTTTAATTGTTTTTAACCAACATTATTTGATTTCTGAAATAGAAGCATCATATTACTTTGAGCAAGATAAAAAATATTATCGGTTCATTCTGAACGCTATAATTCCGATAATGAGTGAAATTACTACAATCTTAATCATTAAGCTTCTGAAATATTCCAGCTTTTTGGCTGTAATTATCAGTTCTTCACTTACTTCTTTCTTATTGGTCAGTCTTGTCCCAATGGTATTGGCAGGTTCCAGGCTTACACCAAGAATTTTAATCGCCTGTACCCGCGTAATCTCACCCCTTGCCATTGCGGCCCGTACAGCTTCAGGGCTTGCATACTGGCCATATGCCCATACCTGATTGCCATTGCTTTTGGGTGATTGCTCTCCGAGCTTGCTGGATTCCTCTGTCTCTTCTTCTTCCAGCTGTTTGGCATAATTTCGCGCCAGTTTAATATTGTCATGGGATTTCAGACTTAACGCGTTGAAATATTTAAACCCGTTATTTCTGAGTATTTTTGCCAATTTAAATTGCAGGTATAAAAGGCGAAATGCAATAAAATAAAGTATTAAAATCGATATCCACAATAAATTCCACATTATATTGCCTAATTAACAGGGATCAGATTGCACAATGCGATATTTGGTATTCCAGAAAAAATACAGTTCAAACTGACACATGTCGTTATAAGTTTTTCCTGACTATGGAGTGCTTGTTTAGCCTTGTGTAATTCAATTAAGATATTTAGCTTGTATTATCCTGCTGCTTTTCCGGTAATTGCTTTGTAACCCAATCTTCGAACGCCTGTTCCAGCTTTATCCCTGGTTCTGTCCAGGAATTCAGTTTTTCCTGTTTGAATACTCGCATTGTTGGATACCAGCGATTGGAATCCTGTTCCAGGTCCCATCTCCAGTCCGAGAAAAACCGCAACATCAACCAGACGGGAATATCCAATGCGCCGGCCTGATGTGCAATCGCCGTATCGATAGTGATTAACAGGTCCATTTGCTTGAGTAGCACGCTGGAATCATAAAAATCCGAGATTTGTGGCCCCAGGTCTACAACCAGCCAACCGACTGCATTGTCAAATAAATCTTTTCTCCTGTCCCCCAATTGAAAGCTGTAAAAAGATACGTTTCGATGTTTCAAGAGAGGGATGTACCGGTTGATTGGAATCGACCTGTCTGGATCAGGGTTCCCTTCCCAGACAAACCCGACTTTTAGAAATGTCTCATTGCGCATCGGTAAGGGCTGAATATCCGAATCATTAACCTGAAGATAAGGGATTGCATCTGATATTGTATCTTCTGCACCCAGATTGAGAACGGCAGGTATACTGGTCAAATATTGATAGTAGTCAAATTC
Organism: Gammaproteobacteria bacterium; assembly: GCA_030835405.1. Taxonomy (GTDB): domain Bacteria; phylum Pseudomonadota; class Gammaproteobacteria; order Eutrophobiales; family Eutrophobiaceae; genus Eutrophobius. The sequence goes on along the minus strand of JAURPG010000124.1, from coordinate 3,162 downwards.
GGGTATTGGATGACTTGTCAAAACGAACTCAATTTCCGGGAATGAGTGCCGAAATAACCTGTCAAGTTCGGGCGGGATTTGAACAATTATCCTTGCCCCCATCTCCCTTACCTTTGGGATAAACCTCATAAAGTGAATGATGTCACCGAAACGTTGTTCAAAAGCAAGAAATATCGTCTTTCCATCCAGCGGTTGGCCGGTCCATTTCTCCCCCTCCATAATCGGAACTATGACTCCTGGAATATTATTTCGAATTTCAAAATCATCCCATGCTGCCTGGTAATCTCCCAACGACATTCTGCTTAACGCACGGAACCACCTGCTGACCGTCCTCAGGTCCTCTGTCTCTTTGGTGATGGTTTCGCCTTCATGTTCCGTGAGTATCTGTTCAAAATAGGGAATTGCTTCTGCCGGACGATTTGATTCCCTGAATATTTTTCCTATTTTTAGCAGCGCAGACAGGTTCCTCTGGGTCGAGTCAAGTTTCCAGGATTCCTTTAATTGTTCCATGGCCGCTTCATCGAGGTGTAATTTTATAAGGTAATCGGCCAGATGATTTCTAATTGCATAATCGTTGGGCATTAATTCTGCTGACCTGCTTAACAAGGAGACTGCCAGCTCGTTATGTCCAGCTTCACCGAACATGACTCCAAGGTGAAAATAAGTAGGCCAATGTCTGGGCGCAAAATATACGACCCTGGTATATTCCTTTAAAGCTTCTTCTCTATCGCCACTCTCTCTTAGCTGCTCGGCTTTCCTGAAAGTCGCCTCTATTTCAGCAATTTGCGGGTTTTGTATCGTCATATTTAATATTCATCCAGGTCTTGCAAGTTATAAAAAAGTTCAAGCATGATTTAAGAATAGCTTTTGCTTGTTCCAGTCAGATATAAAAAAGAGATGCAGGAATAATTCTGGTGTTAACATTCATTATGTGTGAATGAAGTAACAATCTTGATGGATTTAAATCAATAAGATTTTTAACTTGCTCGTCCGGTCCTGGATTCTATATATAATATCTGGTTTTTTAATGCCTATTATATTGTAGCGTACTGATTAAATGCAAGATTTTGTAGGCCCTCATGTTGTGCCATAATGGGATGCTGTTGAAGATTTAGTATAGAAAAGGGTTTTATCTAAAGCATCCTCTCCCTGTCGGATTTCAATAAAACTAAAATGTTAAATAGACGTCGTTTTTTACAGTTCAGCTCTTTACTTTCATTGCCCACTGTTGGCTGTTCCCCAAACATGGACAATTATAGTACAGATGTCGCCATAATTGGCAGCGGCCCAGCAGGCTTGTCCCTGGCAAGCCGACTAACGCAGGCAGGCGTGAATGTGATCGTCATCGAGTCAGGGCCATACGATGGATATAGTGAACGTGCTCAACAACGAAATAAGGTGTTGGATGCAGGGCAGGGATTGCCTTATCCGCTGGGAACAGCGACCAAACGCATGACGGGAGGCACCAGCAGTGTCTGGGGTGGTCATTGCCCGAGATTCAGACAGGATGATTTTATCTGTAAATCACGGTTCGGTTATGGAGCTGATTGGCCGATCTCCTATGAGGAAATGGAAAAATACTATTGCCAGGCTGAACATTATCTAAATGTATTTAACGGTTTGAATTCATGTAATCCCATTACAATGTCAGATGATAGCTTCATTCTGGCGCAATTCCTGGAGACCCAGGGTTTTAAGGACACAGTGGCTGCAAGTGTGACGGTAAATGCAGGTGGTGTGTATCAACCTTTGCGTTTAAAGCAATCTCGACTACCTGGCCTGGTGAACAATCAAAATTTTATGTTGCTTAATAATTTAACTGCAAGAAACGTCGAAATAGACAGGACAGGTAAAGTCAAATCCATATTTTGTACTGATAATGAAGGTTTAGATAAAACAGTAAAATGTAAGGCATTAGTGATTGGTGCTGGTGCTATCCAGTCCTCTAGGTTTTTAATGTTGATCAATGAACAACACCCTGGATTGGGTCTTGGTGAGGGTGGCGGGTATCTGGGCGCGAATTTTATGGACCATAACGCTGTTCAGTTAACAGTGAAGGTGGACGGGAATTCAAATAAAGTAGACCAGCAAAATTTCCAGCCCTCGCAACCTGAAAAATTCGGACAGGCACAAATTTGGCAGTGGTATGGTCATTATCGAGAACAAGGAATAGGAGCTTATATGCCTTTAGCGATTTATGAAAATACATCAACTAATCGGTCTATGGTTCCCGGCAATATTATGAACGATAACAATTCAGAAAAAACGATAACTTTTAGCATTTTGTGTGAACAGGAGCCCCTGCACGAGAACCGTTTTGAACTCAGTAAAACAGAGCAGGATGAATTTGGCGATCCATTACCTATGCTATGGTTCGAATTATCTGATTTTGACAAAAGGACCTATAGGCATGCTGCAGACAGTATCAGTAATGTGTTAGCAATGAGTAACGCATTAGAAATATCACAACAGCCGGAATTATTTCTTGGCAGGCACCATTTGATGGGCACTACCAGGATGGCAGACAATGAGGAAGACGGAGTTGTTGATACAGACTTAAAAGTATTTGGCAGTAAAAATATCTATGTCCTGGGGGGGAGTGTTTTCCCCAGTGGTGGTGCAGCAAACCCAACCTTGACAATTGTGGCATTGGGAATGCGATTGTCCGAGCATATTATTCAGAATCTGGTATAGCAGTCATCTTGCCTGTTGCCTGGTTTCTCCGAGGTTCTGGACTTAATTATCAAGTAATGAATCTATAGTAGAAAGAACAGTATCAGATAATCTTGTGACATTTGTATCTTTATAAGAGTTGGAAAATTTTTCAGCAGCTTCCCTGAACTGAGGTTGCTTGATTAGGAGTTCCAGTTTTTCCGCCATACCTTTTGATTGTAGATGTGGGGCAGACAGGCCCGCTCCCAGACGTTCAACATTTTCTGCAACCAGGTTTTGCTCTCCATTTAATGGTAATAATAGTAACGGTACGCCAGCTAATAACAGCTCTGTAGTTGCACCATGTCCCGCATTACAAATTGCCAGATTGGCGCTGTTGCCGATGGCATCCATGTCTAGGGGTTTTTCGGCAAACTTCAGGCTGGGCGATGAGAATCGCTGTATTATCTCCTGTGGTATTTTGTCGCCATAAATCAAGGTTGGATATTT
>JAURPG010000123.1 GCA_030835405.1 Gammaproteobacteria bacterium | reverse complement strand
GTGATTAAATACGAAACACTACAGCAGAGGAGGAAGGAAAATTTAATACTATGTATAAATTAGTGAAACATGACTATAATATGTGAAAGTCTCTCTTAACTTTTAGACCTTTGTGTTCCATATCTTCTGACGACTTACAACCGAAATATATGTCTACAAGCGCCTGATAGAAATGGGATACCTGCAATTGCGCTACCCGGAAGACAATCTGTTAGGGGTACGCTATGAACCCAAGGATATCAAAATAAATACCAAAGTATAAACAGAAGTAAGCCCGTCATTCCCGTGAAAAGCCTGCCCCTGGGGGTTTGTAGGCAGGGGTGGGAATCAATTCCTCGTATCGATAAAACAAAGTTGCGATATATCTGTACTGAAGTAAACCCCGTCATTACCGAGAAAGCGGGAATCCAATCAAATAAATCCCGCAAAGCGACCGTTTATCTATGGTTCTCCCTGCAACGCCGGAGTGGTATGTGGCGGCTTTCTATGCTTTGTCCCCTGCTCATAGGCATACCCCAAACGCAGCAAGGTCCCTTCGGCAAACGGCCTTCCCAGAAACTCCAACCCCACAGGCAATCCCTCCGGGGTAAACCCGGCAGGTAGCACCAGGGCAGGAAAACCCAGGGCCGGACTCAAGCGCCGATTATTACCCAGTGCGGTGGCCCCTTCCGGTTCCGGGTTAGTCATCACATCATCGGCTATCACGGCAGGTGGATGATCGAAGGTGGCATATACCAGGGCATCGAGATCATGATCCGCCATGATCTTCAGTACCAGTTGTCTAAGTTCTTCTTTATTTCGAAGTACACTCAGGTAACCAGGATCATCCATGGTCTTACCTACATTGGCCATCAACCGAACCGCCCGCCTGGGAACCACCTTCCCTGTCAGCAAAATTTCCTGTACTGATTTCACTGGCGCATTGGGGTGTGCTTCCAGGTATTCATCCATGGCCTGCTCTGATTCATAGACATTGGCCCCATGTATCTTGCCTATGCGTGCCTGTACATCAGGAATAGATACCGGATCCACCACCTCGGCACCCAGTTCTTCAAGTGCCACGATGGCCTCATCGATGACTGTCCTGACCTTCTTATAGTCGTCAGAATCCGGCTGGGCATTTCTGTCCATGGGCTCTCGTATCACGCCGATGCGTGCACCAATCAAGCCATTCTCCCTTAAAAACGTGGTATATGAAGCAGGTAGATTGCCTACGGTGTAAGCCGTAATGGGGTCATTAGGGTCATATCCGGCGATCACATCCAGCATGATCGCCGTGTCCCTCACAGTTCGGGTAATGGGACCCAGGGTGTCTGTGGTAGGTCTGGCAGGCATCATCCCAAACCGGCTCACCAGAGGCAATGTCGGTCGAAGTCCCACCAGGTTGCCCACGGCTGCCGGGCCACGGACAGAACCACCGGTATCTTCGGCAACGCCCAGGACGGCAAAATTCGCAGCGATACCCGCACCGGTACCTGCCGAGGATCCACTGGGATTACGTGTTGGGTCATAGGGATTTCTCACCACACCGAAGGCAGAACCCATGAAACTGGTGGCGAATTCACCCATGGTGGTCTTGCCAATAATGATTGCCCCGGCCTCTTTTAGCCTGGTGACAATCGTTGCATCCCGTTCCGGCACAAATCCTTCAAACACCGCCGAGCCATAGGTAGTGGGCATATCGCTGGTCTCTACCTGATCCTTTACCAGGGTGGGAATACAATGCAAGGGACCTATGGGCCCCGAGGATCGATAGGCCTCATCCATCTGTTCTGCAATTTCGATCACATCTGGATTTAATGTTTGCACCGCTGTGAGATTTGGCCCTTTTCTATCATAGGCTTCTATCCTGTCCAGATATAACTCCACCAACTTGCGACAAGTAAGTTGTCCTGATTCAAAAGCCCTGTGTACATCTGCGATGGTTGCTTCAAGCAGATGAAAGGCACCACCGTTATTCGAGTTCCGCATATTCTGGGCGGTTGCTTGATGGGCACCGGCGAGCAGAGAAACTGCAAACATTATGATGATTAATTTATGTAACATTAGTTAAACTCTCCCGTTAAGTTTTAATATTCTTTAAATCCAACCCTGAATTCTCATTTGTTTAAGTGCAATGTATCCAAGAAACCCATAAGGATTATCCATGGTATCAGCAATTTCATAATGATTTAATTGCTCTCCCACATATAATTGAGCGTCTTTACCTGCATTCATAAGTGCATCATAAAATTCCCGTGACTGACGTTGAAACTCCGGACTCTCTGCCGTTCCATATGTAATGATCACAGGGGTATTGAATTTATTCAGGTGCCGAATGGGACTGAGTTGATTAATCATGTCATCGGTAAAGGCAATGTATTCACGCCTGGATGAAAGACTCACGGGATAGAGATCAAAAATGCCGCTGCTGCAAAGCGCACCTTTAACAAGGTCTCCCGGCAAGTTGAAATCATTTACCCAGTCCGTCATAAGAACTGCTGCGACAAGATGCCCCCCGGATGAGTGGCCTGACAGATAGATACGTTCAGGATCACCACCAAAAGTCCGGGCATTGCTATATACCCATGCAACTGCCCGCCGGACCTGTTCAACCATAGAGAACAGACTGCCGCCTGCCTCACATACCTGTATAAAATCTGGTGAGATGAAATGCGCACCTGCGCATACAAATACTTCTGCCTTACTGGCAGCACTGCCAAATCCGCCACCGGACCGCCAAGCACCGCCGTGTAGATAAATGTGAATGGGTGCGCCGGTCTTGTCTGCCCTATAGAGATCAAGTTGTTCAATATCAGATACCCCATAGGCAATTCGCTCAGGATTTCCCAGGCGTTGTAATGATGCCTTGTTACGATTGGCTCGCTGCACCCGAATGCGGTCCCGGTTAGGTGCCCACACACCCTGGTTATAGGCTGCATCGAGATCAGCCTGACTATAGTCAAGAAAAATAGGCTCCCCATTATTCTCAATCGTTTGCCCCACAATTTTGCCCAGCGGTGCAAGCACTCCCGTTGCAGCCATCACCTTGATAAATTCACGCTTTGTAAATCGAGGTTTCATATCCATATTGTTATTATATGTTTTTAATAAAACTACCTATAAAAGAATGCTCAGGATCAGAGAAAACAAGGCCAATGTCTATACTGTTTTTGTACTGCAAGCGTAAAACCTCGATTTTTACCTTTAGATTTATGTTTTAGAAAACCGTGGCCTGCTCTCAATTACAGTAACACCATGGTTATTAATATTATCCCCATGAGCATTAATAACCCCAGGACCATTTTTCGAAACACCGCCTCGGTTGCCCGTCTGCGTATCCGTCCACCAAGATATACTCCCAATGCAACAGGGAGTATGCCGGCAACAGACAGCGTCATCACTGGCAAAGTATACAATCCAATCTTACTGAATCCCGTTATCATCACCAGGGTATTGAAGGTAAACGCACAGTTCATGGTCTGCACCAGGAGGTTTCTGTCCATTTTTAATGACAATAAAAATGGCATCACTGGCATGATTTGTGAGCCGGTTGCGCCATTCACCATACCGCTGATCACACCCATGGGGATAACCAGACTCTTTTCATGCTTTTCTGACAAATGAATAACTCCAATGCGAAAGGCCCACAGGCTATAGATGAGCATGATGACGCCAAGGATCAATCTCGGTCCGTCACTGCCACTGTTATTCAGAAATATTATTCCAATCACCAAGCCGGGTAATGCGCTGATATAAAGTAACCAGAAACGTTTAAGCGACTCAAGAAAATGCCCCGCTTCAAGCATAACAATGACATTACTGCAAAGCGACGGCAGAAATACCAGTGGGATGGCCAGTTTCGGTTCCAGGAATATGGCCAGTAAACCGAGACAGATGGTGGAAAATCCAAGCCCGGAGATCCCCTTAAGGAACGCGGAAATAAAATACGCCCCAAGGACAATCGTAATGATCTCTGTACTCATGTATGGGAATAGTCAGGGGATATGAGAAATTTAGCCATTTTTATACCGGGTCTTAACCAGAACCTGATTATCTCCTATTTTTAGCTCATATATTGGTATTTGCATGTAACATATTATGCGTTACAATATATAGCGTTTTACGTTACACCTATAAAATATGGCAGCAAATAAAACATCCACATTAAATCTTCGTATCGACCCGGGGACTAAAGAGGCCGTGCGACGCGCCGCCGAGCTTGAGCATCGTAGTATTGCGAATTTCGTTGAGTTTCTGATCCGCAAGCATTGCAAAGAGCAAGGTATCTCTATCCCTGAGCAACGACCACTATTTGGGGAAGCGAATGAATAGCAAGATATTAAAGGCCTTGATTGAGGCCGGTGCCATAAAGAAGATGGCCATTATTGGTGAAGGGAGTTTCTTTCGTGTTGAGGTCTGCACCCAGGGCGGAACCAATACCATTGAAACACTGGATGGAAAATTAAAAACCTGGAATAGCCTGGATTCAGCGGCAAAATGGATCCATCAACACGGCATCGGCCAGTGTGATATTAATATCAGCCGCTGGCAACCGGCACAAAGGGCAATGAAACTGTAACCAGAGTTTGGTTATTGTACCCAACCAGGTTTCCATAAATGCTTCAATTTTAAATCCTGCCAGTTGATATATTCCTGGCGTTTTGAGTAGACCGCCTCAATTTGACATGAAGTTATCTGGCCCTCTTCGTTATATTCAACTTCCGTTACGATAAAATGCTTTTCCTTCTTTTTAGGCACCACTGCGGTCCATTTACTATTCTGTAATTTTTTAATATTTAGCTCGTTCATATAATAGATTTATTCTGACTCCAATGGTGCCAGTTCAGTTCGGACCATATGCAGATGCTTGGCATTACTTGTGGAAAACATAAGCGAAATTTCTATTAAAATAAAATTTATCAATCTATTCACAATAATCTCCTGATACCTCAAAAGCTCAACTTCGTCATGTTGGCAATAGTCAAAATCTAATAAGATGAGAGAATCCATACATAGCCGGGTATTACTTGTACATTCAAGTTCTGAATAATCTAAAATACCGTCATACTGTCCGTTGCCAGCATCCCCTTCCTATAGGGAAGCGCCATAGGCGCACATAAATTGACTGAATGCTGGTATACACTAGCATGACGAAGTAACAGAGAAGCAAAGGTTACCGTCATACTGGCGAAAGCCAGTATCCAGTAAAAATAATTGTGCAGTAGGCACGCTTTACTTTATTTATTGACTATTCACTTCCCAACATTCGTATTGTACCGTCCTGCCTGGAGGTAATGAGTAACTCACCATCATGGGTCTGGCTGATCTGCATGTCCGCCCGGACCACGCCGCCACCCAGCCTGGCCTCGATCAATTCCCTGAAGGTTACGTAGGTTCGGTTGCCATTGTCATCGGTGGTGTAAAGCTGCACCTCCTCAATGGGTGCCGTGGTCCTTGGGATACCATCATCGGCGGCCTTCATGGCGGCAAGGTCAGACACAAACAACCGGCCGCGCTGTATGTCCCCAAACACGAACTTACCCCGAAGCTCGGGTATCCTACCGTGGTAGGCATAACCACCGGCGATGGATCGTCCTTCGTTATGGTCATAGGCCACCACGGGATAGTCAAACCCGTCTGGACGCTCCCCGCTTAAGATGTCTTCCGGCAAGGCGTATACCTGGCTGCGTGTACCATCCCGGTTCAAGCCATTATCAAAGTAGCCCTCGCGGGTCATCCAGCCATAGTCATTTCCTTCTACAACAATATTGATCTCCTCGATACTGCCTTCACCAATGTCCGAGACATACAGGGTCCCGTCTGTGAGGTCCCAGGAGAACCGCTGGGCGTTGCGAAACCCATAGGCAAATATCTCACCTAGGGTATTGGGGTCGCCGTCGGCAGCAAACTTGTTTACGGGGGGGATAGTGTAATCACCCAGTCCCTTTGTGCCACCCGATTCAGATGGACTACGCGGGTCAATGCGCAAAATGGCACCGGCAATACTGTCCAGGCGCTGGACCTGAGTGGGGTCGTTACCATTGGGTCCACCGCCGTTGGCAAAGCCCATGTCTGACCCATGAGTATACAACAGGCCGTAGTCAGGGTCACCTGGTCTTGATGTGGGATTAAACGCCAGGTGGTTCCAGGTGTGTCTGGCCGCCCGTACTGCATTGCCTGCACGCAGCAGCTCACGCCGGCTGCCTTCGAAGACATTCGCAGCCGGATCATTGGCACGCCATTCGGTAATAATGAAGTGGAAATTGGCATCTTCCAGGGTAAATCCCGGTTGAATAAAGTCAGGGATAGCAGGGTTGTCCTTCGCACGTTCCACATGGGCTGTATAGAACAAACCATTTTGGGCAAATTCCGGATGGAAGGTAAATCCGGAAAAACCCGCTGACAGACCATCGTAGTGAGACAGGGGAAACAGCTCCCCAAAATTCAGATACAGCGATGGCTGGTTTTCGCTGTCCAACAGGTACAGGAACCCACGGGTATCATTGGCAAAGCGCCGACCATCAGGCAGGTCACGCACATAGTTGACCCTGGCATAACCAGCACGGTGTATATCAGGT
>JAURPG010000122.1 GCA_030835405.1 Gammaproteobacteria bacterium | reverse complement strand
TCAGCTTCACTCTGCTATCGGAATAAGCCTTACCTTCCTGTGCCTGTGCCAGATTTCCATCCAGAGCCAGTGCCTTATCGTATTCTTCTACGGCATCTGACCATTTCTCCTGCCTTTCATAATCAATGGCACGGGTTATGTGTTGGTTGATCTGTATATTAGTTATACCTGTCTGGGTCTGGGCAAGCGCTGACAAAACTTCCGGGGCATTGGGTTTTAGTCGTTTAGCTTTTTGGAAAGATAGTCGGGCAGCTTCAAGATTTCCCTGTTGTAGATTTCTATAACCAGCAGACATTAATTGATTAAAATCACGGTTATTTATCTTTATATTGACGGATGCGATTTGTTGTTTTGCTGATTCCATATCAGGATCCAGCGTAACAACCTGCTGATATTTTTCCCTGGCACCTTCCAGTTGATTGTTTTGTTGCAGGTCATTTGCTTCAGTCATCAGTTGCAGAACCTCATCCAGCGTTCCTGCACGTTTAAGTCCCTTATTGGCCTCATCATTATCGGGATAAATCATTAATGCAAATTCAAATGCCTCGCTGGCGTCGTCAGAAAGACCTTCATCTATCGCCTGGTATCCTCGTGTTACGGCATCAGAAAATATTATATCCATGTCTGATAGAAGATTTTGTAAATCAATTAACGCACTACCATAGAGATTACTTGATTCAACAAAATTGCGGTTACGGTATGCCTCATCTCCCTGAGTGGCCTTACCCAGGGCTGTGTTATAACGTTCTTCCCCCCAAGTCATGACATTTTTATTTTCAAGCTGCTCCTGGATTCTGAGGATCTGAGAGAGCAGGTCCTGGCTCTTACTTCTTTGCCTGGCTTCCTGCGCCTCCTGAAAGGGTGAGGATTCAGGTTTTTGCTGAGCTGAAGTTCGCGAGGTTGTTGTGTTTCCTGCAGGGGCGGAATTGACTGTGGCATTGTCTTCCAGACTGGGTGTCGATATATGAGAGGGAAGAATAAAAAATACCCCCCCGGCAACAATGATTAGTATGATAAGCGGCAGGATCCATATACGCCTGGATTTTATATTAGGCTTTTCAGCACTTTCCGGGGATACATCCACATTGCCTGTCGTCAGGGTAATTTTGGCCGGTGTGATGTTATTTAAATCCGCGCTACCTTTGTCCTTGTCATTATCTTTCATGGTACGATGTCTAGAGTATCCCTGATGTTAATACGAATAATTACAGGAAAACCTGATTAAATCTAGGATGCCTGGTGAAACGCCGGGAAAGTGGTTTAATTCGTGATTAATTGCTCTGTTTGGCCTGTTTCCGTCATATAAATATCCCGAAGTATCGCTTTCCATTGTTCATATTGTTCATAGACAGTACCGGTCAGGGTGACCGTGTCATTGTCCAGTTCAATGGTTCGTGGTTCCAGTTCTGCGTTTAAGGATGTTCCAAGTTCTTCGATGGCCTGAACATGAATCTTTGCTTCTTCCCGTCGGTCCAGACCCTCCTTAACAGCATAAGCGCCAGCGCCAATACCTACGATACCCGCTGTACGGGCCGTGGTACTTGAGCTGCCCTGGGCAAGGATGCCACCTATGACTGCAAGTGCACCACCTACCAATCTGGCATTGGCCTCAGATCTTAATTGTCTTAAAGACATGGTTTCCTCATAACTCATTCTTCGCCATTCACGGTATGGTTGTTCCATATCTTCTTCAAAAGATACGTAGTAATCCTGCATGGTGTCGACAAACATGTTATCCCGTTGCCTGATCCGGTTGATTCTTTCCAGAGTAGGATCATTTTCTGCCGGCAGACGTTTAATAATGTAATTTCCACGACGATCAGTTTCGATATGGTCGCTGAATGCTTCAGGAGAAAATGTCCGTGCAAATTTCAGCTCGGTTATTTTCCTGATTGTATAAATTTCATTCGGTTCCAGCCTCTCACGGTATCTAATGAGGTCATTGGCAATATCGTTGTAGACACCTTGAAATGGCTCTTCATTTAAACTACGTATACTACTGTCATACGCGTATTTACTGGCAATACCCTTATAATCCTTGCTATACCATCGTTTACCGGATGAATCACTTACCGTTATTTTCAACTCCAGTACTTCACCGTCAGATTTGAGTATTTCACCGTCTATCCACACATCCATCTCACTTTGTTTGCCGGGGATGACCCTGACAACACCCCAGTTTCCGGTACCTTGCAGGGTCTCGACTATTTTTACAGGGAAGAACCTGGCCTCGGCATTTCTAACCTGCAGAAATACCCCTTCTTCTTCGGCACTTTGCGCAGTGATACCGGGATTGAACATATCCACACCGATATCAAGTAATTCTGCCTCTGCAAAAGGTGTGCTGCTTTGAATTGCCGGGGCATGTTGTGTGGTTTTAACGGTAGTGGATGCGCAACCACCCATCATCATGGCTACGAGAATAATTAAGGAAATAGATTTATATGAGTGCATCATCGCCTTGCCTGTACTCCTTGTTTGTATTTTCGGTATTCGTCCCACAATTTCTCTTTTAAATCCGGATCTTGCTCTGCAATTGCGGCTTCGCGTAATTGTCTGGCAACGATATCATCATCGCTTCCGTCACCTATATCAGGTGGAAGATTAGAGTTATCTCCAGACTGATTCTGATAATCGCCTTGCCGGTTATCTCCCGGGGCGTCAGGTAATACACCACCTGTACGGTTGTTGTTGGGATCGGCAGTGGCAGATGCCGAAGCAGTGGTTAACAGGGGGGCAGATTCAAATGTACTGTCACCACCGAACCCGCCACCATTACCGTTTGTTGATGAAACAACATTTCCCGCACCTTCTTCATTGGTGCGGGCAATATTTTCCTGTCTTTGTCCCAGTATAATACCGTCAAAGACCTGCATTTGTTCCTCAAGTTCACGGTCATATTGTTGTACCCGCTCTTCATCTGTTAATACACCTGAGTTATCACCGATAATAATAATACGCCTGCCCGACATGTTATAACCTGTTCCTGTATCTTGCGAGGATCCCGTACTCCCGGGAAATTGACCGGTACCACCGGGTATGGAGCCGGCCATAGATCCCGTCCCGGTCTGTTGGCCGCTACCTGTCATGTCTGCCCCTGTTGATCCTGGTGTATTGGCAATCGGGCCGCTACCTTCACTGTCACCGGTTTCCATACCACTGCCATCAGCTTGTTGCCCCATGGTCCCATTATTTTCGGATTGAGTACCATAACCATCATTTTGTCCCATAGTTCCGTCCATACCACCCTGACTGCTTCTGGTGGCCGATGCAGTCCCGTCAAGAACACTGGATTGATTGCCCTGGTCTCCCGGCATTGTCCCGCCTTGTTGATTTCCTGTCATTATCGACTCATTGAATACTTCCATTGCACCGGAGAGGACTTGTTCATTCGTCATGCCACCATACGATGGGCTTTGACCCATCGATGAATTTTCGGACCCGGTAGTTGAGTTTTGTCCTGTTTGTGCACCAGATTGCTGCGTTGTCCCCGTTTGTGAACTGGTTGTCCCTTGTGTGCCAGCCGGTGAACTATTAGCACTGGTAGATTGCGAACTGGTGCTACTGGAAGGGTATGAGGAACTCGATTGACTGCTTGTCGGACTCGATGACTGGCTCGTAGACGGGTATGGAGAACTGGATGAACTTGGCATCGATGCACTACTGGGTGAAGATTGGCTCGATGAAGATGGCGATCTTGATGAACTGGATGAGCTCGAAGACGAGCTGGATGAAGAACTCGACGAGGATGAACTGGACGATGAACTGCTGGAGGATGACGAGCTTGATGATTGGCTGGGCGGGGGTTTACAGCCAGTCATCACAATTGCCAGCAGGCCCAGTATCATTATCAAGTTTCGAGTGTTATTCATATTTTGCTTCCTGTCATGCCAGTTAGACTATTGAAATCTATACAACATTTTAACGCTTTCTGTGGTAATTGGTTGACCGTTATCCAGCCTGGGACGAAATGGCGTGGAGTTAATGGTTGCCCTGGCCATACGTCTGAACCTGATACTATCAGGCGGGTTAGATGCTAGAATAGATAGATTCCTGACCGCGCCATAACGGGTAATATTAAATTCCACCAGGGCAAACTTGGTTTCACCCAGATCATCGATAATTTCATCCAGCATTTTATCCTTTTCCTCATCGCTCAGTTCAACGGCTGAAACAACTTCATGGCGCTCAAATTCAAATTCTGGTTCATATTCGAAATTACCCAGAGAACGAGGGCGGCTGAACAGGGTTTGAATTGCCTCGTCTCCATATTCAGTGGCCAGGAGTATTTGATAGGCTTTCTGGTAATTTTCAACTGCAAAACTTCGTTTATAAAACCGGAGGTACCAGTCTCCCATGTGGGTCAATGCATAAGCGTAAGATATCCTTGGTAGATCAGGATTATTTTCATAAATTTCATTGATCCGGATTAAGGCATTTCTACCACTCTTGTAGGCATTTTGAATAAGACTGAAGGTGTATTTTTCTTCCTGGACTATCCTTGACAGGTGATCAGGACTGTAGTCCAGCGCTCGATATGGGTTTCTGGGATATGGGCTATTTCCGAAGTCCGAGTCAAAATTACTGGGCATCATGGGATACAGTTTGCCACTGATAAAGGTATCAATATTCGGGACAAACCCGTAAGGTTCAACCAACTTAAAATTAGCATTGACTATCCCATATAATGAATTTATTAGTTCTGGCGCATTTGGTCCTTTTGCCCTTTCAATAATGTCAGTACTCTTGGAGAAATAATTTGCCGCCATAATCAAATGTTTTAATGATTCCGGTGGAGCAGTGAGGTCGAAAGCATCTATTTGCCAATTAGCGGCACGTGAATACGCCTCGGCTAGCTTGAGATCATCAGCCTCGAAGTTTCGCCCGTAAATCCATATCATATATCCATAGTTTTTATTCAGCGCATCATAATCATTGAGGGCAGTGTTGGTCTTAATGATTTGGTCGAGGATGGGTAACTGATTAATGTTATGCAGTCCCTCGTTAACCCGATTGATATGTAATGCACGGCGAAAGACTTCCAGGGCCTGAGTATGGTTGTCCAGACTGTTAAAGGCCTGGCCAAGACTTAATAATTGTTCTACCAAGGCATTACTATATGCCCCACTTTCCGCTTCCAGTTCCAAAATTCTGTCTAAATACTGGGTAGCGGTCCGTTGAATCTCCAGTTCTTCCGGAGTGAGCTCTTCGGGTTCCTGAATTTCTGGTATATCCGAGAGGAGTCCTTCAGGAGTTGTTTCATTACCCGCTTGGGCGACGGATTCGGATATCTCTGAATTTTCCTCTTCCGCTATAACCATAACTGGAAGCGTAACGGATAATATCGATATAACTATTTGAATTATATATTGTTTAATCATATATGCTGCAAATTTTTTATCTCTGTCCCTGATAATCTATTTGATTACAGTCAGTATACAATGTTCCTGCATACTACGAATATATACCGGAATTTTACTTTAATATATGGGTAAACTATTTAGCCATGGTATTAGTATTTCACAATTCAGCGAAATGATTATGACATTGTAGAAATATACCGTGATCCGGTTTGTTATGTTAAATTCAACATTCAGAGGATCTCGTTACACCCGAGTCCTGGAAATTCCAGTCATTTTTCTGGATTTTCTATATTTATTATAGAGTTATGTGAATGTATTTAGAGAAGTTTACAGTTTAATACAGGGAGAGACACAATGAGTAAAATTGCATTGGTAACTGGTGGTACCCGTGGTATTGGAGAGGCGATATGTTTGGCCTTGAAAGATACCGGCTATAACGTGGTGGCCAACTATGCTGGTAACGATGAGGCTGCAGAAAAATTCAGTCAGGCGACGGGAATCCCGGTATATAAGTTTGATGTTGGTGATTTTGATGCCTGTCAAACCGCGGTAAAGCAAATTGAATCTGATATTGGTTCAATAGAAATTTTAATTAACAACGCCGGTATCACCCGAGATGGAACCATCCATAAGATGAGCCCTGAACAGTGGAATGCGGTGATTCAGACCAATCTTACATCATGCTTTAATATGAGCCGTTCAGTGATCGATGGTATGAGAGAGCGGAACTATGGTCGTATCGTAAACATTGGTTCAATAAACGGCCAGGCGGGCCAATATGGACAGGTAAACTATGCCGCTGCAAAATCCGGAATTCATGGTTTTACCAAGGCACTTGCGCAGGAAGGTGCCGCCAAGGGGATTACCGTTAACGCCATAGCCCCTGGTTATATTGCAACAGAAATGGTACGCGCCGTTCCTGAGAATATCCTTGAGAAAATTGTTGCCAGGATCCCTGTTGGCAGATTAGGAGAGGCCTCAGAGATTGCCAGAGGGGTGGTTTTTCTTGCCAGTGAAGAAGCAGGATTTATTACCGGCTCAACTCTAAGTATCAACGGTGGACAACACATGTACTAGTTAGTCAGAAGTATAAACTGAAGAGTTAAAAGGGACTAACATCCAACAACAATTATCAAAGTATTGAAATACATATGTCTGAGGTAGTTGATTACCAGTTAAAGAATACTGTTGCGGTAATCACTATCAATAATCCGCCGGTAAATGCATTGTCACAGGTGCTCAGGGAGGGGCTTGTCGAAAATATCGAACGGTTCAATACTGATACACAGGCAAGAGCCGCTATTATCATCTGCGCCGGCAGGACATTTATTGCCGGTGCAGATATTTCTGAGTTCAATAAACCACCACTTGACCCGGTCTTACCAGAGGTCATCGCCAAGATTGAATCATCAATTAAATTAATCGTGGCCGCCATTCATGGGACAGCCCTGGGGGGCGGATTTGAGACGGCAATGGCGTGTCATTTTCGGTGTGCTGTGGAGGATGTGAAAGTAGGTTTGCCAGAGGTTAAGTTGGGATTGCTTCCTGGTGCCTCCGGCACACAACGCCTGCCCAGGCTGATCGGGATAGGACCTGCCATGGAATGGATGATAACTGGCGAGATGGTGGATGGGGGGCGAGCATGCGAACTGGGTGCAATCGACAGATTGCTAAAAGGCGACTTGCTAGAAGGGGCCATTGACTATGTAAATGAGCTACTGGATAAAGGTGCGACCCCTGTCCGGTTAAGTAAAGTCGATATGGTGGGCAGTGATGAAAACCAGCAATTGATCAAGCAATTCAGGGAACAGGTCGACCGCCAATGGCGTAGATTTTTTTCTCCACAAAAGATTATCGATTGTGTCGAGGCTAGTATAACGCTCCCGTATGACGAGGCAGTCAGATTAGAACGCAAATTATTTAATGAGTGTAAGGCATCGACTCATTCCAGGGCTTTAAGGAGGATGTTCTTTGCTGAGCGACAGGTTGGCAAGGTGCCTGGAATATCCCGTGATACCCCGCTGAGAGATATCGAGTCAGTGGCAGTTGTAGGTGCCGGCACCATGGGAAGTGCCATTACTACCTGTGTTTTAAACGCAGGGTTGCCCGTTTATCTCATGGATCGGGATGAGGCGGTACTGGAGGCAGGCATAAACAGAATCAAACAGGTTTTTCAGTCGGAATTAGACAGGGGGCGAATATCCCAGGAAGATTTCAATGATCGACTGGCATCACTTTCTACCGCATTGGAGGTAATCCAATTAAAGGAAGTCGATCTGGTGATTGAGTCAGTTGTTGAGGACTTGGATATTAAACAGGCGTTAGTAAAACAAATATCCTCTGTAACCAAACCCGGTACTATTTTTGCTTCAAATACCTCAACGTTGGATATCAATAAGCTGGCTGAGGTTTCAACTCATCCTGAGAACATTATTGGCATGCATTTTTTTGTGCCTGCGAACAAAATGAAGTTGTTGGAGATTATCCGCGGGGAACAAACGGCGGATGAAGTGTTGGCCACTGTCATGAAGTTGGCAAAAAAACTCAACAAGATAGGGGTAGTGGTAAATTCAGGATTTGGGTTTGTGGGTAACAGGATATTCCTGCCCTATCTACGGGAAGCCCAGCTAATGTTAATACAGGGAACTCCAGCCGAGAAAATTGATCAAGTAGCTTATGACTGGGGGTTTGCTATGGGGCCACTTGAGGCCATGGACCTTTCCGGGTTGGATGTATTTCATAGTATTTATCAGCAACTGGCTGATGAACCGGGTAAATATGCCTATTATCCTGTTTCTGAGTACTTATATAACAATAGTCGCCTCGGTAAGAAAAATGACTCTGGATTTTACCATTATCAGGATGATCATAAGTCACCGGATCCAGAAGTGATGATCTTGGCGAAACAAGTTGCAGATGATTATGAAATAAAGCCACGTGAGCTTACCGATGAAGATATTATTAATCGCCTGGTCATGGCTATGGTGAGCGAGGCAAG
>JAURPG010000121.1 GCA_030835405.1 Gammaproteobacteria bacterium | reverse complement strand
CACAAGGGAGGTGGAAAGCGATGCGTCAACCTGGTGTATTTCCTGGGTATTATTCAGGGCAATTAGCATGGCATCATTCTGTTTTCTGATGGCAGACAGTTGCGATTGGTACATCTCGGCGATGCGCTCTAGCAGTTCTTTGAATCCGGGTAGGCCAAACCGCGCCTCTGGTGGGAAATAGGTACCACCAAAGAAGGGCACCTGGTCATCATGAGTCAATACCATGGTCAACGGCCATCCCCCTCCGCGCTGGGTCAGTAATTGATGCGCTGTCTGGTAAATCTTGTCCAGGTCCGGGCGCTCTTCCCGATCCACTTTTATGTTAACGAAGTACCTGTTCATGATTTCGGCGGTGGCCGCATCTTCAAAAGACTCATGGGCCATGACATGACACCAGTGACAGGCTGAATATCCAATAGACAATAGAACAGGTTTATTCTGTTCTTTAGCCAGTGCCAGGGACGCCTCACCCCATGGATACCACTGGACCGGATTGTGGGCATGTTGAAGAAGATAGGGACTGGTTTCGTTAATTAAATTGTTGGTGAATTCTGAGTGCATGAAAAGATATTGACACAGATCACACAGGAAAAAAATAAATGGACAGGATTAACAGGATAATATTTATATTCTTCTGTTTCTACCGCTTGTGCCCATGTAGTCGTCTGTGGCTTTATTATCTTTAGACGGTTTTTCACTCGGTTACTCATGTTAAACTACTCGCCTATGATCACTTATCCAAATATTGACCCTATCGCTCTGGATCTGGGCATTGTCCAGGTGCGCTGGTACGGATTGACGTATCTTGCCGGTCTGGCCATTGCCTGGTGGTTATTGAATATACGCGCCAGGGACCCTGGTAATCGATGGACCAGCGATGAGGTGGCGGATCTGATCTTCTACGGTGCAGTTGGGGTCATTATAGGAGGCCGATTGGGATCGGCGCTGTTTTATAATCTGCCTTATTACCTGTCTAACCCCATTGATATCCTCAAGGTCTGGCAAGGGGGAATGTCTTTCCACGGGGGCTTAATCGGCGTGTTGCTGGCCATTGGTTATTTTGCCCGCAAGACCCAGCGCCGGTTTTTTGAGGTGGGAGATTTCCTGGTACCCGTTGTCCCGGTCGGGCTTGGTCTGGGCCGGATAGGAAATTTTATTAATGGTGAACTCTGGGGGGCACCTTCAGACCTGCCCTGGGCCATGGTTTTTCCCGGTGCCGGTGGGATACCTCGTCACCCTTCCCAACTGTATGAGGCATTCCTGGAAGGATTGATATTATTTGCCATCCTCTGGTGGTTTTCATCATCTCCCAGGTCGCGAATGGCGGTCTCCGGTTTATTTTTCCTGTTCTATGGTGTATTTCGATCATTGGTGGAATTGGTCAGAGAGCCCGATGCCCATATTGGCTATCTGGCCGGGGGATGGCTGACAATGGGGCAGGTGTTGTCAGTTCCGATGATTGTTTTGGGTGGTATACTGTTATACAGGGCGTATAAGCAACAAAATAGAACCGAAAAGTAAAAATTTAAAAGTGAAAAGTAAAATTTGATGAAGCAGTATCTGGACTTAATGCGTTATGTGCGTGAGCACGGTGTAGAAAAATCAGACCGGACCGGGACTGGCACCTTGAGTGTCTTTGGTTACCAGATGCGCTTTGACCTCAATGAGGGATTTCCCCTTGTGACTACCAAGAAGGTCCATTTAAAGTCCATTATTTACGAATTGTTATGGTTCCTGAACGGCGACACAAACATTCAATTTCTCAAGCAACATGGGGTAAAGATATGGGATGAATGGGCCGATGAGCAAGGCAACCTGGGACCGGTTTATGGTGCCCAGTGGCGCTCATGGCGTAATCGGGACGGCGATGAAATTGACCAGATCAGCAATGTAGTTCAACAAATTAAAAACACCCCGGATTCGCGCAGGCTAATCGTAAGTGCCTGGAATGTGGGTGAGCTGGACAAGATGGCACTGGCACCCTGCCATGCCTTTTTTCAGTTTTACGTCGCAAACGGCAAACTTTCATGCCAGTTATATCAGCGCAGCGCGGATATTTTTCTGGGAGTACCGTTTAATATTGCCTCGTATGCATTACTCACCATGATGATTGCCAGGGTGACAGGCTTACAATACGGTGATTTTGTCCATACCTTCGGTGATGCACATTTATATTTGAACCACCTGGAACAGGCAGATGAACAGCTTTCAAGGCAACCTTATCCATTACCAGAAATGAAGATTAATGATAATGTCTCCTCTATATTTGAATTTAAATTTGAGGATTTTGAATTGATGAATTACCAGGCCCATCCCCATATTTCGGCTCCGGTGGCGGTATAATGAAAGGCAAAACTAAAATATCCATGATCGTGGCAATGGACCAGAAGGGCGTGATAGGCCGGGGCAGTGAATTACCCTGGCATCTTTCAACGGACCTGAAAAATTTCAAAAAAATCACTATGGATAAACCCATCATAATGGGCAGAAAGACCCATGAGTCCATCGGTAAGCCCTTGCCGGGAAGACGCAATATCATCGTCACCCGAAACAATGGATATCAATCAGAAGGGTGTGAAGTCTGTCATAGCCTGGATGAGGCAATCGCATCTTGTCAAGATGATGATGAGATGGTGATTATAGGTGGTAGTGAATTATACCGTGAGGCATTGGAAGTGGTATCCAGGATGTATCTTACCGAGGTCCATGCCGATGTGGATGGCGATGTATATTTTCCTGCGTTTGATAAAGGTGAATGGGACCTTATCATAAAAGATGATGTGGAAGCTGACGACAATAATGAATATCCATATACCATGTCCATACTGGAGAAACGCCATCCACTTTACTGGTAATTAAATCAAACCACTCTGGATAATTCCATCAATCATGAATTGAACGGCGAGGGCCGAAAGTAACACACCCATTATCCGGCTTATCACATTCATACCGGTTAGCTTGATATATTGTTGCAAGCGCGTCGCAATTAACAGTAATACAAGCGTTATAATCAACACCGCCAGCAATGAACAAATAATAATAATTTCTTGCAGCAACTGGTCCATGGCGTTTGCCATTAGTAAAATAGCAGCCCCCATGGAACCGGGACCGGCAATCAGGGGTGTCGCCAGGGGGAATACCGAAATATCCTGGCTTGTAATGGCTTCATCTACTTCTTCCTTGGTCGCTGAAGTACCACCGGAACTTCTGGCAAAGACCATGTCTATGCCGATCAGTAACAGCAAAATTCCCCCTGCAATTTTCAAAGCCGCAAGAGATATTCCAAGGGCGTTCAGGACAAAATTACCAAATATTGCAAACAATAAAAGGATGATGCCACTAATGATTACACCTTTAACAGCGATGGCATATCTGGATTTTACGTTGATGTTAGGTGTTAATGCGGCAAAGACGGCAGCGACGTCAAATGGTGCAATCGTTGCAAAAAAGGTGGTAAAGGCGATGATAAATGTTTCCAACACTTTTATATGGCACCAAGGTCCTGCAACACATCATATATAGATTTTGCAATCCGCTCATATCCATGCTGATTAGGATGTGCGACATCAGATTTTAATGATTTATCTGATAATACATCTGGTATCAGGTCTTCAATAAAGACAACGCCCATGGTATCAGCAATTTCCTCGTAGATATCTGCGGAAGATAAAAACAGCCCAGGGCGTGGGACACCCAATAACACAACAGGGATATCCCGCTCTGCAGCCAGGCTTATCATCTTACGGACATTTTCCCCCATTCTGTTAAGGTCCCGTTTTTGCAGAATATCGTTTCCGCCGTGGCAGAGAATTAAAAGATCGGGGGAATGTTGGTCCAAAAGCGCAGGCAGACGATTTAGGCCATGCTCGGAGATTTCACCATTAATACCTGCATTAATAACCTTACGCTTGGTCAGAGCTTGTAATACCGCAGGATAGCTTTGGTGATCTTCCGCCCCTTTACCCCTGGTCAGACTATCCCCAAATGAAAGAATAACGGCATTACTGGAAAGGCGGGGCAGGTCGCTGGAAGAACCACATGCGGTTAGGGTGAACAGGGCACATAATATCAGTGAAACCTGAATAAATGTTCTTATGCTCAACCATGTATTCATCATTACATACCTCTGTTAAATTGGCATTGTTATTACTGTAAAGATGGTACCTGAAAGATGCAGTTGTCTTCCAGCCTCAGGGCCGTGAGTTTCCGGCCCCAGACACATCCGGTATCCAATGGATAGATATTATAGGATTTAAAGTCACGTGGGTCACCGTCATGTAATGACGCCCAGTGGCCAAACACAATCTTGTCTTTTGCCGTCTTGCGATTTTCTATGCTATACCATGGAATAAATCCGGTCTTTTGAGAACCCGGGGGGCCTTTGTCTTTCAAATTGATTTTACCCGATTGTTTGTAATACCGGCTGCGGGTGCAGTAATTTATGATACAGCGGATCCTGTCCCAACCATTTAACTGTTCACTCCATTGGTCTGGTGAATCGCCGTACATGTTTGCCAGTAGATCGGTGTATTTAGCAGATTGCATTATTGCTTTTACCTCGCTGGATAGTTCCAGGGCCTGTGGGAGGTTCCACGTAGGGTGTAATCCGGCATGGACCATGGTAAATCCCAGTTTCGTATCATGATGGACCAGGGGAAACTGCCGGATCCAGTCAAGTAGCTCCTGGCTATCATGGGCATTAATAATTGTTTGCAGGGTATCTTTTTTACCTGCGGTGGTCACACCGTTTGCAACGGCCAACAAATGGCATTCGTGATTTCCCAGAACGGATAATGCATTGGTTTGTTTGGCAAGTCTCAATGCCCTCAAAGAATCCGGCCCGCGATTGATGATATCACCTGTTAGCCAAAGCCTGTCATCGGCAGGATCGAAATTGATTGTATTGAGTAAATTCTCAAATTCCTGACAACAACCTTGAATGTCGCCGATAACATAGGTCGCCATATTAGTGCATCGTGATATTTGAGGATAATCTGAATAGTGGAATCGGTACGATGATTTCATCGCCATCATCAGTGACCATTTTATAACTTCCTTCCATACAACCCACCGGGGTTGCAAGGATAGCCCCACTGGAATAACTGAATTCATGACCTGGTGTGATATGTGGCTGCAGGCCCACCACGCCTTCGCCTTCTACTTCCTGAATCTTATTGTTGGCATCGGTGATGATCCAGTGTCTGCGTAGCAGTTTCACAGCGATGTTGCCCCTGTTTTCAATAGTGATGGTGTAGGAAAACACATAGTGATCCTGCGCAGGGGCCGATTGATCAGCAAGAAATTCGGTTTCTACTGTAATGGCTATATCATGTATTTGTTCTTTTGACATGCCGGTATTTGACAGCATTGATCCAGGCGATGCAAGTTATTGGATGGATCCATTGTGTTGAAATCTGGAAATTATATATATGAGTCAGGCCTGCGATAACCAAGTGCCTCAGTAACGTGTTGGTTTTTAATTACTACAGAGTTATCCTGGTCCGCAATGGTCCTTGAGACTTTTATAATCCTGAAAAGTGAACGTGCAGAAAGGTTAAATCGATTCGTGGCTTTTTCCATTATCTGCCTGATGTCTGTAGTCAATTTGCAATATTCATTAATCTCAGGATTGGACAGACAACTATTGAGTTTTCCACAGCGGGATACTTGCATGTCACGGGCCCTTATGACTCTTTGCTGTATGGTATGACTGCTTTCAATACTGGATTTATCCAGTGAACCGAGGATTTCATTACCCAGGTTTGGGACCTCGATGTGCATATCGATCCTGTCCAGTAAAGGTCCCGATATTTTCGTTTGGTAGCGGCGGATCTGTTCCGGTGTACAGGCAGACCTATCGGTGGTGTCACCATAATAACCACAGGGGCAGGGATTCATGGCGGCTATTAGCTGAAACCTGGCCGGGAAGGTATGCTGGTTAGCAGCCCGGGAAATGGAGATCTTACCGGACTCAATGGGTTCCCTTAAAACCTCCAATACCTTGCGATCAAATTCAGGCAGTTCATCCAGAAACAGCACACCAAAGTGGGCAAGGGATATCTCCCCTGGTTTTGGATGACTGCCTCCACCCACCAGGGCCACGGCCGATGCCGTGTGATGTGGAGAACGAAACGGCCTGCGTTTCCATGAATGGATATCAAATCCCTGGGATGAAATGGAATGGACTGCGGCGACTTCCAATGCGGCATCTTCTTCCAGGGCCGATAAAATCCCCGGTAATCTTTCAGCCAGCATGGTCTTGCCGGAATCTGGTGGTCCTATCATTAATAGATTGTGATTACCCGCAGCGGTGATCTCCAGTGCCCGCTTGGCCTGGTGTTGGACCTTAACTTCCGATAGATCGGGAAAATGGTCTGGTTGGTATTTGTGCTGGTAACTGAATTTTTCTATCGGTACAGCTCCACAGAGATGGGCGCAGACCTCATTCAGGCTTTTGGCCGGGTAAATATCTAAATTGCCGATAATGGATGCCTCTCGGGCATTGGCCAGTGGAATGATAAGACCGCGGTCTGATTGCTGGGTAAATCTCGCCATAGGCAGACAACCGTTAACAGGTCGCAACCTGCCAGTGAGGGCAAGCTCACCGGCAAATTCATAATCCTGTAGCCTGTTCGCAGGTATCTGACCGGAGGCAGCCAGGATGCCAATAGCGATTGGTAAATCAAACCGGCCACTGGTCTTGGGCAGGTCTGCCGGCGCCAGGTTAACGGTGATACGTTCAAGGGGGTAATCAAACTGGTTATTCAGCAGGGCACTCCTGACCCTGTCCTTGCTTTCTTTTACCGCTGTTTCCGGTAGCCCAACAATGGAAAACCCGGGTAGTCCCCTGGATAGATGCACCTCTATGGTGACTAATGGTGAATTGATCCCGGACAATGCCCGGCTGTTTACGATGGCCACTTCCATGTGTCCCTTCCCTTCATTGTATGTGAAATTAAATTATAGGCATTAATCCTCAGATTTGCCCTGTTTTAAGTCTTTTTCAAGTATAGCAATTTTGGATTCCAACTCATCAAGGAGATTTCGGGTATTGGCCAATAATTCCTGCTGTATATCAAATTCTTCGCGGGTTACCAGGTCCATCTTTTGCAGTGTGGCTGTTATAGCTGCTTTGATATTTTTTTCTAAGTCCTCCCGGGTCTTTCTCAGGTCCTGGGGCAGCAAATTGGATATTTGTTTGACCAGGTGGTCAATGTTTTCTGTTTTTAAGGTCATGAGTCGATTCCGTTCATTTATGAATTAATATTTTCGCATACTAGGTGAAACAATTCCTGATGAATGAAACGGCTCTGACACCGCGCAATATTGAGGCGCGGTTGCACCAAAATAAGGCAAATTCATGTTGCGCTGCAAGAATATTTGTTGCCAAAAAGTCATATCATTATGTAACTAACTGAAATATGTGGGAATAAAATATTTGGCATGTTATATGCATTTCTAGGGTTGTCTTTTTTACTTTTTGTTAACTTTTATGGAGATTATGTTATGAAGACTGTTAGTAAATTAATTATTTCAACCTTAGCACTGTGTTTTTCCGCAACAGGACTTGCCCAGGAATCACCACATTCATTTTCCGGTAATGTGACTTTGGCATCAGACTATTTATATCGAGGCCAGTCACAAACAGACAATAGTTTTACCATTCAAGGCGGTATTGATTATGGCCATGAGTCCGGTTTATATCTTGGTACCTGGGCATCAAATATCAGCTTCACAGATGATGGTGCCGAAGTGGATATTTATGGTGGTTACGCTGGAGAGTTTGCCAACGGTCTTGGTTACGATGTGACTGTGATCTACTACTACTATCCCGGTACTACCGGCCAAAGTTCCGGTGAGGACTTTCTCGAATTCGGACCGAGTCTCAGTTACACCTTCGGTGGAGAATTTGAACCATCTGTAGGTGCGGGTTTCCTTTATTCAGACGACTTTTCATTCAACAGTGGTGAAGGAATTTATTTCTACGGCGACCTGGGAATTACATTACCAAATAACTTCGGCCTTGGGTTCCATATCGGTCATCAGTCAATTAAGGACGAGGCTGCCTGGGGTACCCCAGACTGGTTAGATTATAACGTCAGCCTGTCAAAATCGTTTATGGGAATCGACTTCGCGGTTACATACTCGGATACCGATTTGAGCGAAGCTGAATGTTTTGGTGGTGGAAATATCTGTGATTCTACAGTTGTGTTTTCCGTTTCCAGTTCATGGTAGGACAGTTTTAATTAGCCAAACTTATACCCCGGCTGTTCCAAGGGACATGACCGGGGTTTCATTAAAAATACTGGAGGACACTTAAATGAAACTTGTAAGTGCAATTATCAAGCCCTTCAAGCTGGATGATGTCAGGGAAGCCCTCTCTGCAATAGGGATACAGGGCATGACCGTGACTGAAACCAAGGGATTTGGGCGGCAAAAAGGGCATACGGAGTTATATCGCGGAGCTGAATACGTGGTGGACTTTCTGCCCAAGGTAAAACTCGAGGTAGCAGTGGATTCGGACAAGCTTGACGAGGTTCTAGGTGCGATCACAAATGCTGCAAACACAGGGAAAATCGGTGATGGGAAGATTTTTGTCTTCGACCTTGCCGATGTTATCAGGATCAGGACAGGTGAGTCCGGCCCTGAAGCCCTTTAATTTAATCAATTAATTCGGAGGAATTTTAAAGTGGAAGCCATAGTTGACTTAGAAGTCAGATATGCACTTGATACCTTTTATTTTCTGGTAATGGGTGCATTTGTAATGTGGATGGCGGCTGGATTCTCAATGTTGGAGTCTGGATTGGTGAGATCCAAAAACACCGCTGAAATATTAACCAAGAATGTCGGTCTTTATTCGATTGCCTGCATCATGTATATGGTTATGGGTTATAACATCATGTACAGCGGTACAGACAGTAGCTTTTGGCCGGGATTTGGTAGTCTTTTGGGAGCTGAAGACAACGCAACTGATGCAGTTTTGGCAGGAGGAGATGATGCGCCTTATTATTCAGGCCTGTCGGACTTTTTCTTCCAGGTTGTATTCGTCGCGACAGCAATGTCCATAGTATCTGGTGCGATCGCGGAGCGAATGAAACTCTGGGCATTTTTTGTATTTGCCATTGTGATGACCGGCTTCATCTATCCTGTCCAGGGTTTCTGGAAATGGGGTGGTGGATTTTTAGACGCCCAGGGATTTCTAGATTTCGCTGGTTCCGGCGTGGTTCACCTATGTGGTGCAGCAGCTGCCCTGGCAGGTGTATTACTGCTGGGTCCCCGGAAAGGAAAATATAGCAGTGATGGAAAGATCAACGCTATACCGGGTGCAAATCTGCCGTTAGCAACGCTGGGTACCTTCATCCTCTGGTTAGGCTGGTTCGGATTTAATGGTGGATCTGAGCTCATGATATCCAATGTTGCCGAAGCCAATGCGGTATCTCTAGTCATTGTTAATACTAATATGGCAGCAGCAGGTGGTGTGATAGCAGCCTTACTGACAGCCAGGATATTATTTGGCAAGGCTGATTTGACCATGACATTAAATGGTGCGCTCGCTGGACTGGTAGCAATTACCGCTGAACCACTTACGCCTACACCGCTCATAGCAACGATGATTGGCGCCGTAGGTGGTATCCTGGTGGTATTTTCTATAGTCGGACTGGATAAGCTTAAGATTGATGACCCCGTAGGTGCCATTTCAGTACATGGTACCGTTGGCTGCTGGGGCTTAATCGCGGTGACGCTGACCAATAGCGATGCTTCGCTTGGTGCTCAGTTAATGGGTCTGATGACCATCTTCCTTTGGACTTTCATCATGAGTCTGATCTTCTGGGCCATTATTAAGGCCGTAATGGGAATCAGGGTCAGTGAAGAGGAAGAATATGAAGGCCTGGATACTGGTGAATGTGGTGTAGAAGCCTATCCAGAGTTTGTCAATTAACTAAACTTTAGTACACGCTTGGACAAATAAGGGGATAGAAATAACTTTTTCTATCCCCTTTGTTTTTTCTTATTAGCAATTGTATAGTATGCTCAATTATCAACGAGTTTATCTTCTGAGGTAACAACTACATGAAGTTAGTAACAGCGATTATTAAACCATTTAAACTGGACGATGCCAGGGACGCACTTGCAGAAATTGGTATTCAGGGATTAACGGCCACTGAGGTAAAAGGTTTTGGCAGGCAGAAAGGACATACCGAGTTATATCGGGGTGCTGAGTATATTGTTGATTTTTTACCCAAGGTAAAAATTGAAATAGCGGTAAACGATGATATGGTTGATCAGGTTATCGATGCAATTACCAGCTCGACTAATACGGGAAAGATTGGAGACGGTAAGATATTTATCTCAACTCTGGAACAGGCGGTAAGAATCCGTACCGGAGAATCTGGTTCAGACGCCCTTTAAGGGTAATTCATTTCATAATATTTTTGCTCTAAAAAGGGGCATTTACTTCTAAGACTGCTGCATCCCAGTGCAATTATTAGCTCGAGGATGTCTGTATGTAACTCATGAAATAGATTAACTACCTGTAAACAAAGAGTATTTTATTTCTGGCACGCATAATGCACCTTTTTTGGTCATTAGGTGTATTTTTGATGCATCTGATCTAGACAAAAATATATATGAACTAACTCGATAAGGGGGATGGTAGTGAAATTTCTTACTGCAATTATAAAACCATTCAAACTGAATGATGTGCGTGATGCACTTTCAGAAATTGGCGTACAAGGATTGACTGTCACTGAGGTAAAAGGATTTGGCCGGCAAAAGGGACACACTGAATTATATCGTGGTGCCGAGTACGTGGTGGATTTCCTGCCCAAGGTCAAAATTGAGATCGCAATAGGTGATGATATGGTGGATAGCGCCATCGAAGTTATTAGTAAAGCGGCCAATACCAATAAGATAGGTGATGGAAAGATATTTTTATCTGACCTTGAACAAGTGATAAGAATTCGAACCGGTGAAACCGGTGATGAAGCCATTTAAGAGACAGGAGTAGATACAAATGAATAAAATGAAACAAAATTTACCTATCTATCTTTTAATCCTCTTACTTGCATTACCACAAATGTCCTTTGCCCAGGATACGATCAACAGTGCCAATACGGGTTGGATATTGACATCCACTGCACTGGTATTATTTATGACCCTGCCAGGCCTTGCCTTGTTTTATGGTGGGTTGGTCAGAAATAAAAATATCCTGTCAGTATTGATGCAATGCTTTGCCATTGCCTGCATGGTTTCTATTCTATGGATGATATTTGTTTACGGTCTTGCATTTGGTGACGGCGGCAGTATGAACAAACTGGTCGGCATGGGGATGATCTTCATGAGTGGTATCGGACTGGACAGTACCAGTGGTGATCTGCCTGAAACGGTCTTTTTTATGTTCCAGATGACTTTTGCCATTATTACCCCTGCACTGATTGTAGGTGGTTTTGCCGAGCGTATGAAGTTTTCTGCAGTACTATGGTTTTCTGCCATCTGGTTGGTGGTGGTCTATGCCCCTGTGACCCACTGGGTATGGGGTGGTGGATGGCTAAGTGACATGGGCTTTCTGGATTTTGCCGGTGGTGCGGTCGTGCATATCAATGCTGGTATTGCCGCGATTGTCGCTGCAATGGTGCTTGGAAATCGGAAAGGCTTTCCGACGACGGCAATGCCACCTCATAACCTGCCTATGGTGGTGACGGGTGCATCCATGCTCTGGGTAGGATGGTTCGGATTTAATGCCGGAAGTGCCCTTGCTGCTGATGCCAATGCGGGGATGGCGATGACTGTGACCCACCTTTCTGCCGCTGCCGGTTCTTTGGCATGGATGGCATGTGAGTGGATCAAGCATGGTAAACCCAGTGTCCTGGGGATTGTCACCGGTATGGTTGCCGGATTGGGGACGATCACACCTGCCTCCGGTTTTGTCGGGCCGATTGGCGGTTTGTGCATTGGTCTCATAGCGGGTGTAGTTTGCTACTTCGCAACGCAGTACATAAAGCGGGGGCTCAAGATAGATGATTCCCTGGATGTCTTTCCGGTTCACGGAGTGGGCGGTATCCTGGGAACGATGCTAACTGCTGTATTTGCTGCTGAATCCATGGGTGGACTCGGACTTGATGGCTCCATTGGCTCACAGCTCGTGACCCAGGCCATAGGCGTGGTTGCCACTATCGCCTGGTGTGGCATAGCAACCTTTATTATCCTGAAATTAGTCGATGCCATGGTCGGCCTTCGCGTGACTGAAGAAGAAGAAACCGAGGGACTGGATCTGGTCCTGCATGATGAGAGGGGTTACAATTTTTAGCTCTCACAGCAGGAAATTGACTTAAAAACGGGCACAATTCGCCCGTTTTTTTTAACATTTATCTATGAATTTCCCCAATGTAATATATTTAAAGTTCTGGGAGTTTTGGGATTTATTGTTCCATTAATACCATTCAAGGCTTAAAATGCTGGTTTATATTTTATGGACAAGAAATACGTATCTATCTGAGGAACCATGGCAAATCTAATCGATAAAACAATTTTAAAATCTTTTGTACCTCCCAATGCTCTGAATCATGAAAACTTTGAAGAGCTGGCTTCCAAAACCCACGTAGAGGAAGTCCCTGCCGGGAGAGCGATATTTAAAGTCGGTGATGCCGATAAACAAGCCATCTACCTGGTGGAGGGTGAGGTTGAATTAAAGGCCGCAGATGGTGCGGTCTCAATCGTCAAGGCCGGTACTGATCAGGCCAAGCATGCCATGTCTAACCTTCAGCCTCGCAAACATACGGCAACGACCAAAACTGCATGCAAGATTACCCGCATCGATAGTGACCTGCTGGATATTCTTATGACCTGGGACCAGATGTCAGGTATTGAAGTAGATGAGATTATTGAAGAAGATTCAAATG
Organism: Gammaproteobacteria bacterium; assembly: GCA_030835405.1. Taxonomy (GTDB): domain Bacteria; phylum Pseudomonadota; class Gammaproteobacteria; order Eutrophobiales; family Eutrophobiaceae; genus Eutrophobius. Next base: position 10,539 of record JAURPG010000121.1, on the reverse strand, counting down.
AAGAAGAAGGCGGTGACTGGATGACACGGATTCTTCAATCCAAGGCCTTTATGCAGATCCCACCTGGAAATATTCAGGCTATTTTCATGCGCATGCAGGAAGTTCCAGTCAAGGCCGGCGAGACAATCATCAAGCAGGGGGATGATGGTGATTTTTATTACATTATCAACAAGGGTAAATGTAAAGTAACTAAACCCTCCAAAAATAATACTGAACTGACTCTGGCAACCCTGAGTGATGGTGATGCATTTGGCGAAGAGGCCTTGCTATCTGAAACCAAACGAAATGCCAATATTATTATGGTGACAGATGGTGTTCTAATGCGTTTATCCAAGGAAGATTTTAATGAATTATTAAAAGAACCTATGCTCAGCTGGGTCACTCGAGAGGAAGGTGACAAGATGGTGGCCGATGGAACGGGGGTTTGGGTGGATGTTCGTTTAGAGAGTGAATTTAAGAATAACGGTATTGAAGGCGCCCAGAATATCCCTCTGTTTATGCTCAGGATGAAGGCGGACAAACTGGACCCCAGCAAAACCTATATCCTCTATTGTGATACCAGTCGTCGTAGTTCTGCAGGTGCATTCCTGCTGACAGAAAGAGGCCTCAGTACAAGTTGCCTTAAGGGCGGCTTGCAAGGCGGATAATTACCCGCTTCACCATTAACAATGGTGTAGTGGGTGTCACCAATCTAAATTTTGCTGTGTGCCCATGAGTATCGAACCCGCAAAACTAAAAATTGCCCTCGATTCTGATCGGGACAATTACGCTGTAATGGGAAATCCCGTTGCCCATAGTAAGTCACCCATTATCCACCAGACCTTTGCTGACCAGGCCGGCCAGGAGCTTTTCTACCAGGCGATCCATGTTCCAAAGGGGCAGTTTGGCGAGGCAATAAATCAGTTCAGGACCATGGAGGGGAAGGGACTAAACGTTACTGTCCCATTTAAAGAGGAAGCATATAAACTATGTGACCATCTTTCATTCCGATCATCAGTGGCAATGGCAGTGAACACCATCATATTCTCAGCCGATGGCGGAATTATTGGCGACAATACCGATGGCGTGGGGCTCAGCGTTGACCTTATGAAGAATAAAATTAGCCTACAGGGTAGACGAGTCCTTATTCTGGGAGCCGGTGGTGCCGTGAGAGGTGTGCTGGGACCCTTATGTGATCAGCGTCCTGAACAAATAGTCATTGCGAACCGCACTATGAGTAAGGCAGAGACACTTGCGGCTCATTTCAAGGGAAATAATGTATCTGCATGTGATTTAGATAAGCTTGGAAACCTGGGCGCATTCGATGTGATTATTAATGGGACATCATCGGGGCTCAACGGCGAGTTGCCACCATTACCCATCTCAATCGTCTCAACGGATACCTGCTGTTACGATATGGTATACGGTGACACCGAGACTGTATTTAACCAATGGGCCAAAGAAAACGGTGCAAGAATGACACTGGATGGACTTGGGATGCTGGTAGAACAGGCCGCCGAGGCTTTTTATATCTGGCGGGGGGTTAAACCTGAGACAGGTCCGGTGATTAAGATGTTAAGGGGTAAGTGAGGCGTTAGGACGGAAGAGTGAGGTGTCCGTTTTGTGCCAGAAACGGTCATTAATTTACTTATAAAACGCGGTCTGTCCCTTATTATTTTATAGATTTAATTTTTTTTAAAACTCAAATTTTAGGAGATAGGTTATGCTGAAATTATCGAGAAGGGACCTGCTGAAATCCATGTGTGGATCCGTTGCAGCCATGAATTTGGCACCTCAATCTTTACTGGCATCCAGTCATGAAATGCTCACCCATAAGATCCCTTCTTCGGGAGAAGCACTGGCCATAGTAGGAATGGGGACATTTCGAACCTTTGATGCTGGAAATGATACAGCACTACGTGCTCAATTAATTAAAGTGCTGCAGACCTTTTTCGACTATGGAGGTGAACTGATTGATACTTCTCCACACTATGATTCTTCTGAAGAGACGACCGGGGATTTGCTAAAAAATATTAATAATAAGAATGACTTGTTTACAGCTACAAAAATACGTACCGATGAAGGCCGTCAAGCGGGTATAAACCAGATGTATGGTTCCATGGCCAGGTTGGACATTCCGGTTATTGATCTTTTGCAAATTCATAACCTTGTCGATTGGAAAACGCATATAAAGACATTAAGAGAAGCAAAGGAGAGTGGCAAGATCCGCTATTTAGGCATCACCACTTCTCAGGGGCGCGATCATAACGAATTTGTTGATGTGATGAGACAGGAAGATCTGGATTTTGTACAGTTCAGTTATAATATTATTCACCGCCATGCAGAAAAAGAGATCTTCCCCATTGCAGCAGACAAAGGTATTGCAACATTAATCAATATGCCTTTTCAGAGAGGTGAACTCTTCAAGAGGACGGCTAACCAGCCATTACCGGGCTGGGCATCGGAAATTGATTGTTCAAGTTGGGCGCAGATCTTTCTCAAATATTCCGTATCGCATCCGGCAGCGACCTGCGTGATTCCCGCAACCTCCAGCATTAAACACATGCAGGATAACATGCAGGCTGGTTACGGGCGCCTGCCGGATGCAGCGTTGCGCAAGCGCATGGCAAAGGATTTTGAGTCACTGGTATAGAAAAATAGGGGACTTCAGACCAAGCTTATCTATGTATCAACCTGTCTTTTTTGCTAATTGAACAATATCTGCTTTGGGTCGTAACCAGGCGTCAAAGCCCATGAATCCTGTCCATCAGGTCCGGTAACCAGGTCACAATATCAGGGAATGCAATCAATACCAGGATAGTCACCAGTTGAATCAGTACAAAGGGAATGATGCCTTTGTAAATATGCTGGATACGTATACCCTCGGGTGCTACGGCCTTTAAGTAAAACAGGGAAAATCCAAAGGGTGGGGTGAGGAAGGAGGTTTGCAGATTCATGGCGATTAGGATGGCCAGCCATAACAGGTCTATCCCCAGTGCAGCAGCGATGGGGGTAAGTATAGGGACGACGATGAAGCATATTTCAAGAAAGTCCAGAAAGAACCCCAGAATAAATATTAATATCATACTGACAATCAAGAATCCCCATTCGCCACCGGGAAGACTGGTCATGACATCGAAGACAAATGCATTACCCCCGATACCATTAAATACCAGGCTGAAGGCCCGGGCGCAGACCAGGATTAAAAATACCATACTGGTCAGGCGGGTGGTTAACTGTACGGCTTCCCTGAGGTTTTGCAGGGTTAATTTTTTATGTAATGCAGACAGTACCATCGCCCCCAGGGCACCTATGGCCGCTGATTCTGTTGGTGAGGCGATACCAAAGAAAATGGAACCCAGCACACAGATCACCAGTATTAGTGGGGGTAATAGTGTCAGTAACATTTGCATGACAGATTTTTCATTACCCTGGATTTGTATTGCTGGTGCCACTTCCGGATTCATGGTGGCACGGATGCTGATATAGATAATAAACATGAGTACCAGCACCCCCCCGGGGACAACGGCGGCCATAAATAATCTACCCACAGGGACGCCCATAACATCACCGATTAATATCAGTATGATACTGGGTGGAATAATCTGTCCCAGGGTCCCGGCTGCAGCGATAGTCCCGGTGGACAATTCCCTGGAATAATTATTATTTAACATCGTGGGCAGGGCAATAATTCCCATCGTGACAACAGTAGCACCCACCACTCCCGTGGTGGCCCCCAGTAGCGCCCCAACAATGACCACAGACAGGGCTAGCCCTCCTTTTAGTTTGCCACATAAAATTCCCATAGTTTCTATGAGTTCACGGGCCAGGCCAGACTTATCAAGAATAATACCCATAAAAATAAATAATGGGACGGCGAGTAAGGTGAAGTTGGTCATCACCCCCCAGATTTGCAGTGGCAGGAGATCAAAGAAACCAGTGCCCAGTATGGTGGTACCGAACATCAGGGCAACAGCCCCAAGGGTAAAGGCAACGGGAAAGCCCAGGAATAACAGGACTATCATGCTGATAAACATGAGTACAATCCAGATGGTCATTTATTGCCTTCCAGTATGGTAAAGAAATTCCTGATCATATAGGCCACCGCCTGTATGAGCAGCAAAATGAAGCAAAGCGGGATAGTGGATTTTATGATCCAACGATAGGGTAGTCCCCCCGGGTCCGGTGATCCTTCATTATGAATGTAGGCCAGGTGAATAAACTGCCATGAAGCGGTAATCACCAGGATAGCAAAGGGTATCAGAAAAAAAATACATCCCAGAAAGTTAACCCATGCCCTTCGGTAATCATTCATAAATTTACTCTGGTACAAGAGGTCCAGTCTGACATGGTCGTCATATTTAAATGTATAGGCTGCGCCGAGAAGAAATATCATTGAAAACAGATGCCATTCCATTTCCTGTATCGCTATAGATCCGCTTTGGAATAGGTAGCGCATGGTAACGTCATAACTTACCAGGAGGACCAACACCAGTACCAACCAGGAAACGGCCCTGCCAATGTTTTCGGTTATGGATTCCAGTATGTCAGCAATCTTCTCAAGAATGGTTAGTATTTTATTTTTCAAACTTATTCTCTTGCATCATATTGCTAGTTTGTAGCGCTTCCCGAATTATACAGGTTATTCGATAGCCTGATATAGGTGTCAACATCAATGGTTTCAGGGCGTGCGTCTGGCTCAATACAGGATGCCTGGAGTGTGTCATCATCGACTATTCCCTTTAATGCATTCCTCATGGTTTTTCTGCGTTTTGAGAATGCCTGCCTTACCAGATGTTTGAATGTCTCATATGCATCAGGATTTATTAATTGCTTGTCTAAAGGTGTAAGTCGGATAATCGTGGATCTCACCTTCGGTGGAGGAGTGAATGCCTGTGGTTCCACGTCAAACAACCGCGATACATGACACATGGACTGGACCATAATGGACAGGCGGCCATAATTTTTACTGCCGGGTACCCCACATATTCTGTCTGCCACCTCCTTTTGCAACATGAATACCATATGATCAATACAGTTAAGCTGTTCCAGTAAATGAAAGAGTAATGGTGTTGATATATTGTAGGGAAGGTTGCCAATGATACTTAGATTCATACCCATAGAATCACAGAAATTAAATTTCAGGGCATCGGCATTATGAATGATTAATCTGTCTGAATTTTCAATTGTCTGCAGATAGTCGACCAGGTCTCTGTCAATTTCCACAACCTGTAATTTGTCCATGTTTTGTAATAGCGACCTGGTAAGCGCACCTCTTCCAGGCCCTATTTCAATAATGTTGGCAGGAGGATTGAAATCTATTTCATCAATAATTCTTTTTATAACGGTTTGGTCTGTCAGGAAATGTTGTCCAAAACGTTTACGGGCGCGCACTGACATGGGTTTTTCAAATCCCGCTGTTTAGATTTGACTGATTAACGAGTTCTACTGCACAGTTAAGAGCTGCGCCAAGGCTGCTGCTATCTGCTTTACCGGTACCCACAAGGTCAAAGGCCGTACCATGGTCCACGGACGTCCTGATAATGGGTAGTCCCAGGGTTACATTGACGATATTGCCAAAGCCGGAGGATTTTAATACTGGTAGTCCCTGGTCATGGTACATACAGATAATCACATCAAAATTATCTAATGATACCGGTGTAAATGCGGTATCAGCAGAAACCGGTCCTGTGATATCAAGGCCTTCATTAATCAGTCGCGATATTACCGGTTCAATATATAACTGTTCTTCATTGCCAAGATAACCCTGTTCACCGGCATGGGGATTTAATCCGCACACCAACAATCTTGGTGAGGTGATACCAAACTTGTCACGCATATCCTGGTGGACAATGGTAATGACTTTCTCCACTCGTTCCTGGGTGATGGATTCCGGTACTTTCGATAAAGGTAAATGTGTTGTTATCAGAGCAATGCGAAATGAATTATTTAACAACATCATTACCGGGTGTGCATGGTTACATCGTTCGGCGATGTATTCAGTATGCCCAGTAAAAGTGGTGCCAGTCTCGTTTATGATCGCCTTGTTTACCGGTCCGGTGACCATAGCGGAATATTCACCACTAACGCATCCTTTAATTGCTTCGTTGAGGCAATCCAGTACAAATTGGGCATTTTCAATGGAAGGCTGTCCCGGCTTTACTTTCCCCGGACAGGGCACAGGCAAGACGGTCAATTCACCATTAATGTGATTACCAGTAGCAGTCTTATCATAGAGTCGAACAGAAAGTGTACGAGACAGATGTTTGGCGCGTTCTATCAGTATGTCCGGGTCGGTAATGACAACAACCGGGCAGTCAAACTGATGTGTTGACAGATCAATGACGATATCCAGCCCGATGCCGGCTGGATCACCGGGAGTTATGACGATAGGTTTAATTATTATGTTCTAATCCAGGCGGTATTCAACATAGGCATCGTCCCTGAGTTCCTGTAACCAGGTTTCTGTTGCCTCGTTGGATTTACGCTGTCTGATGACATCACGTGCCCTGGCCCGACGAATATCATCCGTACTGTCATGTTGTCTCTTGCCGGTTACCTGCAGGATATGGAACCCAAACTGGGTTCGGAAGGGATCACTGACTTCATCTATCTCCATTTCACCCATGACTGCTTCAAATTCCGGAACGGTATCGCCGGGACTTAACCACCCCAGTTCTCCACCATCGGCTGCCGAAACGATATCTTCAGAGTTACCTCTTGCCAATTGTGAAAAATCATCACCATTTTCAATACGACGTTTCAGTGAAACCAGTCTATTCACTGCTTCATCTTCTCCGACAATTTCACTGGTTTTAATCAGGATATGACGGGCCTCGGTCTGGGTAACCACCATTTCCTCGGCGTCCCTGACATCCATTAACTTGATAATGTGGTAACCACTGGGGCTGCGGATAAGCTCACTGATATCGCCCGTGACCATGGTGGCAATAAAATCCACAAACAGGGTGGGAACCTGACTGTATTTACGCCATCCAAGGTCACCACCATCCAGTGCAGTATCGCCATCGGAATAGGTAGCAGCCAATGCCGCAAAGTCAGCGCCTTCCCGTAATTCTAAGTGGACCTTGTCTGCTAGTTGTCTGGATTGTTCCAGATCTTCCTGAGTGGGAGATTCGGGCAAAGAGATCAGGATATGAGAGATTAGATATTCCTGTTCCAGACCTCCTTGATGCTGTAAGTTAATCAAAAAATCATCCACTTCCCTTTCTGAGACAAATACTCTGTTTTCCACCTGACGCTGTCGCAACCGGGACATCATGATCTCGTTGCGTATATCCTCTCTGAAGTTTAAATACTGATAGCCATCGGCTTCCAGGATTTCTCTAAACTGGTCCAGGGTCAGTTCATTTTCTGCAGCGATTCCACCAATGGTACGGTTCAGGGTTTCATCATCTACGCGGATACCAGTACCTGCTGCCATTTGTATTTGCAATTTGGTGAGTATGAGTCTGTCTAATACCTGTTTTTCCAACACAGATTGTGGTGGTAGAGGGGTACCTTGCTCTACCAGCTGGTTGGTTACTGTCTGGACCCTGGTATCGAGTTCACTTTTTAAAATCACGTCGTCTTCGACAACCGCAACGATTTTGTCGACCTCTTCAGCAGCATATAATTGCGGTAAAAATGAGGCCAATACCGATAACATAATGATTTTTATGTATAAATTCTTAATCATGGTCAAAATCCACTCTCGTATCCTGGTATACTTGTTCTAAGAAAGTCTACCGTTTTTTGCCCTAGTCCTGCTAGTCCTTTTAGCTCAATTTGCACAAAAAAGCCAGTTTCGTAATCTCCAGACAGACTGGTGAGGAAGCGCCGACCTATGGCACGGATGCCCCAGCAGCAGCTGTTGTATTCAACTCCTGCAAATAAATCCAGGGTCCGGTCTTCCTCAACAGCATAATTCCAGCGTCCAACCAGATTCCATTCGGCATTGACAGGCCATTTAAAGGAGATATCTGATTGATCTACATTAAAAATATTGATTAATCGGTTGGCTGGGTTTGAACGGTGTTTTCGATAGCCCAGATTGATGACCCGGCCCGCGCCCGGGCGGATCTGGGTACGCAATGACAGTTTCTGAATCCTGTCCAGTTCCGGATCCCACTGAAATTCACCACTGAAATCAACATGCTGGAAGAAATTCGATTCTAAACGGGCGATAATCGCGGTAACCGATTCAGTTTCTGTGGCAAAACCCGGCAGGGTAATATCTCGGTCCGCCAGATGGACCGTCTGTCCCAGACTGACACTGCCCAGCTGCCTGCCGGTTTCATTGCTGTAGGCACGGGAGATTAGAGCCATGCTAAGTTGATTGGCGTCTCCGAAGCGATCTGCACCATTAAAACGGTTTTCATAAAATAGCGATGAATAACTGGGGGTATACAGACCAGTATCAAAAATGGGGATATCAGACTGGTCTTCTTCTTCTACATATAAATAATATAATCGTGGTTCCAGGCTCTGCTTAACTTCCTGGCCGAACAGATTGGTTTGTCGCTCAAAGAACAGCCCACCTTCTACACTCATCATGGGAATAAAACGATCCGGTGAGCGGTCTTGAAATACCGCATTCTCATTCAGTTGATAACTGGTGTAGCGCACTCCTGCCTTGGGGGTCAGGTGGTAGGCAATGTTTCTTATTGGAAATGCCACGGTGGGGTAAAGGTCATACCTTGCACCATTGACATTATTTGGGGTCAGATCATCATCACGTGTAAAGTAATCAAAAGTTCCTTTGAAGGTATAGGCCAGTTTTGCATGATGAAATGGTGAGGCATAATTAATCGCTGTAGAAGGAAGGCGTTTATAAGGGACAGAAACATCAGGAATGTTACGGTCGACAATCTGGTAATTTCCTACCTGGTTATACAGGCTTAATCTATGGCCACTGAAGTTCCAGCTATATGACGCAATTGCACTTTGTTCCAGGTAACGTGTACTGGTGCCCACTAAAGAACCGCTAAAATCTTCAAGGTAATCCCGGTCGGAGACCCGGTTATAGTTCAATGCAAAGCGTCCAGTACTCAGGAATGATTGCCGGTGATCAATGGAAATGGAACTCCTGTCTTTTCCTTGTTTGACGGAATCATCTGGAAGGTATTCCAGGTTTACTGTTCCCTGTCCCCGTTTAAAGAGATACCGGTATTCACCCATCATCATTAATCCGCTATTTGTAATCAACCTTGGTGTAATAGTGGCATCCATTTGCGGTGATATATTCCAGTAGTAGGGGGCAAGCAGCTCAAAACCATAGCGGCTGGATGATGCGAATGTTGGAACCAATAAACCGGATTTGCGGCGGTCACTGGTAGGAAATGAAATATAAGGGGTATAAAAAACCGGAATATCCTTTATTTTGAGGATGACATTTCTGCCAGTCCCTCGTTCCGATTCATGGTCCAGGGTAATCTTCTGGGCACTAAGTTTCCAAATATTCGTAGTCAGGTTCCAGGGACTATCCAGATCTGGGTCACAGGTGGTGTAATCCATGACTTCACCTTCAGTTGTGCTGCCCAGCTCCACCATGACCTGCCTGGCATTTCCTCTCCCGCGGTTGCCCATTAACCAATATCTCACAGATGAAAATTCACCTGTATCAGTATCCAGATTAATGGATGCAGACGGGCTGGTGAGATAGATATCATTGTCCCAGTAGTTGATATCACCGTTTAAATTAACGGTATTTTCCGGTTCGTTATATTCAATCGTATCGGCACTGGCTTGTTGATCGTTATAGGTGAGTTCAGCATTGCCATCAATATGAGAAATTCCATCTTCAACATACTCGATCATATCTGCGGTGATCAAAATATCATTTTCTTCAAGTGGCTCTGTAATCAATGGGCGTGCAGGGACGGGCATGGTCAATGGGCAGAATGAGGCTGTGTCGGTAATAGTTTGACCAATAGTGCTTAAAGGCATTGATAATAATGTAAAAACCTTCAAACCGAAAAATACAACCAGTAAGAAACGTTGGTTATTTATATTAAGGGTTAAGAGGTTCATTGAAAGCGTGGCGGCATCATTTTTGATGTTGATTAATTCGGTAGATTGATAACCGGATTATCTGTGTTAGCCCGGTAGATGGCTGCAATACTGCCCTTGGTCTGGATATTTATTGAAGCAGATTGCGAACAAATCTCCTCAATAATCTTGCTTCGTTCGTCTTTATCGCCGTTTCTTATCTTAATCTTAACAAGTTCATGATGATTCAGTGCCTGGTCAATTTCTTTCAAGACAGCATCAGTCAGGCCCTTTTGTCCAATCCAGATTATCACATTTCTTTCATGTAATAGTGAGCGTAGAAATTTTTTTTGGTGATTGTTCATTATTTAGATTGTTCTTAATTTAAGTGATAAAGCATAGCGTATGTATTTAGAACAGATAGAAAAGAGTATGCTCCTGTAAATCTGTTTGTCGTATTTGGTTTCCTGATGGACAGTCTCAGATAACCAGAAACATAATTATATCATTAAAATTTTACTCTATGGCGTCCATCTACACGCCTGAGTGATTAGCTCATATCAGGCGGTT
>JAURPG010000120.1 GCA_030835405.1 Gammaproteobacteria bacterium | reverse complement strand
TGGAGATACTCAATGATGATGGAACCATGGCAAGGCGGCCAGATCTGGAAAAGCTTGCTGTTAAGTATGATATAAAAATAGGCACAATAGCTGATTTAATACGATATCGCACAGAACATGAACGTACGATAGAAAGGTTGACTGAAACTGATTTTCATACGGAGTTTGGTTTGTTCAGGTTATTTACATATAAAGATCAGCTTAAAAACGATTTGCATTATGCGCTTCTAAAAGGCGATATAAATGCAGATAAGCCAATGCCGGTAAGAGTTCATATTACCAACCCAATATTTGATTTAACGGGAAGTCAAAGTGGAAGCGCCTGGCCAATTCGAAATGTTCTAAAAAAAATATCCATAGAAGAAAATGGCATTGTGGTAATCCTTTGTAATCAAATAGAATCGGAATCAATTTTGGCGCAAATAGCTGAAGTTGCCGATCCTGATCTTAAGAAAACCGAAAAAAAGAAGAATGGTAAAGACTTCAGGACGATTGGACTGGGTTCACAAATTTTGTCTGATATGGGTGTGCAGAAAATGATAGTGATGAGTTCGCCCAAACGTTACCATGCGATTTCCGGATTCGGACTTGAAATTGTAGATTATATGACTGACTAATTAATTGGCAGAATATGAATAAAAATAATTCACATATTGCAATAGTAGCCAGTCAATATAATAAGCTTATTGTGGATAGGCTCTTATCCGGTTGTTTAGATACATTGTTAAACGAAGGGGTAGACAAGAACGCCATTCAGCAATATGAAGTCCCCGGGGCATTTGAAATTCCTGTAGTGGTTAAAAAAATATTGGCAACGAAACGTTTCGATGCAGTAATTACATTGGGTGTAGTTATCAGGGGGGAAACCCCGCATTTTGATGTTATTGTAAACAGTTGCAGCATGGAAATTGCAAGATTGGGAACGGATTATATTACCCCGGTTATTTTTGGCGTGCTAACAGTAGATTCGGTTGGCCAGGCAATGGATCGATCAGGCGAAGAAGAAAGCAATAAAGGTGCAGAATCAGCTCGAACAGCACTAAAAATGATTCAAGTTATGGGTTCTGTAAAAGCAGATTAGTATGGCAGATTTACATTACTCTAAAAAAGCACGGATTAAATCGCGTCGAAATATTGTCCAGGCATATTATCAGTGGTTGCTAAATAAGCAGCCAGCTGATGAAATTATAAAAGAATTCAAAAATGATAGAAGTGAGTTAAGAAAAGCAGATCAGGTTTATTTTGAATCAGTACTCACTAGCATGATAAATGAAGCTGAGAGGATAAATGAAATCCTCAGGCCGGTTCTCTCGCGAAATGAATCTGAATTGGACCCGGTGGAAAATGCCGTTTTACACCTGGGTGTTTACGAGTTGTTGTTTATGACAGATATTCCTGGCAACGTCATTATTAATGAATCAGTAGAACTTGCAAAACTTTTCGGAGCTGAAGATTCCTACAAATTTATCAATGGGGTTATGGATAAAATAAACAGAAATAACAGATTGGAACAGAAAGTTGAACATTGATTATGTCACTGTCAGAGTTCGATATAATCAAACAATATTTTAAAAATAATCGTCAAAATCATCCTTCAGTCATTGCCGGTATTGGAGACGATGCAGCTATCGTCAAAATACCGGAAGGTTATCAGCTTGCTATCTCAGCAGATACATTGGTTTCAGGCATTCATTTCCCTATCTCAACTAACCCATATGACATTGGTTATAAAGCACTTGCTGTAAACATAAGTGATATGGCGGCTATGGGGGCAAAGCCGTTATATGTCACCCTGTCAATAACGCTGGAATCAAATGATCCGGAATGGATTAGTTCTTTTTCAAAGGGTTTTTTTGCCCTTGCTGATAAATACTCTATTAATTTAATTGGTGGAGATATTACCAGAGGAGCGTTATCTATATCCGTCCAAATCATGGGAATATTACCAGATGGACAGGCAATGATGAGGTCAGGCGCCCGACCTGGGGACAGTATTTTTGTCACAGGTGAACTGGGAATGGCGGCATATGCCCTGTTTTCTACGAACAAGGCATGTAATGAAACCGATCAATCCTGCCTGAATCGGCTTAATAGACCTCAACCAAGATTGGAAGTAGGTATGGCTGTGAGAAATATATCAACAGCATGCATAGATATCTCTGATGGATTAAACGCGGATCTGTTCCATCTTTTGTCAGCCAGTTCAGTTGGGGCAGAAGTAAAATTCAATAGCGTGCCCATCTGTAATGTTTTAAATAAACTAAGTCCAGAACTCCTAATTAAACTTGGTATTAATTCTGGTGATGATTATGAATTATGTTTCACGGTTTCAGAACAACATGAAGCAGAATTAATAAATATATCAAAGAAGCTTCCAGTCAAACTGACAAAAATAGGAAAGGTGACGGAATCAGAGGGGCTAACCTGGTTGGGTAACGACGGTAAGACAATTGAAATACCAGACAAAGGTTACCGACATTTTTAAAAATTTCATGGTTGGTCAAAAATATATTCAAAGTTCTTTAATGTAGTAAGGAATAAACATATAAATATATCGAACTTGATACAAGAGAGAAGACAGATGGATAATGGTGATTAAAGAATCGAAAAAAATAGCATGGGAGAGGTCAGAGTACCCAAACAAGCATTATATTCTGCCCAGACCCAAAGGGCTGTGAATAATTTTGCCATGAGTAATTTATATATGCCCAGGGGATTTGTCCGGTCTATGGGGCTTATTAAACAGGCAGCTGCAAATGCTAATCATGAATTAGGTTTACTTGATCAGAAGCAGGCATTGGCCATAAGCTAAGTAGTACATGAGCTATTAAATGGGAAATATGAGGACCAATTTTCTGTCGATGTTTTCCAGATAGGGTCTGGCACCAGTACCAATATGAACGTGAATGAGGTGATTGCAAAAATAGCTTCAGATATTTCAGAAACTACAGTGCATCCTAATGACCATGTGAATATGTGTCAGAGCAGCAATGATGTTATTCCTTCAGCAATTCACGTTTCTGCCACTTTACTCCTTGTTGAGGAGTTGTTGCCCGCAATGCAGCATCTGGCTGATACAATAGGCGAAAAGGCTACTGAAATTCGGATGTTATAAAGACCGGCCGTACACATCTTATGGATACGATGCCAATCATTATGGGGCAGGAGCTTGGTAGTTGGTAGACATAGATTTTACTTGGTATAGATCGGCTCAAAGATACACATGAAAGATTAAGGCATTTGCCTCAAGGCGGGACTGCAGTGGGCACAGGAATTAATGCCCATCAGCGTTTTGCTGAATTATGTATTAAATATTTATCAGATAATTCAGGAATTGAGTTTAAACCTACGTCTGATTTATTCGAAGGCACAAGTACTCAAGATACAACGGTTGAATTGAGTGGTCAGCTGAAAACCATCAGTTTTGGGTTAATGAAAATCTGTAATGATTTGCGCTGGATGATTAGTGGCCCCTTAAGTGGACTTGGTGAAATTACGCTTCGAGAACTACAGCCAGGTAGCAGCATTATGCCTGGCAAGGTAAATCCGGTCATACCTGAAGCCGTAGCAATGGTTTGTGCACAAGTCATAGGTAACGATACGACAATTACAACAGCCGGTCAGTCAGGTAATTTTCAATTAAACGTGATGCTGCCTGTAATTGCTTATAATATTGATCAGAGTATCTGTTTGTTGACCAACGCATGTAATTCGCTGGCGAATAAAGTAATTAAGTATTTTGTTGTAAATGAAAAGCGATCAAGTAAAAATTTGATCAAAAATCCAGTTTTAATTACTGCCTTTAACCCTGTTATTGGTTATGATCAGGGGAGTAAAATAGTAAAATATGCATTAAGTAATGATATATCGATAAAGGAGGCAGTCATGGAATTGACTGAGCTTGATGATAAGAGACTTGAATCGCTACTAGATCCACAAATCATGACTAAAGGTGGTATATTAAAATAATCTGGATAGAAGGAGGGCGCATGAAGTCAGTACTAATAACAGATGATAATGAAGATATCATTGAACTGGTAGAATTAATCTTATCAAAATTTGGTTGCAAACTTGATAAAGCAGGGAATGGCGAAGCAGCTGTAAAGTATTGCCAAGAAAGTCCACCAGATCTCGTCATTATGGATCTGAATATGCCAGACATGGATGGTTTTTATCGCAATAGATACAATCCGTAATAATGGATATACAAACTGCATTATTGTTCTCACTGCTTCAGATTAACAAGTAGACAAGGACAGGGCTCTGGAATTAGGAGTGGACGCCTATATCGTCAAAACTATGGAAATGAGTGATTTAGAATCTAAAGTTTATCGTATGTTACATTTCCCAGCAGATTAGGCACTGGTCACCTATTTATTAATTATTATCAATCGAGTCCATATTTATGACTAACCAATTACATCAGCTGAATATAAACTATGTGCCAGTCGAAGATAGATTGATGCTGAGGATGAATACCAATTCCGGTGACGAATTCAGGGTCTGGTTTACCAGACGATTCTGCGGTCTGTTACTTGAAGTGGTAACTAAAGAAATTGATAAACATGGAGGTATCCCCACTCTAGCTTCCACATCGGAAACCAAGAAAATGTTTAAGCAGGGGGCCATGGAGAAACCCTACGAGGCTGAAAAGACAACCAATTATCCCTTAGGTGAGGCAGGGTTTCTGGCAGCAAAGATTAATTATAAATCTACAGAAGAAGGAACCTTAATGCTGGAAATACTGCCTGAAAAGGGTAAAGGTATTAATCTTAACCTAAATAAAACACTTCTGTTTATGTTCTATAATTTATTGAATCAGGGTTGCAGTCAATCAGGCTGGAACCTCACTGAGGACTCTGCAGCCGGGCAAAACGTACACTGAATTTATGATTGTTAATTAGGCGAGCTGACGTAATACATAGTGCAGTATGCCGCCATTATTGTAATATTCCCATTCTTTTGGGGTGTCAACTCTGACTGTAACATCAAATGAAAAATCATCGCGTTTTGTATTAGAGACTTTTACAGTTGTTTGTTTGTCACCAGGCTGAATATTGTTTATGGTGATTATTTCAGAACCATCAATATTATATTTTTCTGCATTATCACCAGGCATGAACGTCAAGGGCAAGACCCCCATTCCAACCAGGTTAGAACGATGAATGCGCTCAAAACTCTCGGCAATTACGGCACGTATTCCAAGCAGGTTAGTACCTTTTGCAGCCCAGTCTCGTGATGAACCTGTGCCGTATTCTTTTCCTGCAATCACCACCAGTGGAATAGACTCGCTCTGGTATTTCATGGAGGCATCATAGATACTCATTAATTCATTGCCAGGTTGATATTTTGTCCAACCACCTTCTTTGCCATCTGCCATAATATTTTTCAGCCTGATATTAGCAAATGTGCCTCTCATCATGACTTCATGATTACCGCGTCTGGAGCCATAGGAATTAAAATCCACCGGTTCAACGCCGTTATCAATTAAATATTTACCTGCTGGACTATCGGGTTTAATAGCTCCTGCGGGGGATATATGATCTGTCGTGATACTGTCACCCAGTAGTGCCAGTACCCTTGCACCTTCTATGGGTTTAGGAGGCTCTGCATGTTTAGACATGCCTTCAAAGTAAGGAGGGTTTAGAATGTAGGTGGAATTTGGATTCCAGGCATACAAATTTGAATCAGGTACAGTGATTTTTGCCCAGCGCGCATCGCCTGCAAATACATTTTCATAACTGCTTTGAAACATCTTGGAATCAATCGAACCTGTAATAATATCGGCAACTTCACTTTGTGATGGCCAGATATCCTTCAGGTAAACATCATTTCCATCGCTGTCAGTACCAAGAGGCTCACGGGTTAAATCAATATTCATTGTTCCAGCGATAGCATAGGCCACCACCAGCGGGGGGGATGCGAGAAAATTCATTTTTACATCTGCATGAACACGACCTTCAAAGTTCCTGTTTCCTGAAAGGACAGAACAGGCAACCAGATTCGACTCTTTTATTGCCTGACTAATCGGCTCTTTGAGTGGGCCAGAATTACCTATACAGGTAGTACAACCATAACCAACAATATTAAATCCAAGGGAGTTAAGATCATCAATTAGACCTGCTTTTTGCAGATAATTTTTAACCACCAGTGAACCAGGTCCCAGGCTGGTTTTGACCCAGGGCTTTGCCTTAAGTCCTTTATTAACAGCATTCCGGGCAACCAGGCCGGCCCCTATCATGACAGCGGGGTTAGACGTATTTGTGCATGAAGTAATGGCAGCAATTACAATGTCGCCATCAGATAATTCAAACTCAGTATTATTATCCAGCTTAACCTGGGCAGAACCAGTTACATTGTCATTTTTCATTTCTCGCAAGTGATTTTGCGCAGTTTGTTTTGCAACGGGTAATTCAATCCTGTCTTGTGGTCGTTTAGGACCAGATATACTTGGCACAACTGTAGACATATCCAGTTCGATGACATCTGAATATCTGGTGTTGCCAGTATTTTTATTCAGCCACATACCTTGTGCACGTGCATAGGCCTCAACAACCTGCAACTGTTCATCGGTACGACCAGTGAGCCTGAGGTAATTTATTGTTTCAGAATCAATGGGGAATATTCCACATGTGGCGCCGTATTCAGGTGCCATATTTGCGATGGTAGCGCGGTCGGCAAGAGGTAGTTGCGTTAAACCATCACCAAAAAATTCGACAAACTTTCCTACTACACCTTGTTTTCTCAATATTTCGACAACGGTTAATACTAAATCAGTGGCTGTGACGCCTTCATTAATATGACCGGTTAGTTTGAAGCCTACGACTTGTGGAATCAGCATGGTAATGGGCTGCCCCAGCATGGCGGCTTCTGCTTCAATACCACC
>JAURPG010000119.1 GCA_030835405.1 Gammaproteobacteria bacterium | reverse complement strand
TGAAGGCGGCGTGAGAGGTGTTCGGTTTAATTTTGTCCAGCATCTGGGAGGAACCCCCGATATTGAGCAAATGAAAAAAGTAGTCGATCGGGTCAAACCCCTGGGTTGGCATCTTGTCATACATGTAGATGCCGGGGACCTGGTGGAATTTGAAGGCCTGTTTTCCAGTATTGACCTGCCCAAGGTCATCGATCACATGGGGCGTGTGCCGACTTCCGGCGGAATTTACCAGGAACCCTTCCAGATATTACTGAGATTCATGGAACGGGAAGATTTCTGGGTCAAGGTCTGTGGCTCGGAACGGATATCCCAGGCTGGCCCGCCTTTTTATGACGCAATACCCTATGCGCAGGCATTGATCCGGGTTGCGCCCGACAGGATCCTTTGGGGGACAGATTGGCCCCATCCAAACATAAAAAAACATATGCCCAATGATGGTGATCTGGTTGATCTTGTGCCTTTATTTGCTCAGGATAATGAACTGCAGAAAAAGGTGCTGGTGGATAATCCAGCAAGACTTTATGGGTTTGATGATTAAGTTATAGGTTAAAAGTGAAAAGTTAAACGCAAAAGGTAAGAAGTAATTAGTTAAGTCTAATGTTAAACCTCTACCGTCATTCCCACGAAAGCGGGAATCCAGTAAAACAAATAGTCTACGCAGTGGACACATATATAGATTGGATACCGGGTTTAGACCGGCATGACGTAAAGATAAAGAAGCGTATCCATTATTAATAAGTTTGAGGTAATTCCAATGAAAACCGTTGCAGTAAAAAATATCAAGCGGGCAGACAAGACCACTATTGAAGCATTGGCAAACCTTGGTGTTGCTACTGTCCACGAGGCTCAGGGGCGAACTGGGTTATTGAAACCGTATATGCGGCCTATCTATCCACATGCCAGAATTGGAGGTAGTGCAGTTACCATACTTGCCCAGCCGGGTGATAACTGGATGGTGCATGTGGCCATAGAGCTCTGCCAGGCTGGTGACATATTGGTGGTGGCCTGCACCACGGAGAATACCGATGGGATGTTCGGAGATTTATTGGCCACCTCTGCCATGGCCAGGGGTGTAAGGGGCCTGGTGGTGGATGCCGGGGTCAGGGATGTGATGGACCTGGAAAAAATGGGTTTTCCGGTCTGGTCAAAGGCCATCTCTGCCAAGGGCACGGTTAAAAATACCCTGGGCTGCGTCAATGTGCCGGTGGTTTGTGCCGGACAGTATATTACCCCTGGTGATGTTGTGGTGGCAGACGATGATGGTGTGGTAGTCGTGCCACGAAAGGAGGCAACTGGGGTCTTGAAAAATGCACAGGATCGCGAGGCCAATGAAGAAACCAAACGTAAGAAACTGGCAGACGGCATCCTGGGTCTGGACATGTATAATATGCGCCCGGGTCTTGAACAGGCGGGCCTGGTCTATCTGGATAACCTGCAAGAGCTTAAAGACTGAGCGTTTTGTGCATATATAAAGGATTACTATGAGCGATGTAAAACATGCCCGATTGATGATCTTGGGTTCGGGACCAGCCGGATATACTGCAGCGGTTTATTCAGCCCGTGCAAACCTGAACCCGGTCTTGATCACAGGAATAGAGGTTGGTGGACAGTTAACGACAACGACCGATGTGGACAACTGGCCTGGTGATGTGGAAGGCCTACAGGGACCCGCATTAATGGAGCGTATGAAGGCCCATGCGGAGCGATTTAATACGGAAATCGTCCATGACCATATCAATAAGGTTGAACTGAATGTTCGTCCATTTAAGCTTATCGGTGATAGCGGTGAATACAGCTGCGATGCACTTATCATAGCCACAGGTGCCTCGGCAAAATATCTCGGGTTACCCTCGGAACAGGAATTTATGGGTAAGGGCGTCAGCGCCTGCGCCACTTGTGATGGATTTTTTTATCGTGATCAGAAGGTGGCTGTCATTGGAGGAGGAAATACCGCTGTTGAAGAGGCACTGTATCTAGCCAATATCGCTTCTGAGGTGACAGTTGTACATAGACGTGATGAATTACGGGCTGAAAAAATTCTGCAGGACAAACTTTTTGAAAAAGAAAAGTCAGGCAAGGTGAAATTCATGTGGAACCATGTGCTGGAGGAAGTCATCGGTGATGATTCCGGGGTGACCGGCATGAAAATAAAAAATGTTACCAATGATGAGTGCACTGATGTCGGGCTACAGGGAGTGTTTATTGCAGTTGGTCATAAACCCAATACTGATATCTTTGAAGGTCAGCTAGAAATGAAGGACGGGTATATCCAGATCCAGTCTGGAATACAGGGAAATGCCACGGCAACCAGTATTGCCGGTGTATTTGCCGCAGGTGATGTCGCCGATCATGTATATCGCCAGGCAGTCACATCGGCCGGCTCAGGGTGTATGGCGGCATTAGATGCGGAAAAATACCTGGATAAATAGACCATATCTGTTTTTTTAGATAGAAATATTATGTGGTAATCTGTGTGCATAGTTATGATTAAATTCCTGAAAATAACAATTCTTATTTACCTGTCTTTGCATTCATTATTATTGCAGGCTCAAGAGGTGGATTATCGACGGCCGGATTTCACTATGACAGATTTACAAGGCGTTCAACGGTCTATATCAGAATGGGATGGCAAAGCATTACTGATAAATTTCTGGGCCACCTGGTGCATCCCCTGTAAACGTGAAATCCCCATGCTTAATCAATTGGCCAGTGAATATGAAAGTAGAGATTTTAATGTATTAGGTATTGCGGTGGACACACCGGAAAATATTCAGGAATTCATGCAGACGATTCCCCTTGAGTATGAGACCCTAGCTGATGAAGATGTATCTCAGGATGTAGCCTTTCAGTTCAGCAACAGTTTTCTGGTATTGCCTTTTACTGTATTTCTGGATCACCAGGGACGTATTTTCTGGATGCAAGTAGAAGAGATTCATCGCGAAGAAGTGGATATGATATTAGATAAAATATATAAGATTAAATCTGGTGATTTGGTGTTTGAGCAGGCCCAGGAACAACTGGTTGCGGAATTGGATGCCTTGATGCATGAGAGGATGGCCCAGTAGTTTTACCTGATTTGGTAAGTTTATTTCATGTCAACATTGCTGTACATCCACGGGTTTCTCAGTTCTCCAAAATCGGTGAAGGCCGTGCAAATGAAGCATTGGCTGCAAACACATCGGCCAGGAATCATGTCCACCTGTCCGTTTTTAAAACCTTACCCACAGGAGAGTTTGAAGACTCTGGAAAATATTATTGAAAACGCACTATCGGATTCTGATGGTATTGCTTATGTTATGGGTAGTTCTCTCGGTGGTTTTTGGGCGACCTGGCTGGTGGAAAAATATAATATCAAAGCGGTATTAATTAATCCTGCGGTGAAACTTACGTTGTTCAACAAAGAATATATTAATGTACCATTGAAAAACTATCATACAGAAGATACATATAAATTAACGGAATCTGATATCGATAAATTTCATCGCCTGAATATTGAGACTATCTCCCGCCCGAAAAATTATTTTGTCATGCTGCAAACCGGGGATGAAGTGCTGGATTATCAATTGGCTGAAAAGAAATATGCCGGCAGCAAGCTATTGATAGAGGAGGGAGGTGACCATAGTTTTGTCAATTTTGAATCAAAAATTCCGCAAGCCGTAGAATTTTTAGAATCTTGATTATATTTTATAAATCATGGGCATGATTAACAGGATTTACAAGGTTAAATACAATTGAAATATTCTGCAATCGATATCCAGATAATTTCGCATATGCTGTTTAAGTAACACATTTATAAAAAATCCTGTTAATCTTGTAAATCGTGTCTATTATATATTTTGTTTGTAAATGGAGTAGAAAATGAAAGTCGGACGTAATGATCCCTGTCCCTGTGGTTCTGGAAAGAAATACAAGCAGTGTTGTCTTAAGGCAAAACAGGAGATGTCACTTCAATACAAAATTCTCCTTGGTGCGGGTGGAGTTATTCTGGTTATTTGTATGATACTTCTAATCAGTTCAATCCGTAATTTCGATGGTGGACCTGTTAACCGGGTGTGGTCAGAAGAGCACCAGCACTGGCACTACAATTAAATTTTTTACCTGGGCCAGTAACCTACTTCATCAATCTCATCGATTATGCTGCCAATGGATCTTGGATAAGGTGTAATTGATTGTAATTTTTCAGGAAGGTAAGACAAAGAATTACTGGCATTTTCCCTGTCAGTATAATTTTCAAAGAATAATAAATATCTGGGTCTGCCAGACGGGGTATATTTTACATATCCTGACATGTCTTCATGAAAGTCTTCCAGTCCTTCTAAAAGAGACAGTACATTATCAAGACTGCTGGCGGAGATTAACTGCAGGACATAAGAAGAGCCGGGCTGTTCGCGATACCAGGACTCGCCTTTTAAACCAAGTAATTGCTCAGGTATTGAATCAAGTTTATAGATATTATCTTGACCAGCATCTTCAGCATTATTTAAATAATCACCGTCTGAAGGTGTCATAGCAATAGTGTCATCTATGGAAGGTGTCATTTCCTATTGAGGAGCAGACTGTTCCATGGGGTTATTTACTGCAACTTCAGGTTCAGCAGATTCAGTTACATCAGGTTCCTGCACCGGTATGGCGATCTCAGCTTCAATATTCCCAGTGGCCGCTGTTGAGTCAGACTCAAAATCATCTATGGCGGCTTCTGATGCTTCGGTGTTCGAACTGATGACGAAATTGTCATCGTTATTCTCATTCATTACTGGTTCTTCGCTGGTAACCATTTCATCAGTTTCAGGGGGTGTGTCTTCAATAACATCCGCCTCAGGAGGTTCAATAGTATCTTGTTCTACTATGGTCAATTCGGCTGGGGGTGGCGTGGATGCAAACGTAGGAGGCGAGGGTTATGGGGGTGCCGTTGAAATGGGTTGAATTGGCATGTCCCCATCGCCCTTGAAACTGGTGACATAAAAAACGACTATCAGGGCGATTACCAATACAGCTATAGCCGACGATATTAATAATGGATTGGGTTTCGATTCCGGCGCAAGCCTGGTGATTATTTTATTCCGGGCCAGGATATTTATACCTTTTGGCAGGCCAGCAGAAATATTAAAGATTTCTTTTATATCATCATCTGAAAACGGATATTCATTAATTTCGCCAGAGGAACCCAGGCGATTATCGATATATTCTTTAAGTTGAACCAGCGACAGGGACGGTAAATGGATACTGGTGACCAACTTCGACGTCAGCTCAATCAGATTTTCGCTATTGAGCTTGTCAGTAATGGCTTCGTTGGCAAAAAGAACAAAATGATAGCAGGTATCTTGATATTTCAAGGCAGATAGTTCAAGTACAAATTCCAGTGTCTCAACTGGTAGCTTGTCTGCATCATCAATAATAAAAACCGGGACTTGTTCCGTCTTGGATGATAACTCAAGTAATTTATGAAGTTGCGGGATTGACATGCCTTTTTCATCAGCCTTATCTGGAGAAACCTGTTGCATGATTTCGTAAGCAAGGGTTTCCCTGTCCATATCTGTATCGGCCTGTATCAGGCAGGCCTTCCAGTTCTTTTCTTTTATGGATTCCAGGTAATCGGCAAAGGAAGATTTTCCCGCACCGGATACAGAGCTCACAACAATAAGCTTGTCAGTTTCAGCGATGAAATTTTTAATCTGCTGAATTCTGTGCGTCAGTTCTGGTGTGAGGAAAAGAATATTGTCATAAGCCTCTACCGGAAATGGGTCTTTAGTCAATTCAAAACTTTCATAATATTGATCTGATTTCTTTTTCTTTTTCACAATAAAAATTTCTGGTAAAAACAATTAACTTTACTATTCATAGCTTACATATTACACGGAAATTGTTCTGCTAATATTATTGCAGCTGATTTTGAAGCCGTCTGGTTTAATAAGGCCTCATTGTTGGTTAGACCTTCTATTACAATATTGGCCAGTTCGGGGACCTGCATATTTTCCGGGGTGCAACTTTGGGGGATATCAGCATCATAATTGCAATTACAGGGTATTACATACCAGGTGCACATTTGTCCCTGGATCGAATCAAAATTGTTATCCCTGGCCAGGCTACATGCGAGCAACAAATCAGATCCTGTAGGCACAGCATGAACATCAACTGTAAATGACAGTAATAATGCGACAAACCAAAAGGTAATTCTTCTATTCATATCATATAACATGATTCTAGACTGCCATGGTTTTTTCAACCCCTGAATACCATTGTACAGTTTCGCCCTTTTTTCTTGGCTTCATAGAGAGCAGTATCGGCATTTTTTAAGGTCTCCTCAGGTTTTTGGCGCTTATTGATTGGTTCAGCTACCCCTATGCTGATGGTAACAGAGACGGTGTTATTCTGATCACGGGGTAGTTTACGTCTACCTCGTCTTTGCTTTGCTTTTTCCATGGATGTTGGCCGATTTTCGCTGTTTCTGACGGTCATAGAATAATTCTGTATATTATTTCTGACTTCTTCAAGATACGGTCCAGCTTCATCGGCTGTTTTACCCGGAAACAAGATGCAAAATTCCTCTCCGCCATAACGATAGGCGATGCCACCGCCAGACACAGCATTGAGCTTTGATGCTACCATTTTCAATACCTCATCACCGATATCATGGCCATGGCTGTCATTAAACTTTTTAAAATGATCTACATCCAGTAGCGCAATAGCATATTTTCGCCCCAGCGACCTCATTCGGTGATTTAGTGCTCTCCTGCCAAGGATACCAGTCAGTTCGTCACGAAATGCAAGGTTGTGGGAGTTTCGCAGGGTGTTGGCAATTAAGATGATAGCATTTGCAGCTATCAAGATAGTCGAGATCTTCTCAATATAGAAGAAACTCAGGAGAATAAAAAAACCTATCAGTGTTGAGACATTTGCCGCGCTAAATTCCTCATTTGTTTTTATTAATTTAAAGATTCCAAAAACCAGTACGGCGAGAAATAAAAGACTACTGGTGATTGACTGGACATAGGCTTCATGAGGCCGGCTTGAAAAATAATTATTAATATACGCTTCCAGTAACTGTTCATTGAAGATGACTAACAAGATCACAGGTAACAGTGCAATTAATATGGCAATCCCTGAAATCATTGCCCCATGTTTATTGACAAGTCCTTTTTCTGGCATAAGAAAAAGCATCAGTGTTATGAATGGAGTGGTAATACAGATCGCAGTAAAGGTGTAAAGTGCCGAAAAATCATCCAATGTGACTTGTAAACTATTTTGTACTAATAGATAGATAAGCAGTAAATAGACGGTTGCAATAAAATTTCTGCTAAGGTTGAAAAAAACAGCAAGTGAAGCAGATAAAACTATTAGAAAATAGGGTAGCCAGTCAAAAAGCTGACCATATTCACCATAAAGGCCCACCATATGTTGTCTGAGTAATAGGGCCAGGATAATAAGAGTAGATGGTAGAATTAATCTACGATAAGCAGACATATTTTTATCTACCTGTTAATTTCAACTTGGTTAAAGTCGTTGGCACAAGGATGAGTCGGCCTTGAGTTTGAATCAGTTGTATTTCTGATTAATAAACATGTTTGCATCCCCGTGGTTCTGGCGGCATCAAGTTCCTCAATGACATCAGACAAGAATAAGATCTCCTGGGGTGGGTAATTTATTTGATTCGCAATGGTTAAATAGGATTCATGTTCTTTTTTATTACCTGAGGTGGTATCAAAATAACCAGCCAGGTATGGTGTTAAATCGCCAAAATCAGTGTGAGCGAATAACAATTTCTGAGCCTTAATGGAACCGGAAGAATAGATATAAACAGGGATTCCCATATCTTGCCATTTCTTCAAATTGGGAGGGACATCATTATAAACATGGCCTTGAAATCCATTTGCCTGGTAACCGTCTTCCCACACCATGCCCTGCAGGGTTTTTAACGGGGTTACTTTTCTGTCTTCATCCATCCATTGTAATAACTGTTCAATCGATTCCATTATTGTCAGGTCTTTGTTTACTTCCTGATTAATATCCTTTAATAATTTTTGAATATTTTTATCAGTGCGATGTGTTTTAATAAACGCAGGCAGGTGTTCCCTTGCATAGGGAAAAAGAACATCATATACGAAAGATACCGAGGTAGTAGTACCCTCAATGTCGGTTAGGATGGCCTTCACCATGTTTTGAACTTAATCAGAGACCTGCTCCAGATACTCATCAAAGTCCGGGAATCGACTGGCGATATCACTACCGGTAAATTCTGCTACCCAGCCTTCGTTGGTAGTGAAGAGTCGAATGGCCTTGAAATCCGGGGCCTTGCCCATATCAAACCAGTGCGTGGTATTGGCAGGAACGGATATCAAATCACCTTTTTCGCATAATATCATGTATACCTTGTCATCCAGATGAAGATAAAAAAGTCCCCGTCCATCCACAAAAAAGCGTATTTCAAAATCTTTGTGAATGTGTTCGGCCAGAAACATATTTCGGAATTCTTCTCGCTTCGGGTTATCAGGTGTCAATGCAACTACATCCATAGACTGAAACCCGTATTTTAAATTAAGTTTATCTATGGATTCTTTGTAGGCGTTTAATACTTCTTCCTGTGCAGCATTGTCAGGTAATGGCTGGTTTGCTTCCCAGCGTTCGAGGAGGACACCAGCATCACCCAGTAAAGAAGCGATTTCAGAAAAGTCCCGATAATGCCTGGGTTGAGTATGATTATTCTCATCATAAATGCTTAATGTGGTCATGTTACTCTCCGTTAAAATATTTTATTCAGGTTGATTCGCATCGCAACAGAAATTCCAGTGCCTCGCATTGTCTGAGTGCTGCCTCAATTGAGGATGCCCAGGTATAAAATCCATGTCCCCGGATTATATAGGCATGAATAGTTTCATGCCCATGCAAGAACTCTTCAATGCTATTGGCCAATCCGTTAATATCCTGATTATTTTCTACGATGGGAACCACCATGGCATTTTCATGTGTTTCAATGCCTTCAAATGCCTTGAGTAATTCATATCCCTCCAGGCAGATAAAACGTTCCTCAGATTTTTTTGTCTGGGTAGCAGACCTTGAATGTGTATGCAGGACAGCATTTATCTCTGGTTTGTTCTGGTAGATTTGCAAATGGAGTCCGGCTTCGGCAGACGGTTTCACCTCCCCTGAATAATGGCCATCCAGGTCCATTGTTAAAATATCTTTTTCAGTCAGGAATCCTTTATGAGTACCGGATGCTGTCATGGCGATTTTGTTATCTGATAGGCGGGCAGAAAAATTTCCGCTGGTGGCCGGGACCATATTTAATGTATGCAGTATTTGGCCTGCAGTAATTAGCTGTGACGATATTGTGATTAATTTATTGTCCATGATGTGTTGTTTGCTATGAAGATGAAGCTATATTTTAAGCCATAGCACAAGAATCGTGCCAGCAGTGATTGCCAGGCATCAGAAATCTCCCCGGTATGGGCCGGGGAGATTATCAAAATAGGCTTAAACGCTGAATCCGTGTCTGGTAAGTGGCAGTTCCCTGACACGAATTCCACTGGCGGCATATATAGCATTACAGATTGCCGGCGCAGCGGGTGGCAGGGCAGGTTCACCCAGACCTGTAGGTCGTGCATCACTTTCAAT
This sequence comes from Gammaproteobacteria bacterium, assembly GCA_030835405.1. Taxonomy (GTDB): domain Bacteria; phylum Pseudomonadota; class Gammaproteobacteria; order Eutrophobiales; family Eutrophobiaceae; genus Eutrophobius. Next base: position 5,456 of record JAURPG010000119.1, on the reverse strand, counting down.
AAAGTGCACAGCTACATCAGGTGCCTTGTCCATCCTGAGGATGGGATATTGATGGAAATTGGTTTCCTGTATTCGGCCATTTTCAATGGAGACCTGCAGCCCCAATGTGGTGCTCAGGGCATCTATCACTGCGCCCTGACACTGGTTCTCTGCACCACTTAAGTTAATTATTGGTCCCACGTCACCGGCGACAGTAATCTTATTGATGGTTAATTTTTTATTGTCATCAACGCTGATATCGGCGACTTCAGCAAAATGGCCTGCATGACTGAAATGAAATGCCAGTCCCAGTCCCCGGCCTTTTTCCATAGATTTGCCCCAGCCCGCCTTTTCAGCGGCCAGTTTGATGACCCTGGCGGCCCTGCCAGTATTCATGGCATCAATATTACCTTCTTCCAGCCAACGGGGTTCGCCCAGCATTTCCAGCAGAAACTCCACATGATCACGGCCTGCCTCCAGGGCCAATTCAGAGATAAAACTCTGCACCGCGAAGGCTATACCACATGACCGGGGTGAACGCCATGGGCCCGTAGGTACGCGTAAGGGCAACATGGTCTGTGTGACCCGGGTATTGGGGAAGAAATCCACTGGGAATTCACTGGCACGCATATCGCCACCGCTAACGGGTTTCTTGTTGGGTCCCATGAAGGTGATAAAATGATCCTGCCAGGCACTGAGTTTTCCTTCTTTATCTATGGCACCTTTCAGCGCATGAAAGCCACCTACCCGGTAGAAGTCATGGGCCATGTCATCTTCCCGGGTCCATTGTAATTTTACAGGTACCCCAGCCCGCTCCGAGATAGCGGCGGCCTCACACATGTAGTCATTCATCAGTCGCCGGCCAAATCCACCACCGACACGCAACTGATGTACCTCCACATCTTTTTCATCAATGCCTAAAATACCGGCGACACTGGCCGCGCCCTGTGCGGGGCGTTGTGTGGGGGACCATATCTCTGCCTTGCCGTCATGTACCCAGGCAGTGGTGTTTTGCGGTTCCAGTGGGGCATGGGAGAGAAACGGATATTCATAATATGCCTCAAAGCTTTTTTCTGCCTCGGCAAATTTTTCATCCACATTGCCGATGTCATGCAGCATTTCACCTTGCCCTTTGCTGGCGGCATCCTTAGCATTTTTCTGTGCATCAGACCAGCTGGCACGGGTGGCATGGGTTTCATCCCAGTCAACCTTGAGTTTATCTTTTGCGCTGATGGCGGCCCAGGTTGAATTGGCGATAATCGCAATACCTGGCATTAATTCTGTGGGTTCGTTGTTGCCTTCTATGACAAAGGCATCCTCAACACCAGGTAATGCTTTTATTTCATCAAGATTGGCTGACCTGACCGAGCCGCCTGCTGCCGGGCACTTGAGATATGACGCATAACGCATCCCGGGGACAACTGCATCAATACCAAATAATGGCTGACCGGTAACTATCTTTCGGTTATCGACACCGGTGATACGTTTACCCAGCAGTTTGTATTCTGAACGCTTTTTCAGGGGTAACGAATCCAGGTCCGGTACGGGTTCTTCAGCGGCCTTCATGGCCAGGCTTGCATAACCTGCACGGCGATTACTGGCATCGTGGAAGACACTGCTTGCCTCGGTGCGGCATTCTGAGGCAGGGACTCCCCATTCTTTGGCAGCGGCAGAGATCAGCATGGCCCGGGCAGAAGCACCGGCCTTTCTTACCTGGTCCCAGGCGGTGGTTAGTGAACGGGAGCCTCCGGCAGACTGGCGTCCATACAATTCTTCATTGATTGGTGCCTGTTCAACGATTACATCAGCCCAGTCAGCATCCAGTTCTTCGGCGATGACCATGGGTACAGCGGTCTTGATGCCCTGACCGACCTCGGGATTCTTGGAGTAAAGATAGATTTTACCGTCGGTGGCAACCCTGACAAATTCATTCGCAGTAAATTGATTATCAGCGGCGGCATAAACCGGTGATGCTGCATCCCGTATGGTATAACCTAAAACCAGTCCGGTGCCGGTAATCCCGGTTAACTTGAGAAAGGTACGTCTGTCTACCACCCTGAGGTCAAGAACCCCGGCGCTGATGTTTTCCATTTCATTAATAATATCTTGTGCTGTTGTCTGGTTCATACGCTACCTCCAGTTCCCATTGTGTTTCCGGAGATCTTTGCTGCGGCAGTTCGGATAGCTCGCCTGATGCGGATGTATGTAGCACATCGACAAAGATTTCCACTCATGGCGGCATCGATATCCGAGTCAGTTGGATTGGTATTTTTACTTAACAGTGCGGCTGCTGACATGATCTGACCTGCCTGGCAATATCCACATTGTGGAACGTCATGCTCAATCCAGGCCTCCTGAAGGGGGTGTAGTACATTGTCGTCCACGGCAACGCCCTCTATGGTGGTGACTTTTTTCCCCACCGCAGATGTGGCCAGAACAGAGCAAGAGCGGACTGGGTTACCGTCTAAGTGAACGGTGCAGGCCCCACAGTATCCACCACCGCATCCGTATTTTGTCCCCACCAATCCCACATGGTCTCTGATGACCCATAACAATGGTGTGTCGGCAGCAATATCCTTGATGTCGTAATTGCGCCCGTTTACCTCTAGTTGAATATCTGGCATGTATCAATTCCTCCGGGATGACTTGATATAAGTGTTACACAAGCTAATAATGCTGACAATATTAATTACCTGTTTTTATCGGTAATCGCAGTAAGTTTTTCACGAACCTGGACCAGCTTTGAACGGATCACTTCTGAATTCTCCGGTCCAATCCTGATAAGTAATTTCTGTCCTGAGGTCAGCGCCTCCAGTTCCGGTTGGGCAAACTGGTAGTAAAACTTGGGTTGCACCAACTCAACGGGGTCGCTAACTCTGGGCGTGTCCAGAAGCATATCAATGACTTCGATTAGTCTGTCATTAAAGTAACGGTCAGGATAGCCCAGTTCTTCATAGGCCTCCTGAAACAGTGGGTATAGAAACACGTAGATATCAGAAAGACGCTGTATATCCAGGGAATTAACCAGTTTTACAAAGGTTTCATAGCGGGAATAATTGTCAGGATCCATGAAAATCTTTTCATCTTCTGTTTCCATCACCAGGAATTTACCCCCGGGGGCTTGAACGAAATAATATTTCTGAGGTAACAGGCGGCCAGACAGATTATCAGTTATCACGACAAAGTTGCGAATGAAGGTTTTAAACAACAACAATTCAGACAGTTGTGTATCTGTAACGAGTTCCTGGAATTCCTGCTCGACAGACTCATCACTTTCGTCCAGTGGCGGTAAAGGTCTAGGGGGTTCGGCTTCGCTGATTACCTCGGGGACCGAGAAACGAATCTCAGGCTCAGGTTCTTCCTCTATGATGGTTTCCCTGGGTGAGGGTGGCGGGATCTCAAAGGTGACCGGCCCGGAAACTTTCGGTTCCCGGATTTTAAAGGTCAAAAATATGGCGACGATGACAAGGCTAACTGCCAGGCCCCAAAAGAATTTATTCATGAAACTCCCACAGGGTTTAATAAGCCATAGTTTAGCTGAGTTTGGGCGACTTGAATATGTCGCTGCTAGTATTCAGGTGTTTCAACGGAAAGCTGTGTGCCATCAAAAACAGTTACATCGGTGAGTTGATTCGGATCAATTTCGTCGAGACAGGCCACGTTAAACCCATACTCATCTGGATTCAGGCGTCTGCGGTGATGTGTATAGATGCCGCAGCGACCGCAAAAAAAATGCTGCGCCACCCGGGTATTCCATTGATAAGATGTTAACCCGTGCTCTCCTGTGAGAAGACGGAATTGTCCCATGGGGACATAGGCCATAATGGCGTTTTTTCTTCTGCACAGGGAACAGTTGCAGCGGCGTAGGTTTTCAAGACCATTCTCCAGGTCTATTTCAAAAGTAATACTTTGACAGTGACAACTCCCCGATTTTGTTTCCATGTGAACCCTTAAGGTAATTAATATAATCTATATATTAATCAACCAAACCTAATTTTTCCCCTGAAAAAATATGCTGGGCTCACCCTTCGATTCAAGCAGGCATTTTAGTACATACATACAGGTTGCCATATTACCCAGGAACAATAATAAAATAATCCACGGGATTGACTTGTAGAAATTATTCTCCCGCCATAATACCCAGTAGGAAATGAGGATTAATCCGGTATAAATATCGATTAGTGACAGGAAACCCCAGGGCATATTCAGTAAATTAGGGCCTTCAATGGCAAGGTTCCCGTGATTAATTGCGAGAACAAGGAAGTAGCTCATAATGCTGAAACCAGCTATTGCCAGTACCGTGAGTATCCGAAAGCCTGATTTGGTTTGATCCGTGGACACAGAGTCAATTTTTTCAGATTTATTAAATTGCATCAGGATTTTTCCAGCCCGAATTTAGGTAAAGGAAAAAATTTTCTCGTGATTTTCTGGTATTCAATGTAGGCGTTGCCCTTGCTTCGTATTGACTGTTTTTCAGTAAAAGGGATACCAGTTAATTGTGTGATAAATATATACATCACTATCATCCCGGCAACCGTGAGCCACCAGTAAGATGAATAGAAGCCAATTAGTACGTAGGCAAGCCAGTGTAGCCATTCAAAAAAATAATTTGGATGCCTGCTGTATTTCCACAGACCCTGCTGACAAACTTTACCCTTGTTTGCAGCAATCTTCTTGAAGTTTTTAAGTTGCCTGTCACTTAACACTTCTCCTGAAATGGCAATTATCCAGATTGCGATACCGCCTATATCTAATATACCAATCTCTGGAGATATGTTTTGTGAGGCCGCCCAGAACGGCAGTGCAAACAATACTGTCCAACTGGCCTGTAACTGGAAAAACAGGAACATGATTAAAGGTGCATTATCCCCCGCATATTGGCGAAAGTATCGATAGCGCCCGTCTTCCACTTCATTCATCACACGTTTATATATAAAAGTTCCCAGTCTGAAGCCCCATATGACGGCAAGAATCATTATCAAATACTGCCGAGTAGAGTCCCCGGTTGAATCAAATAAAATAAGCCAGATGCCTATGATTGGCGTTAAGAAAGACCAGGCAACATCCACTGTCCCGGCGTTAAGGGTTTTAAGCTGTATAAACCACAGGATAGTCATGACCACTGATGACATAAGAAAGGCATACGCAAGTAGTTCTATATTATTCATACTGTTATCAGTACCTGGCGTTGCCTTGAGGAAAAAATCCTTAGAGTATAAAAGAGTAACGGCATGGCGCATGCCCATATACACGACAATGCCAGCATTGAGATGGTGATGTTTTGAAAATAAATCACGCCGAACTTATGGCCTGCATAATAGGCCAGGGGAGCTCCAACAGCAGCAAAGATGGAACCTAAAACCAGTTTCTCTTTGAGCCAACCCAGAGAGTGATTGAGTGTCAGGGCAAGGTTAATCCAGAGCGCAACCATCCATATCGACGAGGGATATCCCAGGGTAGCATTATCTGAAAAACTG
>JAURPG010000118.1 GCA_030835405.1 Gammaproteobacteria bacterium | reverse complement strand
GTATTAAACCATTATCAATCAACGACCATAGATGAGATGTGCAAAGTGATTAAAATACCCAGAAACGAAATTCAATCTATGATTCAGGAGCTTATATCCAGAGATTTAATTGAAGTGATTACCGGCAAGACAATCACGACATTTAAGTTAACCCAGGCAGGCAATGAAAAGTCAGTATTGCTGTTAAATCTTCTGGGGCAACATGATGAGAAAATAAATCAACTGCTGGGTGATGACACTTACCCTCAATTTAAATCTAACCTGCAAAAGATAATTGACTGGCGATATTAATTTACCCAATTAATTGCAGATATTCTTTAGGTTATCAGGTATCAAGCGTCTCGGGTGTAAATAACACCTCAGGAGGATAGGGGGCATCAATCATTGCCTGATCATGTGAATACCGGATGAAACGTTCAATATTGTTAAAATTACGTTGATAGCCATTCTGCCAGGGATCACTGCTAAAAAAAGCACGTTCCTGCTCGTAATAATGTCTACCCCATGCCATACAAGACCAGTTTGGGTCCTCGTAATAGCTTGCTGTGATTTCCCTGGCATCATCAAACATCTTCATGACAACCTTTGCCAGCCAGGGCTCTTTATCCAGTAATGATTGCCTGATGGCGATAATGTGCATAATGGGAAAGTCACCATGTTTTTCATAATAGGACTTTTCTTCTGATTGACAGTCTGCAAACAGGCGCCTGGCTGCCGTTTCACCTCGCATGACGGAAACTGGCGGATGTGGGAGGAAAAAGGCATCAATTTCGCCTTTTTCCAGCATGATACCAAGATTCTGGCGATTACCGATGAAATCCACCTTCACACCGGGTTTTACAGAAAAATCGACTTTTTCCTTGGTGGTGAGTATCCAGTGGATTTCTTCCCAGGGCACCTCATAATGAAATTTAAGGTCACCTTTAGCCAATAATGACAAGGTGGTTTGAAATGAACTAAGCGCGACTTTTTTACCCCGCAGGTCGTGAGGATGCCAGAGGTCCGAATCAGGGTGTACCCACATCTGGCTCTGACTGAATAATCGTCTGGGGAAAACAGGGATCCCGGCAATTGACATGTTTCTTGATTTCGCCATCAGAAAACTGGACATGGAAAATTCACATATATCATAAGCCTCGTTATGGAGCATCTGGCCGTGGCGGTCAGAACCATCCTTGAGCGTAACACTTTGCCCAACCTGTTTAACTTCCAGATTAATATCATCAGGAATGGGGACAGTGCCATCAAAGAAAGGAAAGTGTCTGTCATACCTGTCCAGGGCCATTGTCAGTTTTAATTTTCCTGCCATTTTAACTCCTAAAACTATTAAATGATTTCAAAATAATAAGTTACATCAATAATCTCATACTAAATGTACAAATAATATTGGGATTTGATTAACATCATGCTACGACATTACATGTTAAAATGAACCTATTCATCAATTAAGTGCGCATAATGTATATTATGTTAAATTATGAATGTGAGGGACTAATTCTTAATCTGATGGAATTGCCCTGGCCCTGCAAATCACAGTTAAATGAGAATTATATTATCTCGGAGTAAATATTAAAAATATCATTAAAATTATTGGGTTATTATCTTTTCTTTCTGTATTTGGTTTAGTTATTTTCCTGATGACACTGGATGTGAATCAATATAAACCGGACATCATAGTCAAGGTCAGTGAACAAACTAGCAGAGAATTTAATATACAAGGTGACCTGGAGGTCATCCCGTCATTATCCCCTGCTATTGCCGTATCAGGAATTTCTTTAGGGAATGCCCCCTGGGGTAACGCCGGTAATATGCTCGAAGTTGGCAGGGTTGAAGCCAAAGTCTCAATTATTCCGTTGTTAAGTGGCGAAATAAAAATTAATGACTTTATATTGCACGATACCAATGTAAATCTGGAAAAAAATGCCCAGGGTCAGGGAAACTGGTTATTGACAGGTATGCAAACCAATGCACAAGCCGAAACTACGGCGGAGGCATCATCTTTACCTCCCGTCAGTGTCGAAAATATTGAGATTCGAAATGTTTTGCTGAGTTACAGTGATATTGTCATTGAATCTACTACTGAATTCCGCCTGAATGAATTTACCACTGCGATTACGGACCTTGATACCCCGGTTAGTTTCAGCCTTGAAGCTGATTACAATGACACAGTTCTCGAAATGTCTGGCCAGATTGGAACCATTGATGGACTCATGTCGGGTAATGAGTTCCCGCTTGATATATCAGGAAATCTTGGTGAATTAGCTCTAAAATTAAATGGAACACTGGCTAATCTACTAGATAATCCATCAGGTTCAATCGCCCTGACGCTTGAAATTGATTCATTATCCGATCTAAATGAACTGGCAGAATCTGAATTCCCTGATCAAGGACCATTGTTATTCAGTGGCATCCTGAATTTTGATTACCTCGAAAATTTGAGCATAAATGAAATTAACCTGCAGCTCTCTGAAATTGGAATTTCAGGTAATATTACAGCCAATTTGGACGGCAATACTCCAAGGATAACAGCTGTTTTACAATCTGATGTGTTGAATCTAACACCGTTTATGCCCGAAGAATCTGAGGAAGAGGTTAAATTTATATTTCCTAGAGATGCCCTGCCCCTGGAATTATTAAGTTCTGTTGATGCAAATCTTACCTACAGCGCCAATCAAATTGTCACCCCTTCCATCGTACTTAATGAAAACGAACTGACCGTTAGCTTGAATGGTGGCAATTTGAGTATGTCAAACCGGTCAGGCATAGCTGGTGGTGATTTATCTGCTTCCATCCAGTTTGATACCATCAATGATAACCAGGCCAGATTATCAACTGATATTAGCGGTGATGGCATTATGCTCGAATTGCTACCCCATGAAGAAGATCGATGGTTCACTGGTGGTGCAACCTCAATCAGCATTACGGGTTCTGGCAATGGTAGCTCAGTTGCAGACATTATGGGGGACTTTAACGGTAACATGCTAATCAATATTGGTGAGGCCAGGATGCCCAATTCAGGAATAGACATGTTTGGCGCCGACATTATTTTCTCAACCTTCAATAAGCTGAATCCACTGTCATCGCAGGAAGATTTCAGTCTGCTAGAATGCCTGGTCATAAACCTTCCAATAGACGATGGAATAATTAATATTGATCGCCAAATCGCTGTGCAGACCAGTAAGATGTATATGGTGGGTAGTGGTAATATCAATCTTAAAAATGAAGAGTTAAACCTCGGTATCAGACCTTATGCTAGAGAAGGTGTTAGTTTGAATTTAAGCAGTGTCGCTGGTGCAGCCAAAATAGGCGGTACCCTGGCCAATCCCAGGCCTGTTATCGATGCGGAAAATGTTATTAAAACAGGTCTGTCCGCTGGTGCCGCAGTGGCAACAGGAGGATTATCTTTACTGGCTCAGGGACTATTTAGCAAGTCGGGCGCTGATCCGGAGCCCTGCAACACGGCTTTAGGTATTGCATCCTCCTCGTCAACTCAATCCGGCGAAGCTACAGAGCCTCCAGGTGATGCGAGTGAAGAAAATGTCGTTGACGATGTTAAAGATACCCTGAGGGGACTGTTTGACAGATAAAATTATATTCAGGGGTTAATGTCTTCTTCTATTTGCTGTCTTTGTCTCTGGGCAGCGTCTAGAATTTGCTGCTCTACTTCCTCTGCCTTTTCAATTGAGTTCACCTGTGTTTCAAAAACATTGGAGGAATCTTGATTAGTGTCACTACATGCGGCCATGAATAACGTTAAAAGTATTAACAGCAGTCGATTTATCATATTTCACCTCTAATTGTCTTTGCTCAGTGCGTCATGGAATAGATAATAT
>JAURPG010000010.1 GCA_030835405.1 Gammaproteobacteria bacterium | reverse complement strand
TTATTTAATAATTCTTCCTTGTAACCGAATTTAGCACTGGCGAGTTCATAAAGGTAACGGGAATTTACTGCCTGTTCTTCTGGTAGCATACCGCCTTCACCTGAGCATATCCCGGTACCTGCCAGCTCTGCACCCCTGGCCAGTGCAACCTTGGCCTCTTCAGATAATGCACCGAAACTCATATCAGATACAAACAGGGGGATTTTTAGCGACAGAGGTTTCTTTGTTTCAGGTCCAATCACCAGTTCAGTATTAACGCCGATGTCTTCCATTAACGGCTTGGTGGCCATCTGTGCCACCATGATCTGCAGGTCATCCCAGTGAGGTAATTCATTCCTGGGGACCCCCATAGATGTCATGGGGCCATGGTGCCCAAGTTCTGACAGGCCTTCCTTTGCCAGTTGATGGATAAATTCTACCGTGGGTTCAATGGGAGTCGCCCTGGCTGTGGGCATGTGGGAACCGTTATTGTCTATACCTGGTCCTTTTTTACCCACCATGTCATCACTAAATTGATTATGGGTACCATCGCAATAGGGTGGATTGCCGGTATGCTTACATCGACATAAGAACGCATCGCCCGTTTCCTTTGTCTTGAATGCCTTTGGTTTGAAATCTGTACCCGCATGAGAACCATCACAAAAGGGCTGGTTGTCCGATTGCCCACACACACAAAAGTAGTAATCCTCGTTTTCCTTCAGGGAAACTTTCACGGGCTTATTGTTTGCTATGATTGGATTGGTCATCTCTACCCTTAATTTTATTGCTAGAATTCTGTTTCAGATAGTATCTTGTAAGATTGAAATAATTTCAGCTAGAAATATTTGCAAGATCGAACCCTAACGCATGGTAACTCATCATGCAAAATCCAAGATATAAATCCCTTTTTTTATGTCGCTTTTTTTAGCGCAATGGTGATTAATTTATCCAGATTGTCGGCAAAGGCCTTGCGGTCGCCCTGGTTTAAGGTAGCGGGGCCGCCGGTGTGGATGCCGCTGGCCCGCATGGTCTCCATAAAGTCACGCATACCGAGTTTCGCTTTAATGGTGTCTGGACTATAGCGTTCGCCACGCGGGTTTAAGGCATGGCCGCCCTTATCCACCACCTCAGCAGCCAGAGGGATATCACTGGTAATCACAAGGTCTCCTGCTTCCACGCGATTGACTATTTCATTATCGGCGACATCAAAGCCGGATGGTACCCTGAGGGATGAAATATTTTTGGCAGGCGGTATTTTAACAGCCTGGTTGGCAACCATGATGAGTTGTATGCCGGTACGCTCTGCCGCCCTGAACAGGATGTCTTTAATCACCGCGGGACAGGCATCGGCGTCTACCCAGATTTTCATTGGTTAGACAGGGAGGCCCTTCGGGCAGATATTCATTACTAGATTCCCGCTTTCGCGGGAATGACGAGAGAGGGGTAGTTAGCCTTCGTGGAAATGAGGCAAGTATTAGTAATCAAGATGCTGTTCCCCCAACCGTCAGGTCTTCGATACGGATGGTAGGTTGACCCACTCCAACGGGGACAGACTGTCCGTCCTTGCCACAGGTGCCGATGCCGCTGTCCAGTTCAAGGTCATTACCTACCATTGAGACCCGTGTTAGTACGTCCGGTCCGTTGCCGATCAAGGTGGCACCTTTGATGGGTGCCGTGATCTTGCCGTTTTCAATCAACCAGGCCTGGCTGGCACTAAACACAAACTTACCGTTGGTGATATCTACCTGGCCGCCGCCAAATTGTGTGGCATACACGCCTTTATCTACCGACTTGATGATCTCTTCCGGGTCATGTTTACCCGCCAGCATATAGGTGTTGGTCATACGTGGCATGGGCAGGTGGGCATAGGATTCACGCCTGCCGTTTCCGGTAGGCTCCATCCCCATCAACCGGGCATTGTGTTTGTCCTGCATGTAATTTTTTAAGATGCCGTTTTCGATGAGGGTGGTGCACTTGGTTGGGACGCCTTCATCATCCACGGTCAGAGAGCCTCGTCTGTTGGCAATCGTCCCGTCATCCACCACGGTAACTTCTTCGGTAGCGATGCGTTCGCCGATTCGATTGGAAAATGCTGAGGTGCCTTTACGGTTAAAATCCCCTTCCAGACCATGACCGATGGCCTCGTGTAACAATATGCCAGGCCAGCCTGGTCCCAGGACCACAGTGGTACTGCCTGCCGGTGCGGGGACGGCATCCAGATTAATGACCGCCTGGTCTATGGCCTCATCTACATAAGATTGGAGTAATTCGTCATTGAGAAAATATTCATAACCAAATCTGCCCCCGCCACCGGCAGTTCCCCGTTCACGTTTGCCGTTGGCTTCAACGATGACGCTGACGTTTAACCTGACCAGTGGCCTGATGTCTGCGGTAAAGGTGCCATCGATTGCCGCTATCAATACCGTTGTATGTTCACCCGCCAATGTGGCGATGACCTGTTTGACACGGGGGTCTTTTTTCCGTGCCATTTCGTCGACTTTTTTGAGTAATGAGACTTTCTGATCAGGGGTGATGGAATCCACAGGGTCCCTGTCCATGTAAAGTGAAGGGATCAACCTGGTTTCCCAGGCCTGCAGGGATCCCGAACTGCCGCTATTGGCAATGGACTTTGCTGCACTGGCGGCATTGGTCAATGCCGGGAGGAGGATTTCATCAGAATAGGCAAAGCCGGTCTTCTCGCCGCTGATGGCGCGGACCCCCATCCCCTGGTGAATGTTATGTGACCCTTCTTTGATGATCCCTTCTTCCAGTACCCAGGATTCACCGCGAGAAGATTCAAAATATAAATCTGCCTGGTCGATATTATGGGACATGATCTGACCCAATGTTTTTTCGATGTCAACGACTTCCATGCCTACCGGTGATAATAAATGTGATTTTGCAATTTCCAGATACTGGCTCATATAACCTCTTTGTTATTAGTTAAAATTTTCGATGTTGAAGGGTCGGAAAAGATTTTCTCAGTTTTTCCTGCGCCTGAAAATCCAGATCCGCTACAGCTACACCGGGTCCCTCATCAATGCCGGCCAGTATATCTCCCCATGGGCTAATAATCATACTGTGTCCCCAGGTGGTGCGCTTGTCCGTATTTTTACCCCCCTGGTTGGCGGCCATCACGAAGCACAGGTTTTCAACGGCACGTGCCTTGAGCAGGGTCTCCCAGTGATGTTTACCAGTGGTATAGGTAAACGCCGAGGGGACAGTAATGAGATTAACCTGTTTGTCTATCATCTCCCGGTAAAGTTCAGGGAACCTCAGGTCATAACATACTGTCATGCCAATGGTAGCAAAAGGGGTTATCGCGGTCACGATAGTATCACCGGGGACAATGGAACTGGATTCATTGTAGGACTCATTACCGCTGCCATCCACATTGACATCAAACAGGTGGACCTTGTCATATCGATTTGTAATGTTTCCCTGTGGATCATAAAGCAGGCAACTGTTGTACACCCGGTTGGAATCATCTGTTTCCAGAGGCAGGGTACCACCCATCAGCCATATTCCGTGACGACGGGACTGTTCCGACAGGAATGTCTGTATCGGGCCATTTCCATATGCTTCCCTAATTTTGATCTTGTCCATTTCATCATCACTGATAATAGGGAAATATTCCGGTAGCAGGACTAATTCTGCCTGCTGTCTGGCGGCATCGGCAATTAAACCAGACGCGGCCTGCAGGTTTTTCTCCAGGTCTTTACCGGAGACCATTTGAACAACGGCAACTCTTGTCATGCCCACAGTATACGGCAAAGTGCTTTGCCAGAAATCTCCGTGATTTTACTTACAAAACTGTCACCTTTGCAGATATTACCTTATACTTCATGTTTTTTAGTAAAACGAACACTTTATAGCCTGAAATGAAAGAAGATTTTCCAAGAATCGATCGCCTGCCACCTTATGTCTTCAATATCGTCAATGAATTGAAGATGCAGGAGCGTCATCGCGGTGAAGATATTATTGATTTTGGTATGGGCAACCCGGACCAGCCGGCCCCCAGGCACATCGTTGACAAGCTTGTGGAGGTATCACAACGCTCTGATGTACATCGTTACTCGGTCTCTAGAGGCATACCCCGTCTTCGCCGCGCCATCTGTCGCTGGTACAAGAACAAGTATAATGTTGATCTGGATCCTGAGACCGAGGCCATCGTGACTCTGGGATCCAAGGAAGGCCTGGCCCACCTGGCCATGGCTATAGTTGATCGTGGTGATGCGGTGATGGTTCCCAATCCGTCCTATCCTATCCATCCTTACGGTTTTATTATTGCTGGAGCGGATGTCAGGCATGTGCCAATTGGACCGGAGGTCAATTTTTTTGAAGAGTTGGAAAACGCTGTTCGTAATAGCTGGCCAAAACCAAAACTGCTGTTATTGAATTTTCCCAGCAATCCAACCACACAATGTGTGGATCTGGAATTTTTTGAGAAAGTTATTGCCTTCGCCAAAGAGCATGAGATCTGGGTCATACAGGATCTCGCCTATGCAGAAATCGTGTTTGATGGATACCAGGCACCTTCTATTATGCAAGTGGAGGGGGCGAGGGATGTGGCAGTGGAATTTTATACCTTGTCCAAGAGCTACAATATGCCCGGTTGGCGGGTAGGGTTTATGGTGGGGAATAAATCCCTGGTCAACGCACTTGCAAGGATGAAGTCCTATTTGGATTATGGGATGTTTACCCCGATTCAAGTGGCTGCTATTACCGCGTTGGAAGGGCCGCAGGATTGTATTGATGATATTCGCATGATGTATCAAAACCGGCGAGATGTCTTGTGCGAGGGATTAAATTCTGCAGGATGGGCAGTGGAGAAACCCAGGGCCACCATGTTTGTCTGGGCGCCCATCCCTGAGCAGTTCAGACATCTGGGTTCACTGGAGTTTTCCAAGCAGTTATTGCTGCAGGCAAAAGTCGCGGTATCCCCGGGGATAGGATTTGGTGAATACGGCGATAATTTTGTTCGATTCAGTCTGATTGAAAATGAACATCGTACCCGACAGGCGGTCAGAGGCATTCGCGGGATGTTGAAGGACAACAATGTGGTGAAGATTAGAAGTGAGGGGTAATGAGATATTCAACATTTGTTATTCCGGTTGAAGCAAGAATATTGTTTTTATTTAAATTAATTACTTGAACAGTTGTAAGGATATAATCAAGAAAATGAACGCCTACGGCGGATAAAAATGACCCCATCCTACCTTCCCTATGGGAAGGGGATGCCCGCTTGCGCGGGAATGATGGAAATAGCTTTTTTCAAGAACTAAATAAAATTGAAAATTATGAAACCAGTAAAAATAGGATTGTTAGGACTTGGCACCGTCGGTGGTGGTACTGTCAGTGTGCTGTCGCGTAATGCCGATGAGATCGCAAGACGGGCAGGACGTGCGATCACCATCAGTCATGCCGCCGCTAAAGAATACAGTCAAGACTTGCCGGGTCTGGAGAGCATTGCTCAAATAACTGACGATGCCTTCAAGGTGGTGGAAGACCCAGAAGTAGAGATCATCATTGAACTCATAGGTGGTTATTCCCCGGCCCTGGAGCTGGTGATGAAGGCCATTGAAAATGGCAAACACGTGGTAACGGCCAACAAGGCCTTGATTGCATTACATGGTAATGAGATTTTTGAGGCTGCCCAGAACAAGGGCGTGACGGTAGCATTTGAGGCGGCGGTCGCCGGCGGTATTCCCATAATCAAGTCAGTGAGAGAAGGCCTGGCGGCAAATCAGATTGAATGGGCAGCGGGGATTATTAACGGTACCAGTAATTACATCCTGTCTGAGATGCTGTTAAAGAGCCGGGACTTTCATGATGTCCTTGCCGAGGCACAGGCCCTGGGTTATGCCGAGGCCAACCCGGAGTTCGATATAGAAGGTATCGATGCGGCACATAAGTTGACGATACTATCGTCAATTGCATTTGGAATCCCATTGCAGTTCGACAAGGTATACAAAGAGGGAATCACCAATATTGAACGTCAGGACGTGGCCTATGCGGCTGAACTGGGTTATAAGATCAAGCACCTGGGTATTACCCGTAAGACGGATCAAGGTGTGGAGTTAAGAGTACATCCTACCTTGATACCCCACAGGCGATTGATCGCCAATGTTGATGGCGTCATGAATGCAGTGCTGGTGAAGGGTGATGCGGTAGGTCCCACATTATATTATGGTGCAGGTGCGGGTTCCGAACCCACGGCGTCTGCTGTGATTGCTGATGTGGTGGACGTGGTACGGGCGCTGACCACCGACCCTGGAAACCGGGTGCCGCACCTGGCGTTTCAACCCAGTGCCATTTCCGATATTGCCATCCGGCCCATGGAAGAGGTGGAGACAGGTTATTACCTTAGGGTCCTGGCAGTGGACAAACCCGGTGTATTGTCTGATATTACTTCTATATTAGGTGATCTGGAAATCAGTATTGAGGCGATCATACAGAAAGAACCAGAAGGTGATGTTCCCAACGTCCCGGTAATCTTTCTTACCCAGATGACCCTGGAAAAGCATATGAACCAGGCCATAGAAAAAATCGAGGCACTGGATTCCGTGAAGGACAAGGTGATACGGATTCGGGTGGAAACTTTGGCATAAAAGATTGGACAGGATTTACAGGGTGTTAAAAGATGAACAGGATAAAATAAATAATTGAATTTTTTGTTTACCAAACGCACAAGCTCAATGGAAATAAATCGTATTTTATTTGACTGATATAAATGGCCATATTAAAGTTTTCTTAATATCCTGTTAACCCTGAATAGATCTTGTTAATCCTGTCTATTAAAGAAATACATGACTGAATTTAGAACCAATAAAGGACTCATAGATCGTTACCGGTCGCGGCTTCCCCTTGCCGATAATGCCTCGGTGATTTCCCTGTATGAAGGGAGTACACCCTTGATCCCGCTAATCAACATTCCAAAACTGGTAGGCAAGGACATTGAGATCCATGCCAAGTTTGAAGGCCTGAATCCCACCGGGTCATTCAAAGACCGTGGCATGACCGTTGCTGTGAGCCAATCGGTCACTGAAGGGGCAAAGGCCTTGATCTGTGCCTCCACTGGAAATACCTCGGCTGCCGCTGCGGCCTATGCCAGTCGCGCAGGGATAAAATGTTTTGTCCTTATACCGGAAGGCAAGATTGCTTTGGGAAAACTTGCCCAGGCCATGATTAAGGGTTCCATTGTTATTCAGATCCTGGGTAACTTTGATGACGGTATGCGCCTGGTCAAGGAAGTGGGGGGAAATACTGCAGTCAGTATTGTTAATTCCATTAACCCTTATCGTATTCATGGGCAAAAGACCATCGCCTTTGAGATCATCGATGCCCTGGGTCGGGCCCCGGATTATCACTGCCTGCCGGTGGGAAATGCCGGCAATATTACCGCACATTGGCTGGGCTATTGTGAGTATGCAGGTAGACCCATGTATCAGGATAGTTTTCAATCCCAGCAGGGTGACTACATTCTTGACAAGGTGGTAGATAATACCCCTGTGATGTGTGGCTACCAGGCCAGTGGCGCCGCACCATTTCTTCGTGGCCATCCGGTGGATAATCCCGAGACCGTTGCCACTGCCATCCGTATTGGTAACCCACAGTCGTGGGATTACGCTGTGACCGCCAGCGAGGAATCCGGCGGCTGGTTTGATGAATTTACCGATGATGAAATCCTGGCGGCACAAAAATTACTGGCAGAAAAGGAAGGGATCTTCTGTGAACCTGCCTCGGCAATCTCTGTTGCCGGCGCGCTGAAAGACATCCGATCAGGCAAGATACCTGAAGGCAGTGTAGTGGTATGTACTCTGACCGGCCATGGCCTGAAAGACCCGGATACTGCTATCAAACAAAGCACCGTACCGGTGATCAAGATTGAGCCCGAGTTTGACCAGGTCAAGGCGGCGATTATGGATAATCTCGATTGAGAAAAAAATAAAAAATAGACAGGATTAACAGGATGAAAAAATTAATATGTCTTGGTGTTTTAAAACAGATTGTAGCTGTACGAAACGTATCTGATTTTATTAAGCAATAATTCATCAGGATAGAAATTTTAAAATTTACATGATTGATATATGTCACTAATAAAATCTTGTAAATTCTGCCAATTATTTTTTACTTAACAACATGCTCTAATCATTAATAAATATTTAAAAATCATCAAGTCAAATTAAATATTATCCTGTTAATCCTGTCTATTTCTTTTTCTTTAATAATTCAATCATATTACTGGCCGATTATGCTGTTCTCATGTAAATTTGAGTCATGCAATCCCTGACACTGATCATACCTGGTTTATTAGGTCCCGATGCCCGGTTCCATGATGATTATGTCCCCTCACTGCCTGCGCTGGAACTGCTGTTATCTAAATCCAGTCATAAAGTTAACCTGAATACCAATACTGAGTACCATCGGACCCTGGCTAACCTCCTGGCCCTGGATGTTCCGGCAGAAAAGGATGTGCCGGTAGCATCTATAACGCGCTATCAGGACAACGCTGGAGATTCCAGTGGTACCTGGATGCGGGCAGACCCCGTGCACCTCAGTGCTGATCGAGATGGTCTGATCTTGATGGATTCATTTATTTTAAATCTCAGCCAGCATGATGCCCTGGCCATTGCTGCCGAGGCCAACCAGGTACTTCAGGACTATGGTTTTACCATAGAAGTCCCCTATGAAGACCGCTGGTATATCCAGTTGGATAATGATCTGCCAATCACTACCACCGAATTGAGCACGGTTGTGGGTAGTGAAGTGGCAGCCTATCTTCCCAGGGGGGAAGGGGCTGGAAAAATACACAGTATGTTAAATGAACTCCAGATGCACTTATTCAGCTCCGATATTAATCAGCAGCGCGAATCACGTGGAGAGTTACCCATTAACAGTATCTGGTTTTGGGGTATGGGAGAAATCGATACGCTTTCAGATACTGATATCTCTATGGTCTTTGCCGATGATGTCTTTGCCAGCTGCCTTGCAGGGTTGACATCTATCACAACCTATTCTGTACCTAACCATTTTCTGGGGATGTTGGAGCATAGTAACGAGAAGGACGAAGTCCTGGCGGTCCTGATGCATTGTCAGGCGCCCAGGCAGTACCAGAACCTGGACCTGTGGCAAAAGGCCTTGATGCTATTGGAAGGTAGCTGGTTTGCCCCGGCCCTGGAACATTTACAGCAGGGGAAATTGAAAAAACTACGTATAATCACCGATGAGCATGAGTTTTACTTAAGCCGTTTTGGCTTAAACAAATTCTGGAAGAAACCACACCCGATTATCCATTATAAAAGAATGCCAGAGTATGCAAAGGAGAATTAAACGGCGGGATGCCGGTAATGACACATCGTTACCCACTGATCTCCATCCAGTATTGAAACGGGTTTATGCCTCACGTGGTATTGAGTCTGCAGAGCAACTGAGCTATTCACTGGAAAAACTACATCCGTTCACTACATTAAAGGACATTGATAAAGCAGCCAGGATTCTTGCAGAGGCAATCGAATATCAAAAATATATATTAATCGTATCGGATTATGACGCTGATGGTGCTACAGCCTGCGCCTTGGGTATCAGGGGGTTGACCGCCATGGGGGCGGCGCATGTTGAATATCTTGTGCCAGATCGTTTTAAACATGGTTATGGTCTGAGTCCAGTGGTGGTTGACCTTGCCATGGACCTGAATCCAGACATTATTATCACCGTTGACAATGGTATTTCCAGCATTGAAGGCGTGGCACGCGCCAGGGCACATGGTGTGGATGTGGTGATTACTGACCATCATTTACCGGGAAATGAATTGCCCGACGCCAGTGCCATTGTTAATCCGAATCAACCCGGAGATACGTTTCCAAGCAAGGCCATTGCCGGTGTGGGGGTGATGTTTTATTTACTTGCTGCATTACGCGCTGAGCTGCGTGAGCGAAACTGGTTTGAATCGCAGGGGATTAAGGAACCAAATCTTGCAACTTATCTTGACCTGGTGGCGCTGGGAACTGTGGCAGACGTTGTTCCACTGGATTATAACAACCGAATACTGGTTTCTTATGGAATTGGATTAATCAGAACCGGTAAATCAGTGCCAGGCATACAGGCATTGATCAAGGTCGCAGGTAAAAAGCATGCAGGACTGGTGGCCAGTGACCTGGGGTTTAGTATCGGTCCAAGGTTAAATGCCGCTGGCAGATTATCAGATATGAGCCTTGGAATTGAATGTCTGATTGGTAACGATATGAATACCTGCCATGGTATGGCAGCGGAGCTGGATGAATTAAATAAGGAACGCAAAGACATACAGGAAGAGATGCATCAGCAGGCACTACAGTTTTTGTCGTCAGTTGGAAAGTTGGAGAAGCAAAGTGCAGAACACGGTATTTGCCTGTTCAACCCGGAATGGCATCAGGGTGTTATCGGGATACTGGCGTCCAAAATCAAGGATAAATTACAAAGACCGGTCATAATCTTTGCCCGGGATGAAGATGGGAGTATAAAAGGTTCTGCAAGGTCAATCGCGGGCGTTCATATCCGGGACATCCTCGACAGGCTGGCTACCACCGAACCAGGGCTCATAATGACATTTGGCGGTCATGCCATGGCAGCGGGATTGACCATCGCTGAGACAGAGCTTGAGCGGTTTTCTATTTTATTTAATGAATTAATCAAAGAACATATCATTGCCTATGGTCTAGATTCTGACATTTATACTGATGGTTGTTTACCAGCCGAGGTGATTAACCTGGAGACCGCAGAGCTAATACGAAATTCGGGTCCCTGGGGCCAGGGGTTTCCCGAGCCGGTATTTGACGGGACATTTGTGGTAATAGACAAGAAGATTGTCGGTGAAAACCACCTTAAATTAAGAGTTAAAGACCGTGATTACAACCGTCAATTTGATGCCATTGCATTCAATACCACTCACCGGGCATGGCCTGGAGATGTGACTGATTTAAACCTGATATATAAAATTGATGTGAATGAATACATGGGCAGAAAAACCGCACAGTTAATTATTGAATATATTGAACCCATCTCGAAGTCTTCATCTGACTGAAAATCTCTTCGATATTTTAATATCAAGTCTGTTTCAATCTACGACTCTGGTGTAAGATGCCACTTTTTTATCAAGTGAGAAGATGTAATGTTGGAAATAACCTCTGTCATTTCAAGAACCCGGGACATTAAAGACAGGATCGACTCCCTCAGGAGGTATCTTTGACTTTGATGTAAAGGCCGAGCGCCTGGTCGAGGTCACCCGCGAGCTGGAACAACCTTCAATATGGGACGAACCCGACCGTGCCCAGGCACTTGGAAAGGAACGTTCCAGCTTAGAAAAGATCGTTACTACCATTAAAGATTTGTCATCCGGGATAGAGGATGCCGGGGAACTGCTGTCCATGGCCAAGGAAGACAATGATGCTGATACCGTTGCTGCTGTTAATACTGATCTGGATTCCCTGGAAAAATTACTGGAAGAACTTGAATTTCGTCGGATGTTTTCTGGTGAAATGGATGAGAACAATGCCTTCCTGGACATCCAGTCCGGATCCGGTGGGACCGAGGCCCAGGACTGGTCGGAAATGCTCTTGAGAATGTATCTGAGGTGGGGTGAAGATCATGACTTCGAATTGGAATTAATCGAAGTCTCACCGGGTGAAGTGGCCGGGATCAAAAGTGCGACACTGAAATTATCAGGTGAATATGCATATGGATGGTTACGTACCGAGACGGGTGTCCATAGACTGGTAAGAAAATCACCATTTGATTCAGGTAACCGTCGGCATACCTCGTTTGCTTCGGTCTTTGTCTCACCCGAAATCGATGATGACATTTCTATCGATATCAACCCGGCAGACTTGCGTGTTGATACTTATCGGGCCAGCGGCGCTGGTGGTCAGCATGTGAATAAAACCGATTCTGCCGTGAGAATTACTCATATGCCTTCTGGTATTGTCGTACAATGTCAAAATGACAGGTCACAGCATAAAAACCGGGACAATGCCATGAAGCAGCTTAGAGCGAAGTTATACGAGATGGAAATACAGGAACGTATGACAGAACAACAAAAATTAGAAGACAGTAAGGCGGATATAGGCTGGGGTAGTCAGATCCGATCTTATGTCTTGGATCAGTCCCGTATCAAGGACCTTAGGACTGGTGTGGAAATGACTAATACCCAGTCAGTACTGGATGGCAACCTGGACAAGTTCCTGGAGGCCAGCTTGAAGGCGGGGATATAGAAAAGTAGGTGAGGGGACAGGATTTTCATGACCATCAAAACGCAAAAAACAAATCTTGTTAATCTTGTAAATCCTGTCAAATAAAAATTTATCAAAAATCTAAAGAAGCTAAAAAATTAATAATAAAAATGACTGACGAAAATCACAGTACGGAAGAAGAACTCATTGCCCAGCGCAGGGAACACCTGGAGAAATTACGTGAAGCCGGTGTGGCGTATCGAAATGACTTCAAACGCGACACACTTGCGGCCGATATCCACGAAAACCATGGTAATAGCAGCAAAGAGGAATTAGAAGAACAGAAGGTAAGGGTGGCTGTGGCCGGTCGAATGATGTCACGGCGCATTATGGGCAAGGCCTCATTTGCACATGTTAAGGACATGTCTGGGCAGATTCAGATATTCGTGCGAAAGGACGATGTGGGTGAGGATACCTACAATGATTTCAAGCAGTTTGACCTTGGCGACATTATCGCTATCAAAGGCTGGGTGTTTATCACCAAGACGGGTGAACTGTCCATTCATGTTGAAGAATTGACCATACTGGTAAAATCGTTACGACCATTGCCAGAGAAATTTCATGGTTTAACTGACCTGGAGACACGGTACCGGCAGCGTTACCTTGACCTCATGACCAATGATGATACCCGTCATGTATTTTCCATTCGTTCTAAAACCATTAACTATATACGTAGTTACCTGGATGGATGTGGTTTCGTGGAAGTGGAGACACCCATGATGCATCCTGTGCCAGGTGGGGCAACAGCCAGGCCATTCAAGACCCACCATAATGCATTGGATATGGAGCTTTACCTTAGAATTGCCCCGGAGCTGTATTTAAAACGCCTGGTAGTAGGGGGGGTTGAGAAAGTATATGAGATTAACCGTAGTTTTCGTAACGAAGGTTTGTCTCCAAGGCATAACCCGGAATTCAGTATGCTGGAGTTCTACCAGGCCTACGCGGATTACCATGACCTCATGGATCTCACGGAAGACCTGTTGAGGAAACTGGTTAACCATCTTTTTGGCGATTCAAAGCTTACCTACCAGGAGCAGGACTATGATCTGAGTAAACCGTTTGTGAGACTGACGGTATTTGATTCCATCCTGGAATATAATCCAGACTTGACGCCGGATGACATCAACAACCTTGACAGTATTCGAAAAACATCTGATAAGCTGGGTGTGCCATATGAAGATAATTTTGGTCTGGGCAAGGTCCAGATTGAAATCTTTGAAAAGATCGTTGAGAGTAAGTTGCAGGGCCCTGCATTTATCACTGCTTTTCCAAAAGAAGTCTCACCGCTTGCCCGAAGTAGTGATAATGACCCATTTCTCACAGATCGTTTCGAGTTGTTTATCGGCGGCAGGGAAATTGCCAACGGATTTTCTGAACTTAATGACCCTGATGACCAGGCTGAACGTTTCCGAAAACAGGTAGAAAGCAAGGAGGCCGGAGATAACGAGGCCATGCATTATGACGCGGATTACATTACCGCTCTGGAATACGGTTTACCACCCACTGCGGGGGAGGGTATAGGTATCGATCGCCTGGTGATGCTTTTAACCGATTCACCTTCCATACGGGACGTAATCTTGTTTCCGCATATGAGGGCAAAGGAATGATTAGTTACAGGCTACAAGTAACAAGTCTCAAGTAATATGTAAAAAATAAAAAGGATGTAAGACGTAAAATGTAAGAAGTTAGAAGTCAAAACCAGCCCATTCGTCATACTGGCGAAAGCCAGTATCCAGTAAAAATAATATGCGCCTTAGCCGCGACGATATTTACTTTTTACTAGTAACTAGATCAAACTTCCCGCCACCCTGTATCACCAGGAACCGGGCATCTTCATCTGTATCATTTCTCGTACAATGTTTTGTACCTTTAGGAATAAATATCTTATCTCCACCTTGCAGTACGACATCCTCCTGGCCATCCAGCTTCACAGTAATAGAACCGGACAGGCAGTATAATTCTTCAAAGACATCATTATGTATATGTTCGCGACCCCGGCTGTTTGAATGAATCAGGTATTCTGCAACCCTGGCATTGTCCGTAGAAATACATTCTTTTATTAAGGTAGATTTATTCATAATGGTATTTTCTCAGAATTCAATTTATGACAATACTTATTTAATCGAACTATCTTAATTCAAATACATGTTTTATCCTACACAGTAAGAAAAAATTTACCGGGATAAACTGGTGGATACTGACCGTTTACAAAATTTTTTATTTTATGCACTTGAATGGATGGCGGTGATATTTATTGCTACCCTTGGAATTATTGCCGTTACCGTCGCGGTGATGTTCTTTCTTGATATCTCACAGAAAACTCACGCTATTCGGCGAAATTATCCGGTCATTGGCAGATTTAGATACCTGTTTGAGCGCCTGGGTGAATTTTTTCGTCAGTATTTTTTTGCCATGGATAGGGAGGAACTTCCATTTAATCGTTCTCAACGGGCATGGTGTTATCGTGCTGCCAAGAACCTGGACAATACCGTGGCCTTTGGTTCCACCCGGGATTTAAGGCCCAGGGGGACCATACTATTTGTTAATACACCTTATCCTACCCTGGATGAAGATGTCGTTGAACCGGTGCCCGTTATCGTGGGTCCCCATTGCGAACATCCCTATGAGACGGATGCCATTATAAATATTTCCGGTATGAGTTTCGGTGCTATCTCCAAACCTGCTGTCATAGCCTTATCCAAAGGTGCTCGAATGGTTGGATGTTGGTTGAACACTGGAGAAGGCGGCTTGTCCCCATATCACCTGGAAGGTGGCGCGGACCTGGTATTTCAGATAGGTACCGCCAAATACGGGGTGAGGGATGAGAAGGGTGAACTTAGTGATGAAAAATTACAGCAGGTTTCAACACATCCAGAAGTTAAAATGTTTGAAATTAAATTAAGCCAGGGGGCAAAACCAGGTAAGGGTGGGATCCTTCCCGGTGCCAAGGTCACAGAAGAAATTGCCGCGATACGAGGCATACCTGTGGGCCAGGATTCCATTAGTCCGAATCGCCATCGGGACATAGATTCAAATGCTGACTTGCTGGATATGATAAATCGGATAAGGGATCTGACAGGTAAGCCGGTAGGATTTAAATCGGTAATTGGATCACATAACTGGATCGATGAACTATTCAAAGAGATTCTTGAAAGAGGCGTGGAATCGGCTCCTGATTTTATTACCGTGGATAGTGCTGATGGTGGTACCGGTGCAGCCCCTATGCCATTGATGGACGATGTCGGTTTGCCCATACAGGAGAGTCTACCGTTAATTGTAGATAAACTTGTTGAATATGGACTTCGGGAAAGAATTAAAGTGATTGCCTCAGGTAAGCTTATTACACCCACTAACGTTGCCTGGGCGTTGTGTATTGGTGCAGATTTTGTCACCTCAGCCAGGGGATTCATGTTTTCCCTGGGCTGTATCCAAGCATTGCAATGTAACAAGAACACCTGTCCAACGGGCATTACCACTCATGACCCGGACCTGCAACGTGGTCTGGATATCGAGAGCAAGTCTGTCCGGGTAATGCATTATGCAAGAAACCTGGAAAAGGAAGTGGGCATCATTTCCCATTCCTGTGGGATGCTGGAACCGAGACAGTTACGGAGGTCACATGCCCGGATTGTTACGGATAAAGGTAACTCAATTCCATTGGATGAGTTGTTTCCGGAAGTGGTAAAGAATTAAAGGTGAGCGGTGAGGAGTGAGGCGTCATTTTATAATCAATTCCTTAACACGTAACTCCTCACCCCTCACGTTTTTTTAAAATTCTCAAACGTAATGCATTCAACTTGATAAATCCCTCTGCATCTTTCTGATCATACGCACCGGCATCATCTTCAAAAGTGGCAATAGAGGCATCGAACAAGCTGTTGGATTCAGATTTTCTGCCGGAGACAATAACATTACCTTTATACAGATTTAATCTGATACTGCCATTCACGGGTGCCTGGGTCTGATCAATCAAGGTCTGAAGCGCCAGTCTTTCCGGGCTCCACCAATAGCCGTTATATATCTGGCTGGCATACTTGGGCATAAGTTCATCTTTCAGATGGGCAGATTCGCGATCCAGGGTGATTGACTCTATGGCCCGATGGGCCTTTAACAGGATGGTGCCGCCAGGTGTCTCATAACACCCCCTGGATTTCATTCCCACATACCGGTTCTCCACGATGTCGGCACGACCGATTCCATGCCTGCCACCCAATTCATTCAGTTTGAGCAGTAGCGCGGCAGGTGTCAGGCGTTCACCGTTGACGGCAACGGGGTCGCCATTTTTAAATTCAATCTCAATGGTTTCAGGATCATCCGGAGCTGCTTGAGGAGAGACCGTCCATCGCCACATGGCATCATCCGGCCCACACCATGGATCTTCCAGTTCGCCACCTTCGTAGGAGATGTGTAGCAGGTTCGCATCCATGGAATAAGGTGATCCACCCTTGCGTTTACCTTCCACAGAGATACCGTTTGCCTCGGCATAATCCAGCAATTTCTCCCTGGAGTTCAGGTCCCATTCCCGCCAGGGGGCAACTATTTTTATGTCAGGATTGAGGGCATAGGCACCCAGTTCAAACCTGACCTGGTCATTTCCCTTGCCGGTGGCGCCGTGTGATATGGCATCTGCACCAGTTTCATTAGCGATCTCAACCAGACGTTTTGCAATTAAAGGCCTCGCAATGGATGTGCCCAGCAGGTATTCACCTTCATAGATGGCATTACTCCTGAACATGGGAAAGACATAGTCTCTAACAAACTCTTCACGTAAATCTTCAATATAGATTTCCTTGACCCCCATGGCCTGGGCCTTGGTCCTTGCCGGTTCCAGCTCTTCACCCTGCCCAATGTCAGCAGTAAAGGTCACCACTTCACACTGGTATTGTTCCTCAAGCCATTTCAGAATGACGGATGTATCCAGTCCACCAGAATAGGCCAGAACGATTTTTTTAAATGTGTTTGTACTCATTGTGTTTCCCAGGGGTGAAAAGGGGGCAATTGTAATCAGTTAAAAGTAAAAAGTAAAAGATAACACCTGGAAAATGCTGTTTGCTTTTTACTTTCAACGTT
This sequence comes from Gammaproteobacteria bacterium, assembly GCA_030835405.1. Classification (GTDB taxonomy): domain Bacteria; phylum Pseudomonadota; class Gammaproteobacteria; order Eutrophobiales; family Eutrophobiaceae; genus Eutrophobius. The sequence continues at coordinate 18,644 of JAURPG010000010.1, read as the reverse complement.
TAGGTATTACCCATGAAGTTCGAGATGATCTCGATGACTTCGCCAGGCTTGTCTGCATGTACCCAATGATTGGCGTTGTCCACGACTACATGTTCATGTTGAGGAAAATAGTCACTAATGGTTTCCCCATGTTCGGGTTTGACATAGTCAGACAAGGAACCTGATAAAAACAGGGTGGGAATATTGTGCGACAACGTCTTCACATCCTCCGGGAATTGTTTCAGCTTTGTATGATTTTCCTGGATGGCTTGAAGATTGATTCGCCAGGTATAGTCGTTTCCGTCCTTAACCAGGTTCTGTAGCAGAAATTTTCTTAGAGTCGGTTCTGCAATTTGTTTAGCTAATAACTCGTCTGCATGGTTTCGGCTTTGTATTTCATGCACAGGTAATGAAAGCATAGTAGCGATGAGGTCATCATGATTGGTTAGATAACTGACCGGGGCAATATCGACTATCACAAGCTTGTGTATTGCCTCCGGGTATAACAGTGAAGCCACCATGGCAGTCTTTCCACCCATACTGTGACCAATAAGTGAAAATTCATTGAGCCCCAACTGTTGTGTCAGGTTTATCACATCATTCGCCATCTCCGGATAACCCATGTTCACATCATGCCCACTGTTACCATGATTGCGAAGGTCAACGGTGATAACCTGATGATGAGATGATAGTTGCTTTGCAATGCTGGACCAATTACGTCCAGATCCAAACAGGCCATGCAACACCAGTACGGGTTCACCTTCACCGTGGATTTGATAATTTAACTCAACTGTCATTTACGGGAGTTTATCCTGGTTGAGAAATTCCGATGGCCATATTTGCAGGTAATAGATATCTTCATCAATCCCGTCGAAAACCTCAAGGTCTTTATAACACTCCCTGGTGACCCAATTGTATTCAGTATGTTCATGGTTTAATGCAATGCTCCCATGGGAGAAGCGATAATGATATAGATAGAGTTGGGATTTGCCACCATAGAAACGGTCAGTGACCGGACCAAATTCCCCTATGAACTCCAGCTGTATATCGGTGCCCAGTTCTTCAGCGAGTTCTCTCTTAGAGCATTGTTCAGGTGTTTCGTCCGCCTCAACATGACCGGCAGAAAAACCCCATAGCCCCGGATCAATCTTGGTTTGAAAATGGCGTTTTAATAACAGCAACTCATTTTTACTGTTTTCAATGATATTGATTGCAAACCGGCCTTCAATCTCCGGTCTGGAATTGCCTTCCATTTACAGAATGATTTCTCGTATATCGGAGAGGGCTTCGCCAAAAGTTCGAGTGAATTCAGCCGCTGCAACACCATCTATGACACGGTGATCATAGGAAAGTGAAAAGGGCAGGATAAGCCGGGGCTCAAATTTCTCATCAATATAGACCGGTTTGTAACTGGCCTTGGATACACCCATGATGGCCACTTCCGGCGGATTGATGATAGGAGTAAACCCGGTACCGCCTATGTGCCCTAGACTGGAAATGGTAAAACAGGCGCCCTGCATATCAGAGGGTGGTAATTTTTTGTCCCGGGCCTTTTGTGCCAGTTCGGCAAGCTCTATCGCCAGGTCATATATTCCTTTGCTGTCGGCATTCTTGATGACTGGCACCATGAGTCCCGCATCGGTATTGACGGCAAAACCAATGTTATAATATTTTTTCATCACCAGTTCTTCACCGTTTGCCGTCAGTGATGAATTAAACCTGGGATATTTTTTCAGCACGGCGACTGCGGCCTTGATTAGAAAACTCAGGATGGTCAGTTTGGTACCGTGTTTTTCCGCTTCTTTCTTCTTAGACACCCGGTATTTTTCAAGTTCTGTGATATCCGCCTCATCAAAGTTGGTAACGTGCGGAATATTCACCCAGCTTTTATGTAAATTTTTGCTGGATAACTTATTCAGTCTGCTAAGTGGAACAGTTTCTGTGCCGCCGAATTGATTGAAGTCAATATCGGACCTTTCAAATAAATCCAGTGCCCAATGACTGACTGTGCCTCCTTGACCTGCCATCACAGCACGGGTAAATGCCGTCACATCATCTCGTACAATCCGTCCTTTTCTTCCAGAGCCTGATACTCGACTTAAATCAACACCTAACTCACGGGCAAATTTTCGTATTGCCGGGCTGGCATGGGGAATTCCTCCTGCCCCGGACAACACAGGTCCTGATGCTGGTACCGGTGGTGGTGAAGCCGGCTTGGCTGCCTGCTTGGCAGGTTGTGGTGCTGGTTCTGCTGAGGGTTGTGTATCCTGTGTTGCTTCCTCATTTTCATCCGCCGTCTCTGTCGCCTGGATGATAGCGATGGTTGTTCCTTCTGAGACCTTGTCACCATTTTTGATAAGTAGTTTTTGAATTTTACCTGCGTAAGGTGAAGGGATGTCCATGGTCGCCTTGTCACTTTCCAGTGATATTAACGGGCTTTCAACCTCAACAACATCACCCTCACTAACCAGTACGTCGATAATTTCTACTTCATCAAAATCGCCAATGTCAGGTACCTTGATTTCTTTTTCACTGGCTACCGGTTGTGATTTTTTTGTTTTTGCTGGTTTAGTGTCGGCTTTCTTATCCGCTTTTTCCTGTTTAGACTCAACAGTCAAGATGATGGTGCCTTCAGAGACCTTGTCGCCTACATTAACTTTGATCTCTTTTACCTTTCCAGCGGCAGTAGCCGGGATTTCCATGGTCGCCTTATCACTTTCAAGGCTGATCAGGGAGTCTTCTAGCTGGATCTCATCACCAGGGGACACCAGAACTTCAATGACTTCAACCTCGTTGAAATCACCTATATCGGGGACTTTTACTTCAATCAAATTAGCCATTAGACGGTGACCGGGTTGGGTTTGTCTGGATTAATGCCATATTTCTTGATGGCCTCTGTCACTTTTGAGCCAGGGATCTGTCCCTCATCTGCCAGGGCTTTTAGCGCAGCGATAACGACATAATAGCGGTTCACTTCAAAGTGCTTCCTTAATTGTGCCCGTGTATCACTGCGGCCAAATCCGTCGGTACCTAGCGTCACATAATTTCTCTCCGGCAGGAAATTTCGAATCTGGTCTGCGTAGCTCTTCATATAGTCTGTTGCGGCAATAATGGGGCCACTATGCGGGGTCAGGGTTTTTTCTATATAACTTGTCCTGGCCTTTTTGGTGGGATGCATTGTGTTCCAACGTTCCACGTCCAATCCTTCCCGGCGTAATTCGTTAAAACTTGTTACGCTCCACAAATCCGAATCCACGCCAAAATCATCCTTAAGTAAATCAGCTGCTGCGATGACTTCCCTGAAGATGGTGCCAGATCCCATTAATTGAACCTTGAGTTTTTTCTTGCCGCCTTTTTTGAACATATAAATACCTTTCAGTATGCCTTCTTCGGCACCCTTGGGCATGGCGGGATGTTCATAGTTTTCATTCATTACGGTGATGTAGTAATACACATCTTCATCATCAATATACATTTGTTTCAGGCCGCCATGAATAATGACAGCGACTTCATAGGCAAAGGTTGGGTCATAAGCCACGCAGTTAGGTATGGTCGCTGCTGCCAGATGACTATGGCCATCCTGGTGCTGCAGTCCTTCACCTGCGAGGGTGGTCCGTCCTGCAGTCCCGCCCATCAAGAAGCCCTTGGAGCGCATATCACCTGCAGCCCATGCCAGATCTCCAATCCGTTGAAATCCGAACATGGAGTAATAGATATAGAATGGAATCATCTGTACCCCATGGAATCTATAGGCCGTAGCAGCCGCAATCCAAGATGACATTGCCCCGGCTTCGTTAATTCCTTCCTCCAGTATCTGCCCTTTGATATCTTCCCGGTAGTACATGACCTGATCGCTGTCGACAGGATCATATAATTGCCCCACAGAGGAATAGATACCTAACTGCCGGAACATGCCTTCCATGCCAAAGGTCCTGGCTTCATCAGGCACGATAGGGACGATATTTTTGCCAATAGACTTGTCTTTTACCAGGCCATTTAACACCCTGACAAATGCCATGGTGGTTGAGATTTCCCGCCCGTCAGATCCGGCCAGGAGTTTTTCGTGTAAGGAAATATCCGGAATATTGGTTATCTTTGCTTTAGACCAGGGTTTGAACAGGGAACCCCCCAGTTCTTTTCTGCGTTCCTTGAGGTATTTAAGCTCAGGGCTGTCATCTGCAGGTTTGTAGAACGGTACCTCAGGAATAGATTCGTCTGGTATAGGGATATTAAATCTATCCCTGAAATAACGGATGTCATCATCTCCCATTTTTTTCTGCTGGTGGGTGATATTTTGGCCTTCGCCGGCGAGACCCATGCCGTAGCCCTTTACCGTTTTTGCAAGAATGACTGTCGGTTGACCTTTATGTTGCATGGCTGATGCATAGGCGGCATAAACTTTATTGGGGTCATGGCCACCGCGATTCAGGCGCCAGATATCCTCATCAGACATATTGGCCACCATTTCCTTGAGCTCCGGGTATTTTCCAAAGAACTTTTCACGTACATAGGCGCCATCGTTAGCCTTATAGGCCTGGTATTCCCCATCTACAACTTCTTCCATGCGTTTCAAAAGGATGCCCTTGGTATCCCGGGCAATCAGCGGGTCCCAATAACTGCCCCAAATCACCTTGATGACGTTCCAGCCCGCACCTCTAAATACAGCTTCCATTTCCTGAATAATCTTGCCGTTGCCACGTACCGGGCCGTCAAGGCGTTGTAAATTACAGTTAATGACAAAGATCAGATTGTCCAGTTTTTCTCTCGCGGCCATTCCAATGGCGCCCAGTGACTCCGGTTCATCCATTTCACCATCACCCATAAATGCCCAGACTTTGCGATCTGAGGCCGGTGTCAGGCCACGGTTCTCTAGATATCTCAGAAATCGGGCCTGATAGATAGACATGATGGGTCCCAACCCCATGGAAACGGTGGGGAATTGCCAGAATTCCGGCATCAACCACGGGTGAGGGTAGGAAGACAGTCCATTACCATCCACTTCCTGGCGAAAATTACCCAGTTGTTCTTCATCTAATATGCCATCCAGGTAAGCCATGGAATACATTCCCGGTGCAGAATGGCCCTGGAAAAATACCAGGTCGCCTCCCTGTTCCTTGGTGGGGGCACGGAAGAAATGCTGTAAACCAATATCATATAATGTTGCCGATGAGGAAAAACTGGCGATATGACCACCTAGCTCGGTACTGATCCGGTTTGCCTTGACCACCATGGCCATGGCGTTCCAGCGGATCAGAGAGCGGATCCGCCTCTCCATTTCCTTATCACCATTATGGTGTTCTTCCCTGCTGGGTGGAATGGTATTTAAATAGGCTGTATTTGCTGTATAGGGTAAATAGGCGCCGGACTTACGCGCCTTGGCTATCAGCTGTTCAAGTAAAAAATGGGCGCGGTCAGTTCCTTCATGAGTTATGACCGCATCCAGGGCTTCTAACCACTCCCTGGTTTCCAATTCATCGATATCTTCTTCTTTAAGCGCCATGACTACACCATCGTCTGATAATTAATGATAAACTTCCCTAAAGTTACGGGAATTATGTAAGAAACCAGACTCCCTGGTCCTTATTCTTATTATGTATCCAGGGTGGCATTTTACCAGAAAATTAAAATCAGGTTTTTATAACTTATGATTAATTTAGATTTTACTTTACAGCAAAAAAAAAGGCCTCCCACGCAAAAAGAAGTGGATGAGGGGGAAAATTGGGTCGTTTTGCTCCCAACAACGGCTCCGGCAAGGATATCCGGAAAATTTCCCTATTATGAGACATTACTAGCACGGCGAAGTCGGGTATCAGATACGCCGTCTGATACTGATTGCCATGTCATGGATCTGCCCAATGAGATGGCTAGCAGGGTGAGTTTCGCCTGTATTAATTCTGATATAAGTAGTTTTGATCTATTAACCCTGGCCCGAAAGTTGGTGGCAGCACACAAACCTGCAGAGCAGCAGGTCTTGTCAGTTCATGTCTGCGGTTTTACTGATAAACAACGTCAACGCTTTACCGAGGCAATGGTTGCCGCAGCTGCGGCTGCGGCAGCTGTCATGCCAGATTATAAAACCGGCAAAAAATCTTCAAAAAAGTTTAATAAAATGCAGATCTACGGCATAGTCAGGCCGGACTCCTACAAACGGACCCTGGCTGAGGCAGAGGGAAATGCACTTAGCCGTTATCTGAGCATGTTGCCTTCTAATTATTTAACGCCCGGCGACTATCTGAAAAAGCTCCAGGTATTATGTAAAGAAAATAACTGGAAACTGGATTTTTATGACATTCCGGCATTAAGGCGCAAAAAAGCCGGGGCATTTCTCGCAGTCACCCAGGCCAGTGCGGTTAAGGATGCCGGAATTGTATGCCTGAGGTATAACCCATCCCGTGTATCTAGAATGAATAAACTGGCATTGGTGGGGAAAGGGATCTGCTATGACACTGGTGGCGTCAACCTAAAACCCGCAAAGTACATGTATGGAATGCACGAGGATATGCAGGGCAGTGCCGTGGCACTGGGGACCTTTCTCGCATTGACCCGTCTTAATGTCAATTATCCTGTTGAGTGTTGGTTAGCGCTGGCAACCAATCATATCGGTCCCCGTGCCTATAAGCCCAATGATGTGATCACCGCCAGTGATGGTACCACGATCGAGATTGTCCATACCGATGCGGAAGGCAGGATGGTGCTGGCAGATACCCTTATAATGGCATCTGACCGCAAACCTTCATTGATTATTGACTTTGCTACCCTGACCGGAGCCTGTGTCTACTCCGTGGGGACGGGTTATAGCGGAGTGTTTACCAACCGGGAAAAATTTATTAAAGATCTGATTGAAAACGGCAAGGCCTGTGGCGAACGTGTCTGGCCATTCCCCATGGATGAAGACTACGAAACAGCATTGAAGAGTGATATCGCGGATATCAAGCAGTGTGCCTTGGAAGGCAATGCAGACCACATTCTCGCTGCAAGGTTTCTGAAACGCTTTGTGAAAAATGATATTCCCTGGATCCATATGGATCTGTCCAGCAGTCGTAATAAGGGTGGACTGGGGCATATTCCCACTGATACCACCGGCTTTGGAGTACGCTATACTTTAAACCTGCTGTTTTCAGGAAAAATCTGGAAAAAATAACCCCATAAACAAATTATCGGGAATTCGTTATACTTCCCACGACTTACAATAATGATTAATTCAACTGGAGGATAATGTGACTATTAGTGTTGGAGATAAAATGCCTGATGGTGTTTTTAAAGTAATGAAAGCAGACGGCCCTGGTGCTGTCAGCACCAGCGAAATATTTTCCGGAAAAAAAGTGGTACTTTTTTCCGTGCCGGGAGCCTTTACTCCCACTTGCTCAAAAGAGCACTTACCTGGTTTTGTCGAAAAGGCCGGAGAAATCAAGGCCAAGGGTGTTGATATCATTGCCTGTATGGCAGTCAATGACGTTTTTGTCATGGGAGCCTGGGGCGAGCAAAATGGTGCAGGAGATAACGTCCTGATGCTGGCAGATGGTAATGGTGAATATGCCAGTGCCCTGGGACTTGAGTTGGATGCCAGTGGTTTTGGCATGGGTACCCGAGGTCAACGTTTTGCAATTGTGGTTGATGATGGCGTGGTCAGCCAGTTACACGTTGAAGAGGCCGGAGAGTTTAAGGTCAGTTCCGCAGACTATATTCTCGAAAACCTCTGATACACGGGAGTAGTTGATATAAAGGAATAGACAGGATTGACAGGATTTTTCAGGATTAACAGGATTAAAAAAATAAAGACAGGAATGACGAGATTTTAATGTTCAATTTCAGTCTATCTTTAAAAATCTTGTTAATCTTGTAAATCCCGTCAAATCTTTATTGTGTTAGTACCAGCAATTAGTTATTCATTAACTTAATAGCTTTTTTTTGTGAAACGCTAACTAGCTATATACTTATCCTGTCTATCCCAAAAAATCCTGTCAATCCTGTCCGGTTTTTCTTTCTCGCCCGCACTTCCAGCACGATCCAAACGTCCCTTCATTCTCTTCGCCACAATCGCATCGCCACTGACCTAAATCGGTAATGGCAGCTGACGCCTGATCAACGATGGCCCTGGCCTTTTCATAATCTTCTTCATGGACGATCCAGATTTGTGGCCAGCATTCATGGGGTGGTAGTTCCCCCAGTGCGCCAGACAAAAATTCATTACGAATGACATGTGCAATACCATCCTCCTCAAGCATGGAAATAATTTGACCAAGCTGGTATTGCTCGGGAGAGGTATATATCTTTTTCACTGTCTGAGTAGCAGCGCTACCAGGGCGATGATAATCGAGAAGACAACCAGGTAATTCAAAACGGTGACCCGTTTTAAGGTCTGCTTTAAAGTTTCAGCCAATGATTCATTTTGCCTGGCAAGCTCCTCGATTAGCTGAATCTGCTCCACATCGGATTTTGAATTTTCTGCCAGACGCTTATCCAATGAAGACACCTGTTCCTTTAGATTATCCAGCGTTGTGGGCTCCCGGGAATTTGTATCGTTTTCATTCTCTCTGTCTCTAATCAGCCGGATTAACTTACCTGCCCCCTGTATTATCATCGGCGCGGTATTGAGGATAGTATTCAACGTTGCAGGATTTAATGGAGGCATGGCTGAACTAAGGATTCAATCGTGAATTTAGCATATAATCACTGACTTTTACGGTATCTAAATAATATATTATGTTAGGTTTCCACAAATATTGCCCCTGCTTGTTGCTGGTGGTCAAGGGCTTTATCATCAAAAGGAAGTCCAGTGATGAAGAACAATAGCGAGTATAACAGGGCGAGTTAACTGATTTTTAAAGATTTGAACGTATCGAACAGGGGATATTCATGCAGTTAAACTATGAATCTTTTCCCTGTTTAATATGTCGAAAATCCATTAACAAAAAAGGAAAAGACAAATGTCAGTCATTGCAGGAATTCAAAAGTTACAGACATATATCGGTCAACAGATTATCGGTCAGGAACTACTGATAAACCGGTTATTACTGGCATTATTGGCTGATGGTCATTTGCTGGTGGAAGGTGCCCCCGGTCTGGCCAAGACCCGGGCCATCAAGGTACTGGGAGATGGTATAGAAGGAGATTTTCACCGGGTCCAATTTACCCCCGACCTGTTACCTGCCGATCTCACCGGTACAGAAATATATCGACCTCAGGATGGTTCCTTTCATTTTCAACAGGGTCCGTTGTTCCATAACCTGGTATTGGCTGATGAAATCAACAGGGCACCGGCCAAGGTCCAGTCGGCCTTACTGGAGGCCATGGCGGAGCGACAAATTACAGTGGGTAAAGACACCTACCAGTTGCCCAAATTATTTCTGGTGATGGCGACCCAGAATCCTATTGAACAGGAGGGAACATATCCCTTGCCTGAGGCCCAGTTAGACAGGTTTCTGTTGCATGTCAGTATTACCTATCCCAAATCATCGGAAGAGGCGGAGATCCTAAAACTCTCGCGCAGGGAAGCCCATCACAACTATAAGTTTGAGGCCACAGACTATACGCCTATCAGCCAGGACATTATTTTCGCTGCACGTGAAGAGGTCCTGAATATCTATATGTCTGAGGAATTGCAGCGTTATTTGATTCAGCTGGTACTGGCCTCCCGTGATGCCGCGGTTTATGGTGACGACCTGGCAGAATGGATTCAATATGGTGCCAGTCCAAGGGCCACTATCACCCTGGACCGATGTGCACGGGCCCAGGCCTGGCTGTCTGGTCGGGACTATGTGGTACCGGAAGATATACAAAACATCGCCCATGATGTATTGCGGCACCGGTTAATTTTAAATTATGAAGCAGAGGCTGATGGTATCACCACCAATAAAGTCATATCAGAACTAATCGCAAGAGTCGCCGTTCCCTAAATGCAAACCGGCCACGCATTTACTGAAAAAGTCCGCATCTCTGTCCCCGCCATGGTGGGGATGAACCGGTATTCCTCGTTAATTCCGTTACATCCGGGAATAATTCTGGCCCGGCAGTCGGGGAATTATCAGTCCCCGTTTAAAGGCAGGGGCATGGAGTTTGATGAGTCCCGCCTCTATCAGCCGGGAGATGACATAAGAAATATAGACTGGCGGGTCACCGCCAGAACTGGGAAGACCCATACCAAGTTGTTCCGGGAAGAACGTGAACGCCCGGTCTTCATCTGGGTGGATCTTCGGGCACCCATGTTTTTTGCTACCCGCGGTATGTTTAAGTCTGTCATGGCGTCCTATTATGCTTCACTGCTGGCCTGGGCAGCTAATCATCATGGTGATCGTATCGGTGGTGTTATCTTTTCAGAATACACTCACAATGAACTCAAACCGCATCGTGGCAAGATAGGGGTGTTGAGATTTATTAATAAACTGGTTGAACATCCATCCTGGGAAACGCCTTATGCAGGTAAAGATGATAACCAGGCCCTGGGCAGGGAGTTAATTCGCCTCAGGCGTGTGACCCGTCCGGGCAGCCTGATATTTCTCATCAGCGATTTCAGGTATATGAGTGAGTCCGATGAAAACCAGATCATTCGGCTGAGTAAACATAGTGATGTGGTATTGATCTATGTATACGATCCGCTGGAAGAATCCCTTCCTGCTGCCGGGCAATACCGGATCAGTGACGGAGACAGGGATATGTCTATTGATACGTATGATAAACGCTATACCAGTCGTCACCAGGACAGGCATCAGTTACATACAGATCGACTGAATCGTCTGTCGCGAATGGGGAATATTTATCTGGTGTCGTCTTCAACCATCGATAACCCACTACAGGTTTTACAATCCAAAATGGTATCTACCAGCAGGCTATGAACGACCCACTTGATTTACCCTTGCGAGATATACATTTACCTGAGTCAGTGGGTATTTGGCCACTGGCTTATGGTTGGTGGATTTTATTATTCATTCTCGTGGCTGTCATTGTGGCAGGCATATTTTTATATTTCCGAAACAGACGAAATCGTTTTTCGGCGATTACCCTTGCCAGAAAAGAACTTGAAGAAATACAGGAAAAATTCAGTCGGGATAATAATCCGGAACAACTGGTCAGAGAGGTATCCATTTTGATCCGGCGCCTGGCCATTAGCCTGTTTCCCCGTACTGATGTTGCCCATTTGACTGGTGATAGCTGGTTAGCATTTCTTGATCAACAGGTGGAAGGTGAACCCTTTTCATCGGGTGACGGCAGGATACTGGTGGATGCCCCGTATCGAAAGGAGTTTGTTTCAGAAGATATTGAATCCATTGTTCGCAATTGTTCCCAGTGGATAGATGCAGTCGCCAGGAGACAAAAATTGTGATTACCTTTGAATGGCCATGGATGCTGTTATTACTTCCATTACCCTATCTGGTCAGGCGCATGACTTCGCCTGTGGGCAACGCAAGTGAGGCTGCATTACGTGTTCCATTTATAGACGAATTTACAGACGAAGCGGGCAAGGTTCCTGAACTGAGGTCAGGTAAGTGGTTATCTATTCTTGCTTACATTGCCTGGGTGCTATTGGTGCTGGCCATTATGCGACCCCAGTGGTTGGGTGAATTTGTCGAGTTCCCGGTTTCGGGTCGTGACCTTATTGTTGCGGTTGACCTGTCCGGCAGTATGCAGGAAGAAGATTTCCTACTCAGAGGGCAAAGGGTGGACCGACTGACGGCAACCAAGTATGTAGCGGGTGATTTTATTGATCGAAGAATTGGCGATCGGATTGGTCTGATCCTGTTTGGTGAGCGGGCCTATCTGCAGGCACCATTGACCCTGGATAGGGAAACCGTCAAGACCTTGCTATATGAGTCCGCCATTGGCCTTGCTGGCAGGGCCACGGCCATAGGTGATGCCATTGGTCTTGCAGTGAAACGCATTCGGCAACGGGAAAATGCAAACAAGGTATTAATCCTGCTGACAGACGGCGCAAATTCTGCAGGGGAAGTAGAGCCCATAGAAGCGGCGCGCCTGGCAGCGAGGGAAGGCTTAAAAATTTATACAATAGGGGTTGGTGCCGATGAGATGGTAGTGGACTTCTTTTTTGGCACGCGCAAGATTAATCCTTCGGCTGATCTGGATGAAGAGTCCTTGCAGAACATTGCCGATATGACAGGCGGGCAGTATTTCAGAGCCCGTGATACCCAGGAACTCAATAAAATCTATACCATCCTGGATGAACTGGAACCAGTGGAACGGGATGTCAGACGGTTTAGGCCACGGAAGTCATTATACTACTGGCTGCTGTCAGGAGCCCTGGTCATCGCCTCATTTATTATGTTGTCTACAATATTCAGGCGGGTATCGTAATGTTGCCGGAAGAGTTTCAGTTTATACGCCCGTACTGGCTATATGGGTTTATTTCATTGATCATCCTGGTCGTGTATATGTTCCGGTACCGGCTCAGAAACAAGAAGTGGGAATCTTTATGTGACAAGGAGTTATTACCCTATATCCTCATTGGTGATGAGCCTGCGAGTAGACGCACCTCGGCTTATATTACCCTGCTGGCGGGGACACTTATTCTGCTCTCACTGGCTGGGCCAACCTGGGAAAAACTGCCTCAACCGACATTTAGCACCCAGTCGGCGCTGGTCGTCGCCATGGATCTGTCCCGTTCCATGAATGCTAGCGATGTGAATCCCAGCCGACTTGAACGGGCCAGGTTCAAGGTTGCTGATATTCTGCAACAGCGTGCAGAAGGGGAAACGGCCCTGCTGGTTTATGCGGGTGACTCATTTACCGTGACACCATTGACTGACGATGCGGCGACTATTGAGTCTCAACTGATGGCTCTGACCACAGACATCATTCCGGCTCAGGGGAACAGGACAGACCTGGCCATGTCCAAGGCAGTTGAATTATTAAAACAGGCCGGCGTCATCCAGGGAGATATCCTGCTGATTACGGATGAGGTGGATTTTGACAGGAACCGCGTCCTCGCTGAGGCCATTCAAAATGATGGATATCGATTGTCCATACTTGGTATTGGGACTTTGCAGGGCGCACCAATTACCATGGCGGATGGCAGCTTTTTCAAGGACCGGTCAGGACTAATTATTGTTCCAACATTAAACGAAGAACCCATGCGTCAATTGGCCTCAACGGGTGGTGGCTTATATATGAAGATGACAGTAGATGATGAAGATATAATCGGTTTATCAGAATATTTCTCGTCAAACTTTTCAGATGATGATCTGTCAGAGACAGATTTTGAAACTGATGTCTGGCGCGAACAAGGTCCCTGGTTATTATTGCTGCTGGTTCCATTTGTCCTGACTGCATTCAGACGGGGGGCACTGATTGCGTTACTTGTTTTCTGTTTACCTTACCCTCAAGATGCGATGGCCTTTGAATGGGAATCTCTATGGTTAAGGGCCGATCAACGCGCAGAGAAATTAATGGAACAAGGCAACGTTGAGTCCGCCGCCAAATTATTCGAAGACCCTGCCTGGAAAGGTGCTGCCAATTACCGTGCCGGAAACTTTGATGAGGCCATCACCCAACTGGAAGACATTGAGGGAATTGAAAACCAGTATAATCTTGGTAACGCCCTGGCACGTAAAGGAATGTTTGAACAGGCGATCTCCCTCTATAATGAAGTGCTAAAAGCAAACCCCGACCACGAGGATGCCAGGCATAACAAGGAATTACTGGAGCAGGAACTGGAAAATCAGCAGCAACAACAGCAGCAACCACAACAATCATTCAGTGATCAGAACCAACAGCAGCAAGATCAGGAACAGCAGCAACAGGACCAGGGGCAGGACCAGCAAAATCAGGACCAGGCACAGCAGCAACAGGACCAGCAAGATCAGGGGCAGGATCAGGAACAGCAAATGCAGGAAACTGAACAACAGGCAGAGAATTCTGAACAGCAGCAGGGTGAAGAACAACAGGATCCTGGAAAGATGGACCCCATGCAGGCAAACCTGGACCAACCAGACGAGGAAGAACAGGCTACCGAACAATGGTTAAGGCGTATTCCTGATGATCCCGGTGGATTACTCAGGCGAAAATTTCTATTACAGTATCAGCAACGACAACGGGAAAGAATACCGGGTGAGAAACAATGGTAATGCGAATACTCTTATTAATTAATGTGTTTTTTGTCCTGGTTGCAACTTTTTCATCGTCACAGGCAGCAACCATTAATGTCAGGACCGATCGAAATCCCGTGTCTTTAAATGAATCCTTTCAGATTATCTTTGAAGCGGAGGGTGACCTGGATGGTGAGCCGGACTTCTCACCACTGGAAAATGACTTCCAGGTGTTATCAACAGTTCAAAGCAGTAACTTCAGTGTTATTAATGGACGGATATCCAGTTCCAAGCGCTGGACCATAACGGCAATGGCGAATACCGACGGTAACGTTACCATCCCGTCAATCGCATTCGGTCAGGACAAAAGTCCAGTGAAAACGATTTACATCAGACCAAACAACACGGGTTCGTCAAACAGCCAGGTGCAGGATGATATTTTTCTAGAGGCTTCGGCAACGCCGCTTAATCCCTACGTCCAGTCGCAGGTCATCTATACCTTAAAATTATATCGTTCTGTTGCCATTGCCAAGGCCAGTCTGGCAGAACCTGATATTACAACGGGAAATGCGGTGCTGGAACGTATTGATGATGATAAGAGTTATGAAACCACTATCAATGGCAGGAATTACCACGTGATTGAAAGAAACTATGCAGTTTATCCGCAGTCCAGTGGTGAGGTGAGTATTGCCCCTATTAATTTTATGGGACAGATCACCCGCAGCCGGTTTGGCGTGGATCCATTCGGCGCACCGCCCCGTACCGTGGTGAGGCGTTCCCAGGAAATTAATCTTAATGTTCAACCAATTCCAGCTTCTTTTTCCGGGAACCAATGGCTGCCAGCGGAAAATCTGACTATTGCTGAAGAATGGTCCGATGACCCAATGACCTTGCGGGTTGGAGAACCCATTACCCGTACATTGATCATGAGTGCACGTGGGCTTATCTCCAGTCAATTGCCGGAATTACCGGATTGGTCAGTGGGGGACCTGAAATTTTATCCAGATCGACCTCAATTGGAAGATGAAATGTCAGATGCCGGGGTTTATAGCACCCGTCGCGAACAGGCAGCAATCATTCCAAACCAACCTGGAAGTTATGTATTACCTGAGATTGCTATCCCATGGTGGAATATCCAAACCGATCAACAGGAAATTGCAGTCGTCCCCGAACGTACCATTCGGGTTCTGTCGGCAACAGGCGTTGACACCGGACAACCGGATATCACCAGCCTGGTGGCACCCATACAACCCATATTGAATGGCCCTGCTGAAGATGAAGTTGAGATCACGCCAAGAGAATCACCTCCGGTAACGGATGAAAGCCAGTCTGATATGTGGAAATGGTCAACGCTTCTAATTGCGATTGTCTGGGTTATCACCCTGGTTGTCTGGTGGAAAAAATCTACCGGTGCTAAACACAGTCAAAATACTCAATATAAATCGGCAGCAAAAATAGCTGTTGGTCCTGCTGAGAATAATGTTATTGCGGCTTGTGAGAACAATGACCCACTTAAGGCAAAGAATGCCTTACTGGAATGGGCAGGGGCACAGTGGGCTCATTCCGCCCCTGTTGGTCTGGGTGAGATTGCCGCACGCACAGGTGGAGATATGCGTGATCAAATTAATCACCTCAACAGAGTTTTATATTCAAGCCAGATGATAGAGTGGGACGGCGCTAAATTTAAATCTGTTTTTAGTGACGCGGTAGCAGTTCTAAAGCAAAAACACTCAAGGCCCGAACCGGAAGGACAATTGCAACCTTTACATAAGCTATAGATATATCATTGCCTGTACAGGGTAAAGGCCAGCAGACCCCAGGCCGCAATGAAACATATTCCACCAATCGGTGTTATCATTCCCAATTGCCGAATACCCGTCAGCGCCAGTAGATATAGACTGCCTGAAAATAAAATGATCCCCGCAATCATCAACCATCCTGTAAGTTTTATTCCGGAGATAGGTAATTGTGTAATGATTAATCCTACCACCAGCAAGCCCAGAGAATGATAGAAATGGTACTCTACCCCGGTTTGAAACGTTGTCATGGCCTGCGAGCTTAATTTGTCTTTTAACCCATGGGCACCGAAGGCCCCCAGCATGACGGAAGCCATGGCATTTAATGCACCTGTGACAAGAAAAAATTTTGCGGCAGATATCACGCTCATTACTCTTGTAAGTCGTGTTTAGACCAGAATTTCTGGATTTGAACAAATAAAAATGATGAGGTCATGGCCAGCAGGACCAGCCCGGTCAAGGCCTCCAGCCCAGCGGTATAACGAATCAGTCCTTCGGGCACCATGTCTCCATATCCCAATGTTGAATAATTGACAAAGGAAAAATAGACGCAGTCCATCAATGATCCATCATGAGAGCCTGTGATTGTTCCAAAAGATTCATGCATGATGAGAAAGTAATAAGCAAAGGCGAACAGCCATACCTCTGCAACATGCGCCATTAGCGCACCGATTAATCCCACAGCCACTCGAAATCGATGTTTGATTTTAAGGTGAGGTAGCACTTTCGATAATTTCATCAGCACTTCATAGTGAATCATCACTGCAACCGCGATGAGCAGACAATTAATTATAATAACGAAGAACACTCAGGATTGTCCCGGTCTTTGAAGAATGGCAGTGGTTAACCTGGAAACAGAGATGAGTTTTTTATGTTCGCCAAAAATATCAATATTCCAGATATGAGTGGTCAACCCCAGGTGCAGTGGGGTGGCAACACCAGTCACTGTGCCGTTGGTTGCGGGGCGTAAATGGTTGGAGTTGATTGACATGCCTACACAGTAGTAACGCTATATATCGATACATAATGTAGAACCGATACTGCCCAGGTTTTCGGCCAGGGCCGCGCTCGCCCCACCGTGGAGTTTTCCTTCTGGTTGTAATGTACGTCTGTCGACCGGCATTGTTCCTTTAATAAAATCTTGACCTACCTCAATGACTTCAATACCCAGGGCTTCCACCATGGAATCCTTACGTTCTTGGTTGATGCGATCAATGTCTGGTTCAAGCTGCCAGATGGCCATATCGATATCCTGAAAATAATTAGATAGTTTTTTATTACCAATATTTAAGTGTAACATTTCCTGATGGCCTTGTTTGAAACATGATAGTGTAATCCAGTATGAAAAAACCACCTGTAAAATTACTACTTAACCCCGTCCATTTTTGCTCACTTGGATTTGGTACCGGCTATAGTCCAAAGGCCCCCGGAACCATGGGCACCCTGGCAGGGTTGCTGGTGTATTTACTGGTCCAGGATCTTGATCTGGTTTATTACCTGGTGATGACCCTGGGGTTTCTTGTGACAGGGATTTTCATGTGCCGTTATACGACTGATGCCCTGAAGGTTGATGACCATCCTGCCATCGTCTGGGATGAAATCGTCGGCTACCTTATTACTATGTGCTACGCACCTGCAGGATGGTGGTGGCCCCTGCTAGGGTTTGTTTTGTTCAGGATTTTCGACATTTTAAAGCCCTGGCCGATAAATCTGGCGGATAAACAGCTGAAAGGTGGCATAGGCATTATGCTCGACGATGTAATTGCAGGGATTTATAGCTTGGCTATAATGCAGATAATCTCTTATATCTTATATAGATAGTCAAAAATTAGAGAAACCAGGTTAACTAAAAATGAAGCGACAACTGTCCTGCATAATTATTTTGGTCCTTGTTGGCGGCATACCCAATGCCCTGGCTGATATCTATAAGTATGTTGATAAATACGGCCGGGTCACACTCACAGATAAGCCAGACAACTCCAGTTACAAAAAACTGGTGAAAACCTGGAAAGGCTGGGAAGAGGCCAAGAGTCAGATCGCACTTAAGGATTTTGATAAAAACCAACAGGTGCATTCATCCACCATTGACTGGGTAGCAAAACGCTATGGCTTACCTCCCAGCCTGCTGCATGCGGTGATATCGGCCGAATCAGCCTACGATACCAATGCTATCTCTAGGGCCGGCGCCGTGGGGTTGATGCAACTCATGCCGGAAACGGCAAAACGCTACGGGGTGGTTAACCGTAGAAACCCGGTTGATAATATCGATGGTGGGACGCGATATTTACGTGATCTTCTGGTAATGTTTGATAATAACCTGCAACTTGCCCTGGCGGCCTATAATGCAGGCGAGGGGGCGGTGAAGCAATATGGTAATAAAGTGCCTCCCTATAAAGAGACTCGAAACTATGTCATCAAGGTCATCAATTTTTATAAACAATATCGGGAAGAGGAAGTATAAAAAAATAAGGGGTGAGGTGCTGTCAGCACCTTGAAAATCTAAAAACAAATATAAATAGACATTATGCGTTTAATATTCATTTTTATTTTATCTGTTATTCCGGTTTTAGCAGTTACTGCCGAAGCAAATTCACAAGCAGATCAGTTTCAACGGGCTTTCATGGAGTTTCTTGAAACGGAAGTGGCCCAGGATACACCAGGCTTTGCAATCACAATGGTAATTGACGGGGAAACTGTCCTGACCAACACATATGGTGTTTCCCGCGAGGGTAGTAATGACAGGATCAATACAGACACAGTCTTCAGGCTGGCATCGGTTTCCAAGACCATGGCCTCTGCTGCTGTGGGTAAATTGGTCCAGGAAGACCAGTTA
>JAURPG010000117.1 GCA_030835405.1 Gammaproteobacteria bacterium | reverse complement strand
GATGGTCATGGTTTTCCTCGGTGTTATACCAATACCTCTTGCCCTGGGCAGTCCATCAGTGAATTTTATTTCCGGTTTATGACACGACCCACAGGAAACTTCACCATTACTGCTAAAGCGGGTATCAAAAAACAACTGATGGCCAAATTTCGCTGCATCGGGATTATCCGCAACGGCATTGGACGGGTCAGGTGGCAGGGGTGGGAGGCTCTCTAACGACAATGACTTAAGTACAGCAAGCTGTTGATCTGTCCAGTCATGGGGATCTGTTATAACTGTCTCAACATCACCAGCCTCCTGAATTGATTGTGCCGGAGCCGAGGATTCCTGGCTGCACCCGGCAAGGATTAACATCCCCAGAATGCAAAGAACAACAACGGTCTTTATAGCATTTTTGTGAATCATATCTGAACAAGCAGAACTACGGCTGCAACATTAGATTATAGGTAACTGAATCTAATTGAGTGCCGGATGCAATATTGAAAGTCACTACCCAGTGTCCAGGCATTTGAAACTGTACGCCCTCCACCTGGTACCTGCCACCACCCAGGTTTGCTGTAACCTGCGGGACGGTTGGCATTCCATGGTTGTGTGCGGGCATGCCACCTTCAACTGTTATTTCAGCATCTTCCACAGGGTTGCCTGATCCATCCGTCAGATTCAATATCCAGCCATGCATCTGGTTGAGCGGTAGTGGTTCCATTGCAGGCTCTATGGAAATCTGGAATAAACCGTTTTCTGATGTCCGGGCCTGTTTCAGGTCATCAGATTCTGGCATGGCCCCGGATTCGTGCATTCCAGACATGCCTGACATACCTGACATATCCTGCATATTTTCCATATTCTCCATAGATGTATCCATTTCCATAGTATTGTCGCTGGAAGATGCCATTGGCATTTGTGTTTCTTGTGATACAGCCTGCTGCTGGCTGCCCTGATCACTACTACAAGCAGTTACTGCGATAAAAACAATACCTAGTATTAATTTTATTCCTGGATGATTACTCATTTTAATTTCCCGTATCTTGGTTTAAAAATAAATTTATTGCTCTAGATATGTGTATTTTAACCCGATTTTGAGGCTTTTATGAATTTTAGAATCCCGATATCATCTGCCGTTGATCTCCATCAAAAAAATTCCACCTAAATAAGGAAACACTATGTTCATTATAAAAATTATCGCCGCGTTTTTTCTTCCCCCGTTATCTGCATTCCTGCAGGTAGGCATCAGCACCCATTTCTGGATTAACCTCATTCTTACGCTGTTGGGTATCGTACCGGGTATTTGTCATGCCCTCTGGCTGGTATTGACCAAAAAATCCGCTTGATACTGATAAGGGTGATACAAAGAGAAATTAAAGAGGGCTAGCCGCCATAGCGACCTGATGATTCCGTATGTGGGTCTGGCGGCAAGTTTAAAAATTCCTGAGGATATAACTTTGCCATATAAATAATAATGTCACGAATTGAAAGAATAGTTATGACCTGATCATTATCATCGGTAACAGGGACATGCCGAAATTTGCATGAGATCATTAATGCCAGGGCTTCATGTAAAAACTGTGACGATTTAATCGTCTTTGGTTTGGTATTCATTATAGAATCCACTGTATGCGAATGCCAATCCAGTGAACTGTGATCAAGTTTTGTCCTGAAATCGTGTTCAGTCACGATACCAACGGGCTTGCGGTTGTCGTCCTCTACTATCGCTGCACCACGTTCCTGGGTCTTCATGGCAACAATAACATCACCTAATACTGAAGAGGGCTTCAAGCGGACGGGTTCCCTGCGGATCATATTCCCTACTGCTGTCTTTGGTATCTTTCCTGACATCTTAACCCCCTCCAATATCCGCCATTTCTTCTACAAATTCCCTGTCGCTTTCTGATTCCTCGGCATCAGCTAGAATATCTGATAAATGCATCATGACATCCCATACTGTCAGGACGTTTAAAGCTGCCCCCCCCTTCCACCGGAATAGTACGATATCCATAACGCGCCATACGTTCTACCGCATAAGCAATATAGTCGTCTGGATTCAATGCATCAGGGTTGGGCGTCATGACTTCCTGAACTTGTACCTCGGCAGGCAATTTTTTTTCACTCAGCACACGGTTCAAGAGGTCTCGTTCTGTAAAAATACCCACGATTCTATCGCCGTCTGTCACGAGCACGTAACTCTGCCCCTGCGTTTTCATGAGCTCGATAGCATCCTGAACACTGGAAGCTGGGTCAATCGTTAATACATTATGGTCGGTAAGGAAATCTGAGATCTTTTTATTCATATGCTACGTCCCCCTAGCATGTCCTGTTTTAATTACAGGTATTCGATTAACATTTTATACCATCGGCAATAACACCGCCAAAATAAATAAATGCAAAAATAACCGTATTATTAGTAAGTTAGAGATTTGTTAAAAATCTTTTTTGATTAGTTCAGTGATTTCCTGCAGACCATTCGAACAGGTGTCTTGTATAAACCTTCCGCCATTACTCTGTTTCGCCATTTCAGAGAATGGGTTTTCTTCGATATTGACATCGATCACAGGTTTTCCTCTCCCCAATACAGTCTTGGCAATATGGTTTGGCAAGGTGGTTGCACCGGAGGTACCAGCAACGATCAACAGGTCTGTCAGGATTGCTGCTTGCATCGCACTGTCAAACCGAAAGTAATGTTCGTTATACATCTCATCAAACCACAACACGTGTGGTCGAGTCCGTGCATGGCAATCCGGACAGCTAATCAAGTCTTTCTCTTCAGTAGTAATCGGCTGGTCCTTTTCCCTGGGCAATAACTCCAGGGGTAAGGGGTAAATACTGGTTTGGCATTCATCCGCACAGCGCATGTAGTAAACATTGCCATGGATCTGGTAGGTGCGGTCCAGAGAATTTCCGGCCACCAAGTGCAGGCCGTCTACGTTCTGGGTCACCAGGGTGAAACGATCCTGAAGATACGTCTCCAACTCCACCAATGCCTTGTGGCCATCATTGGGACTTGCATCCTGACATACCCCCAGCCGGTATAAATACCATTTCCATACTTCTTCGGGATACTGACAAAACATGGCATAGGTTGCCATTTCCTGTGGGCGGTATTCCCTTGACCCCACGGTCCAATAACCTTCAGGGCCCCGGAATGTCGGGATGCCGCTTTCAGCGGAAATTCCTGCCCCGGTAAGAATGGTGATATTTTTTGCTGGCATGATGCTGCTCCCCATTGTCTTTAGGCGAAATATTATCCAAGAGTAATGTTAAACTCATTTCAAAACCATGTTGCCTCCAGCAAAATACCTGACAATCCTCAGTCTGATCATAGCCGGTGAAATGATTTTTAGCCTGCCATTTCATATCGCCAGGTATTTTCGCGCGAGTCTGCTGGAAGTCTTTAATCTGAGTAATGCCGATCTGGGAGATGTCTTTGCCGTATATGGGATCACTGCCATGCTGGCTTATTTTCCTGGCGGCATGATTGCCGATCAGTTCTCTGCCCGAAAGTTAATAACTCTGTCCTTATTCGCGACCGCCGCCGGTGGCCTGTATATGGCGCAGCAACCCGGCGTCACTGGTCTGACCATCCTGTTTGCTTACTGGGGCATCACCTCAATCTTGCTGTTCTGGGCGCCATTAATCAGCGCCACCCGAAATTGGGGAGGGACCCTGTCACGGGGGGAAGGCCTTTGGATTACTGGATGGCGGTCGTGGGTTTGTGGCAGCCATAATCGCCTCCCTTGGGGTCATTATCTTTACCTGGCTGATTCCTGATTCCGTTATTGCCCTGGATGATCAGCAACGCAGCCGCGGGATGCGACACGTAATTTATTACTACTCACTAATGACGGCAATGTCTGGTGTTTTGATCTGGTATGTTTTGCCGGAAGAAACTGGAGCAAAATCGAACCACGCGAATCCCATGCAAAAAGTCAAAGACACCTCAAGGCATCTTGCCATCTGGTTGCTGGCCGTCATTTTGGTCTGCGCCTATTGTGGATATAAGGGCCTTGATAATTATGGCTTGTATGCTGTACAGGTATTGGGGATGAGTGAGATTGAATCAGCCAAGTTCACGTCCCTGACTGCATATATCAGGCCGATAGCTGCCATATCTGCCGGCATTATTGCCGACAGGATTACCTCAAAAAAATTCATCACAATCTGTTTTTTTGTTCTTACTATGAGTTATTTATTACTTTCCATTGCCAGTCCAGACAATGTCTCTACCACAGTAATTTACCTGAACCTTATCGTCACCTTTATTGCGGTGTTCGCGATTCGGGGTGTCTACTTTGCACTGATTGAAGAAAACGGCTTTCCAGAAACGGGCACCGGAACGGCCGTGGGTATAACCTCTGTGATTGGCTTCACCCCTGATATCTTTTTTGCCCCCATGGCCGGTCGCATTCTGGATGCCTCACCAGGCATACAGGGACACCAATATTACTTTTTGATGTTAACGGCCATTGCTGTTTGTGGGATGGTTACAGCGACCTGGTTGATGCGAACCAAAAGCCTAACCGCTAACAATTAATCCTTCCACCCCTGTTGCGGTTCTTTAAGGTGGGTATGAAAGTAACGCCGCGTCTCCGCATTAACCTTTTTTGCCAACATCAAGGTTGCCGTCATGGTGGGGATTGCCATCATGGCGAATGCCCCGTCCACTACACCAATGACCACCTCAAGCGATACCACCGAGGCAAATATGATTAACAACACATAAAACCAGATGTAATGGTACTGGTACTCTGCACCAATGAGATAGCCAAGACACTTGGCGCCATAATACCAGAGGGTGATGACTGTGGTGATGCTGAAGAAAAATACCACCACTGTCATAAAATACATCCCGGCCCCGGGGAACACAGACTCGAAGGCCTGGGCAGTCAGGGTTACACCATCTGCTTCGCCGTGCCACACCCCTGTCACCAGTATTGCCAGGGCGGTACAGGTACAGACAATCAAAGTATCGATCACTGGTCCTAACATGGCCACCAGGCCTTCGCGCACCGGCTCATTGGTCCTGGCGGCACCGTGGGCCATGACCTCCGATCCAATTCCCGCCTCATTGGAAAATGCCCCGCGACGCACGCCGATAACGATCACCGTACCCAATGCCCCGCCTGCCACGGCATTACCACTGAAGGCGTCGGTAAAAATCAATGCAAATGCTGAAGGGACTTTCTCCAGGTGGAGAACCAGCAGGACGATTGTGGCAATAAAATAAATAATTACCATGGTGGGAATGACCCTGGAGGTAAATTTTCCAATCCGCTCTATCCTACCAATAATAACCGCCAGCACAGAGAAGCTCACCAGTATTCCTGTCGCCAGGTCGAAGCCAAAGTGCTGCTCTGAGGTGGCAAGACCGGCGGGAATAGCAATCGATTCCCGCAGAATTTGCACCAGTTGATTGACCTGAAACATGGGCAAGGACCCCACCAATCCCGATACGGCAAACAGCACGGCAAATGGCTGCCATTTCTTACCCAGGCCTTCGCGAATGACGTACATGGGACCGCCTTGCAAAACACCGAGAGAATCCCGACCACGGTACATAATGGATAAAGTGCAGGTATAAAACTTGGTGCCAACACCAACCAATGCGGTTACCCACATCCAGAAAACCGCCCCTGGTCCACCCATGGTAATGGCCACGGCAACCCCGGCGATATTTCCCATCCCCAGGGTGCCGGACAGGGCCGTAGACAGGGCGTGAAAGTGAGGGATTAATCCTTCATCATTTGGATTGTCGTATTTGCCCATGAGGATATCAATCCCATGGCGAAAATGCCGGTAGGGTAACAGCCGTGAATATATCACCAGGAACAAACCGCCACCCACCAGTAACACCACCAATGGCATGCCCCACATGACATTGGCAAAGCCCGTAGACAAAGATTCAAGGGTTTCCATTAGATAATATCAAACGGTTTGGTGATTATTTTTATCTTCGTATTTACCGAAAATCAAAAAAGGAAGATAACACAGCAGATACACGATTATCCCAATGATTGTCAGCGCCAAAATGTACCAGGGCCATTGTCCCATAAATTCCATCAAGGTTAATGCCTGGGGCTTGGCAAGGAGATACATATAATTTGAATTCAACAACAGGTTAATCGGGTATATCACCGCCATTAATACCAGTGTTGCAATGATGGCCTTACCGACAGAAGCAAACGAGGGACGGAACCTGAACACAATAGTGGCATACATCACCCCCAGCAGGATCAGGCCGTGGCTGACAAAGAAATAAAAAAACGCCGGATGAGGAAACCCTGCCAACAGGTCAGGCGATAAAATCGCCGGGATGCCCCCACCGATTCCCCAGAAATAAACAACTTCAAAACTCCTGTAACTTCGGCACCATAAAGTCCACGCCGTCAGGAAAGCAGCTATTCCACACAGATGTAACGGCAGACTGGTATTTAGCTGATTGTTGTAGACCAGCACACTTATTAAAGGCTTTCCCAGTTCGCTTATTATAAGAAGGGCTGCCAGGATCCTAGCATTACCCAGGACCCGCCTGTGATTAACTTTTTTTAATGCCATTGGTATAACAAACATCATCACACCAATAATAAGCATAGTGCTCACATGTGCTATTCCAAAAGGGATAAAGGCATTATAAGTATCCATTCGGAGAACTATACCGTTATCACAATTTCATTAGAATGAATTTTCTCTACTTTGAGCGGACAATAAATGTAACGCAATAGGCATAAATCCGGAACAAAAGAGATATCGACCTTTATTCGACAGGCTAAAAAAATGATTAAACTGTGTTTTTACCTTGTTCTGTACCTGGCCTCTGCTTGCTCGTATTCACAATCAGTAAGTGTTTATTACGGGACAGCAGGTGAGGGATATTCCTCCCCCACAACGGGTGAAAACATCGACCTCAGTTATCGTAAATTTTCTGCACCCATGGCAACTGAAGTATGCGGCCCGTTCACCGGTGACTTGATGCTCTCTTCACCACAACCGGCAATCGTGCTGTTCCCCGGGGAGGCATTCTCGTTAACAGAGCTAAAGGTTGATGCCATACGAGGCAGTGGAGAGTATGTTCAGAACTTACCAATTGTAATTGGCGTACCAGAGATTGAAAATGGTTTTCTTAACCACAGGCCTTATGAACTCAGCCTGGAGGCAGTTGGCCCTGGCTCAATGAGTATAGAAATAATGGGTTACTGCAATCCCAATCACAGGGAATACCTGACATTGACTGTTGTCAACACGACCAATGAAACAATAAATGGCACGGTGTTATCCATTCCGGAGGATTGGGCGCTTAACTCTGAGCAACAAACCGGTAGTGATAACGTTATTACGCTTATTAACAATGAGACCAATTTTGAATTAAAGGTCAAACAAATGAATATGCCAGGGACAATTACAGCCGAAAAACTCAGGGCCTTGACCAACATCTCAGACTCTGTTGTTTTGAACCATGAGGACTGGGGAGATTATTCAGGATTCCATCATGAATATTTTGAAAACAACCGATTCTATATGCACTGGTGGCTGGCTCTAGAAAATAACCTTTTACTGGTGAGTTATGCCGGCGCTGAAATTAACAATATTGAGAAAGCAATAGTAAAGAAAATTATTTCCTCACTGAAAAAGGACTCTCGTTAATTACTCAACGCCTAGGTTTTCATACCACTTCAGGTTTTCTGTCGTTCTGCCAATACAGACAATATCCTTTAGGCCGTCATTATTGAGATCGGCAGAAATACAGGTGGCTGCTGACATGTCGCCGTCATCCAGTATTGTTTTATTCCAACCATCACCCTCACGGTAATAAACAAATACACTCTGGGCTTCTCCCCTGTCGCCGGCGATGATTTCATCATGCCCATCATTGTTTAGATCTGCCGTGGTGATGGTATGCCCCTGATTTATAGTGTCATCGATCACCAGTCGTTTATCGTCCTGGTAGACAGCCACCTGATTTCCATGAAAGGGCTCAATGGAGGCCACATAACGACTACCGGCATGACCCACGGCCAGGTCACTGGAACCCACTAGCGGCCAATCGCCTGGATTACCCCTGGTTATTTCAGTTCTCTGCCAGCCATTTTCAAACGAGTAAACATGAATCCCCGAAAACGATGCGGTCATCACATCATCACGACCGTTGCCGTCCCAGTCATAAATATATATACCATGCATCACCCCTTCATTTTCATCGCCGATGACCTGACGTTGCCAGTCACCCGGTTTATAGTAGACCAGCGGCACATTATCACGGTAATCCGGTGCCAGGGCATCCAGCCCTGTTAGCGGGGCGTTAATAACCACCTCGTTTCCTGAACCATCGATATCGGCACAGCGGATCCGGTGAGAGGTGGGGATCTTATCAATAACGTTTTTTGTGCCGTCTTCATTGATAACAACGATTTCACCAATGCTGTCCTTTACCCGGTTGCTGAACTTCTGGGCAACAACATAGTGCCCATCACACACGCCCATATAGATCATACGGGTCATGCCGCTGGACAGGACATGCCTCTCCCAGTTTGGCCCTTCAAACCACACGAGATCTTCCGCCCTGCTGTCTACTGCGATGAGGTCGGGCATGCCATCACGATTGACATCTGACACCTCCACCTGGTATCCACTGGTCAGATCATCCGCCAGCACATGTTCTTTGAATGTGGCAGGCTCAACAGCGATACACGTGAGGCTGGCCAAAGATAAAATGATAGATAAAGGCGCAATAGCATGATTTGTTGTATACACAGTATCTCCCCCGCTAATCGTGATGGTTTCAGTTTATTGAAACCAGTAATTACACACAATATAGACAGATCATCATAACTGAACAAGCACGGGTTCCCTGGCGGTTATCACCTTTAGCGTGAGAGGACAGTACAAAATATGCTAAGTTTACATTTAAAAACACGGGAGAATAATAAATGAGCAGACTTTCCGCACCTGGTTCGATATTTTTATATTTGCTACTGGCCTGTTTCTCGAATGCCTATTCCCAGGCGCCCGCATTTGCAGGCCACATGGACTTGCCCGGAGTAAAACTCTGGTATGAAGATACCGGCGGGTCAGGCGAAGTCATTGTGCTTATGCACGCGGCAACAGGAAATAACCGCTTCTGGGAATACCAGCTACCGGCATTTACTGATGCAGGGTACCGAGTCATTGCTGTTGAACGAAGAGGCTGGGGCAGATCCATTGTCGATGAAACCGGCCCCCAACCCGGTACCGCTGTGGATGATTTAATCGGATTAATGGACAATCTCAATATTGATAAATTTCATGTAGTGGCCACCGCCGCAGGCGGCTCTATCACCTGGGACCTGTCGCTTTCACACCCTGACAGGCTCTATAGCATGGTCATTGCCAATAACTCCGGCAGGGTGGCAGAGCCTGCGTACCGTAACCTGGTCAGAAGCCTGCAGCCGTCACAATGGGACGAATTGCCCCCGGAGTTCCGTGAGCTTGGTCCAGAGTACCGTGCAACCAACCCACAAGGCACCAAACGCTGGGTGGAGCTTGAGCATTACAGCAGGCCACCCGGACCCTTGATGGATTCGCAACCCTTGAAACAGACCCTTACCTTTGAGGCAATTGAGGAAGTAACGACGCCGGTATTGATTATCCGGGGCGGCGCAGACCTTGCCTCCCCGGCGGCCATGTCCCGTTATTTTTCCGATCGTGTACCCCATGCTGAGACCCTGGTAGTGCCCATTGCCGGACATTCTGTCTTCTGGGAGACGCCTGATATATTTAATGAGGCGGTACTGGAATTTATAAGCAAACATTAATTAATGGCATACGGCAACAGTAATTCCTTACCATAATTACCAAAAACCCATGACACTGTAATGGAACCTATTGCCGGCAAGATCCGCGTCCATGCAGGGCTGCATAAATGCCTGACCAACTATTCAAAAAAGCTCTATATGAGACTTTGTGAACAAGATCGGTCTGCAGCAAAAACATTCAAGCATTTCCATCATAAGCTGGACCTCTTCTATGAAGAATGCCGGCAATTTGATATTTGCTCCCTTAGTGGAAATTACATTGATCTGGATCGGTTTGACGATATCCGCGTCGTGCGGGTAATTCGTGACCCGCGTGATCTCATTGTTTCCGGGTATTACTACCATAAACGTGCCGCGGAGCCCTGGTGCAAAACCATCAATCCAACAGAAGACCATCCGGCCTGGAAAATAGTCAGAGGTGCTGTACCTGCCAACCTGCCTGCAGGGTATTCGCTAACCAGATATCTGAATGAAGCCTCAATGGAAGACGGTTTACAGGCCGAGATTGAGTTTCGAAAATACCATTACCGAAGCATGATGGAATGGCCAGAGAGAGACCCCCGGGTCATCCTCTTCAGGTATGAGGACATCATTGGCAGGGAGGCCTGGACATACTGGAAGATACTGTCATTTTTCGGCTTTCCTTTCACCACCAGATATCTGGGCAGCCGGCTGGCAAAACGCCTCAGTGCGAAAAACAAACGATCAGAGGTGAAACACATCTGCGACCCCAGCAGCGGCCAGTGGCGGAAACACTTCACCCCAGAGCTCACCAGGATATTTAATGACCGCTATGGGGATATACTGGACCGGTATGGGTATAACAGGGAATGAAATAATAGTTGGACATTAAGGGATCATTCATACGTAACAGTCGTCTTAATAACCGGCAGAATTAGTCTTCTCAATTGGTTAAAGTACCCATAGTTGCTATTATTAGATAATCAAATGTACTTTTACAAAACAAACCCGAAGATTATTTTTCATCAACCCACTAGAGCAGAAAAATCATAAGGTGACCGAGAAGAGTGAAGATATTAGTCAAAAACCCTGTCCACTACACCGAGGACGGAGCTGAACACACATTAGATTCAGGCAGTTACAACTATTTGTTTGGTGGAGCATACGGTTACAGACCGGGCAACTGGGATCAAACCCACTGGATATTTACCAGAGAAGACGGGCAGGAGGTACATATACCTGTGGCTACATATGAACTGGAGATATTAATCTCCCCGGACGTTGAAGTCTTTCAGGATTAGAGTAAGGGTTAAGTCAGCGCTTCAAAAAAATGCTGGACCGTACAGGGATCGACAGATTTGACCGGATCAAATCTGGACGCACGCAGTGCGCCCAAAGGGCGAGCGACATGAACGGCGCGAGTCAGCCTACGACCACACATTACTTTTAGTCAGGTGGTCGATAAGGATTTATTGAATTCTTATAACTAAAAAGATGGTGGGCCGTGTAGGGATCGAACCTACGACCACCTGATTAAAAGTCAGATGCTCTACCGACTGAGCTAACGGCCCGCTTGATTGATGTGTCGTACGACTATCTTTGGAGGGGCGATAATACCTAAGAATGCAGGTTGGATAAACCCAAAACGGGGTCTTTTCGGTAAATTTTTAAATATTCATCTTGATTTTCTCTCTTTCTGTCCCTATTTTGCCCAAGTCATTGAAACCGAGGAATACATAGTGCCGATTTATGAATACCAATGTGATGCATGTGAACACAAATTTGAAATCCTCCAAAAGATTTCCGACGACCGGTTAACGGTTTGTCCAGACTGTAACGAAAAAAAGTTACGTAAGCTGGTCACGGCTGCGGCTTTTCACCTAAAGGGGACAGGTTGGTATGAGACGGACTTTAAAGACAAAAAGGCTAAAACAAAAACAAGTGATGCCGGCGATAAAGCCAGTACAGACAAAAAAGATGCGGGCGAGAAGAAAAAGTCGGCAGATTCAAAAGATTCAGGTACTTCAAGCTCATCGACAAACAATAAAGTAGAAAAGAAAAAGCCTGCAAATACACCTTCATCAGACTAAAGCATCAGTTAATGACTTGTACAATGACTGGATTGTGGCATTCGCCAGAATGATGAAACCAGGCATCTCACTCTTTTACGTCTGGTTTTTATAGGGAAAATGCGGCATGCTCATTAAATAATGTCCACCCTTAGAAAATACCTGATCACCGGCCTGCTGGTGTGGATCCCGGTGGCCGCCACCTTCTTTATCATCAAGTTGGTCATCGACATCATGGACATGACCATTCTTCTGCTGCCTGAACAAATACAACCTGAAAATCTCTGGGGGATTGCGGTCCCAGGCCTGGGGATTGTCCTGGCCCTGGCAGTCCTGGTCCTCACCGGGGCGCTGGCCGCCAACCTGGTGGGGCGTCAGGTGGTGGAGTTGTGGGAAAACCTGTTAGGGAGAATCCCACTGGTCAGGAATATTTATAATGCCTTTAAACAGATCGCCACCACCCTGCTGGCATCAGACAACAAGTCCTTCAGGAAGGTAGTACTGGTTGAATTCCCCTCAGGTGGCCTGTGGAGCTTTGGTTTCCTCACCAACAGTGACATCAATATCAAGGCAGACGAATTTAAAGACAGCCTGGTTTCTGTATTTGTCTCCACCACCCCCAATCCCACCACGGGATTTTTGATACTGGTGGAGCCAGGCAGGATAATTGAACTGGATATTACGGTTGAGGAGGCCTTTAAGATGATCATGTCCATTGGTGTCATCCTCCCGGAAAACGAGATGAAGGCCGTTTTAAAGGAGAATGGAGTTGCTAAAACCCCCTCTGCCTCGTAAGATGCCCCCTTTTTTGCCGGAATAGCTTAATCAATGCGTAGTTGTTACTGTGGAGAAATCAATACCAGCCTGATTGACCAGGAGATTACCCTGTGTGGCTGGGTACATCGTCGCCGAGACCATGGCGGTGTGATATTCATCGATCTGAGGGATCGGGAAGGGCTGGCTCAGATCGTGTTTGACCCGGATCGGGCCGAACCCTTTGCTATTGCCGATTCAGTAAGAAATGAATACGTCGTCCAGATCACCGGTAAGGTACGCCACCGACCCGAAGGCACTGTCAACACAGACCTGCCCACCGGTGAGGTTGAAGTACTGGGCTACTCCATAGAAATACTAAACAAGGCCCTGACGCCGCCATTTCAGCTGGACGATGAACATGTCCATGACGATATCCGTCTGCGCTACCGCTACGTTGACCTGAGGCGGCCTGTCATGCAGAACAATATTCGCCTGCGTAGCAGGATTGCCAGGGCGTTACGTGATTACCTGGACGGGCTGGGGTTCCTGGAGATCGAAACCCCCATGTTGACACGGGCTACACCGGAAGGTGCCAGGGACTACCTGGTCCCTAGCCGTACCCATCCCGGTGAATTTTTTGCCCTGCCCCAGTCACCACAGCTGTTCAAGCAATTATTAATGATGTCCGGCATGGACCGCTATTACCAGATCGTACGCTGCTTTCGCGATGAGGACTTAAGGGCCGATCGCCAGCCGGAATTCACTCAGCTGGATATAGAGATGTCTTTTGTTAATGAAACGGAAATCATGGACATCATGGAAAACATGATCCGGCATTTGTTCCAGGAGATATTAAATATCTCTCTTGGCGATCCTTTTCCGCGCATGGGTTACGCCGAGGCGGTACAGCGCTATGGCAGTGACCGGCCTGATCTTAGAAATCCTCTGGAATTAGTTGAGATCAGCGATCTTATGGCTGATGTTGAATTCAAGGTGTTTGCTGAGCCAGCCAGGCAAGATAATGGCAGAGTGGCGGCAATGCGCCTACCTAACGGCAATACGCTTACGCGTAAACAAATCGATGATTACACAGATTATGTCGGCCGATTTGGTGCCAGGGGCCTGGCCTATATCAAGATCAATGATATCGACCAGGGCATGGAAGGACTGCAATCACCTATCCTGAAATTTCTACCGGAAGATAAGGTCCAGGAAGTCCTGAAACGTACCGGGGCAAAGACCGGGGATGTGGTGTTTTTTGGCGCCGATAAAAACAAGGTCGTTAACGACTCCCTTGGGGCATTACGGGACAAATTGGGAGTAGACCTGGATCTAATACAGGGGGACTGGGCACCGGTATGGATCTGTGACTTTCCCATGTTTGAATACAACGAACAGGAAAAACGCTGGGACCCATTACACCACCCGTTTACAGCGCCCCAATCTGACAATATCGAGGCATTAAAACAAGATCCCGGCAGTGGCCTGTCCAGGGCCTGTGACCTGGTGCTGACTGGCAGCGAGATTGGTGGCGGCTCCATTCGAATACATAATCCAGACATGCAAATGGCTGCGCTTGACGTGTTGGATATCGGCGAAGAAGAAGCCAAAGAGAAATTTGGTTTTCTTATCAACGCCCTGGAATATGGTTGTCCTCCTCATGGCGGTATCGCCTTTGGTCTGGACCGGATCGTCATGCTCATGACCGGCTCCAGTTCCATACGGGATGTTATTGCCTTTCCCAAGACCAGACCGCCAGTTGCCTGTTGACCACCGCACCTTCACATGCCTCCGATTCCCAATTAAAGGAACTGGGGATCCGTCCGGCAAAACGCGCAAAACAGAGCTAAACTACTGACATATTGATAAAGTGTATTAAATACACTATCATTTGGTGTAGATATTACACTTAGTAGAGGCCATGTATCAGTACGACTATCCCCACCCGGCAGTGACCACAGATATCGTTATCTTCACCCTACAAGATAATGAACTCAAGGTATTGCTGATTGAACGGTCCAATGACCCCTATCAGGGTTGCTGGGCACTGCCCGGTGGATTTGTGGACATTGATGAAGGCCTGGAGACCGCGGCGCTGAGAGAACTGAAAGAAGAAACTGGCGTAACCGGTGTGTATCTCGAACAACTCTATACCTTTGGCAGGCCTAACCGTGACCCCCGTGAAAGGGTGATTTCGGTGGCCTACTATGCGCTGGTACCCATAGATAAATTACATGTTCGCCCGGACAGTGATGCCAGCAAGGCCGAATGGCATGCCTGCTCTTCCCTCCCCGATCTGGCCTTTGATCACCAACAGATCGTAGGCCTGGCGAGACAACGACTTGCAGCCAAGATGGATTATTCCACCATCGGTCTGAACTTCATGCCTGATAAATTTACCTTGAGTGAATTACAAAGGGTCTACGAGATTATTAAAGGAGTCCCCCTGGACAAACGTAACTTCAGAAAACGTGTACTGACCTTCAATGGCATAAATGATACCGGAGAAAAACGCCAGGCCGGCAAACACCGGCCGGCAAGATTATATACATTTAAATCTCAGGGAACTGCTGAGATTATTAAATAGGAAAAATCGATGAATAATATACACACGCCTGCTGTGGATTACCGACTTCCCCCTGATAGGGTGCCGGAAACCATCACTGAAAATCTTACCGACGTAGAAAGAACATCTTTGATAGATCGCATTTCCGGCCTTCTGAAGCGGGAGAACGCCGTAGTGGTTGCCCACTACTACACAGATCCGGATCTGCAGCGACTTGCAGATGAGACCGGCGGTTATGTCTCTGACTCCCTGGACATGGCCCGGTTTGGAAACGAGTCTGAGGCTTCTACCCTGGTGGTTTGCGGGGTACGGTTCATGGGTGAGACCGCGAAGATACTGAACCCGGAAAAACGCGTCCTCATGCCGGACCTTGAGGCCACTTGCTCACTGGATATTGGCTGCCCGGCAGATCAGTTCAGTGCCTTTTGTGATCAATACCCGGACCGTAGGGTGGTGGTCTATGCCAATACCAGTGCCGCCGTGAAGGCCAGGGCCGACTGGATGGTGACCTCAGGCAGTGCCGTGGATGTGGTCCGCCACCTGCAGACCCAAGGCGAAAAGCTCATCTGGGCACCCGACATGTACCTGGGAGATTATGTGAAAACCCAAACCGGCGCAGACATGGTGCTCTGGCAAGGCAGCTGCATTGTTCATGAAGAATTCAAGGGCGCAGAATTACAGGCCCTGAAACAGCAACATCCGGATGCCATGGTGCTGGTCCATCCGGAGTCGCCCGCCTCTGTCATTCAGCACGCTGATCTGGTGGGCTCAACCACCGCGGTCATCAATGCGGTAAAGGAGATGGCGGCAAAGAAATTTATCGTTGCCACGGACAGGGGTATTTTTTACAAGATGAGACAAGCGGCTCCGGACAAGGAATTTATCGAGGCCCCGACGGCTGGCAAAAGTGCCACCTGTAAGAGCTGCGCCCATTGCCCGTGGATGGCCATGAACAGCCTGGATAAACTCGCCCACGCCCTGGAACATGGCAAAAACGAAATTCACGTGGGTATGGACATCATCGAAAGGGCCAGGGTGCCCATCAAACGTCTGCTGGATTTTTCCAGGCAGGAAAATCAGGAAATCTATGGCAACAATGATGCATGATTGATCAGTGAAAAGTGAAAAGTAAGAAATTAAAAGATTTACATTATGCTTCAAACCGATGGGTTTCCGCATCCTTAATCTCCGGCATCACAACAAATTAAAAGTGGAAACAAATAATGAGACAG
This sequence comes from Gammaproteobacteria bacterium, assembly GCA_030835405.1. GTDB lineage: Bacteria > Pseudomonadota > Gammaproteobacteria > Eutrophobiales > Eutrophobiaceae > Eutrophobius. The sequence goes on along the minus strand of JAURPG010000117.1, from coordinate 14,628 downwards.
TAGTGCTGGTTCATGGGTTGTGGATGAATGGCATGGATATGTCCCTGATCGCCAGACGCATCAGACAACAGGGTTACCAGGTTGTCCACTTCAGGTATAACAGCCTTACCACATCACCCCGGGGAAATGCCTTGTTGCTACAAGAACGGACCAAACAGATTGAGACCCCGGTGGTGCATTTTATCTGTCATAGCCTGGGGGGGCTGGTAATAAGACACTTGTTCTTTCTCTGCCCGGATCAGAACCCTGGCAGGGTGGTAACCCTGGGGACACCCCATAAACCCAGCTACTGCGCCTACCAGATATCACGCCTGTTATTTGGAAAAATTCTGTTGGGAAAAAGTACAGAGGACGGTCTGCTGGGAAACGTCCCAAAATGGAAGGGTTCTCATGACCTCGGTAGTATCGCCGGCAGTTTAAGGTTGGGCCTGGGCATGATCGTGCCCGGTGTACCGCGGCCCAACGATGGCACTGTTAGTGTTGAAGAAACCCGTTGTGATAACATGAAAGACTATACTGTCCTCAAGGTCTCGCATTTTGGCATGCTATTGTCTCCTTCAGTTACCGACTTTTCCCTGGAGTTCATCCAAACCGGAAAATTTCCGCTACTTCAATGAGTAACTGGCTAATGATAAAATTCCATTTTTTATAAAGAGTAGAACTTATGGCAGGACACAGTAAATGGGCCAACATCCAACATCGCAAGGGCCGTCAGGACGCCAAGCGGGGGAAATTATTCACAAAATTAATACGTGAGATCACCGTTGCGGCAAGGCTGGGGGGGGGTGATCCTGGCTCTAATCCGCGGTTGAGGTCTGCAATAGATGCCGCCCTTTCTGCGAATATGACCAAGGACACCATCGAGCGGGCAGTGAAACGTGGAGCTGGTGATACTGAAGGCGAAAATATTGAAGAGATCCGCTACGAAGGTTATGGGCCAGGCGGTACGGCCGTGATGGTGGACTGCATGACCGATAATCGCAATCGGACAGTGGCTGAAGTCCGCCATGCCTTCAGCAAGTTCGGCGGCAATCTTGGGACAGATGGATCCGTCGCTTACCTTTTCAGCAAATGTGGCCTGTTAATTTTTTCACCCGACGCCGGAGAAGACACTGTGATGGAAGCGGCCATTGAGGCCGGCGCCGAAGACGTGCTGGCTAATGATGACGGCTCCATGGAAGTGATCTGTAGCCCGGACGACTTCCTCGATGTCAAAGCTGCCATGGCCACGGCGGGGCTGAAACCTGACTCGGCGGAAGTTACCATGCGCGCTGCCACCAACAACACCCTGGATCTGGACGCCGCGAAAACCATGGTCAACCTGATAGATATGCTTGAAGATCTGGATGATGTCCAGAATGTCTACTCCAATGCTGAAATTTCAGATGAAATACTGGCACAGATAAACTGATATGTGCCATGCTCAAAAACCAGTAGCATCTTTAAATATAAATTGTAGTGCCTGCCACTGGATGGCTCCGCTAACTGATGACTAGAATCCTTGGAATCGACCCCGGGTCGCTTGCAACAGGCTATGGGATCATTGATATAGAGGGTAACCATGCCACCCATGTTATCCATGGCACTATCCGGCTAAAGGAAAAAGATATCGCTGAAAAACTTAAATCTCTATTTCGCCAATTATCAAACGTCATTGATACGCATCAACCGGACGAATCAGCTATTGAAAAGGTTTTTATGCACAAAAATGCCGACTCAGCCCTTAAGCTAGGACAGGCCAGAGGTTGTGCTATCACTGCGTGTGCTGAACTGGATATCCCGATATTTGAATATACCGCCAACCAGGTAAAACAGGCCACCGTCGGTAAAGGTCATGCAGCAAAGCAACAGGTTCAGCATATGATCAGGGTGTTACTTTGCCTGAATGAGGAACCACAGGCTGACGCCGCAGATGCCCTTGCCATTGCCCTGTGTCATGGACACTCCCGGGAAGGGATGCTTCGCATATCGGGGGTAAAAGGAATCGCGCGGGGCAGATTGCAGTGATAGGCTTTCTCAAAGGCAAATTATTACATAAACAACCCCCTCACCTGGCCATTGATGTCTCGGGGGTGGGCTACGAGGTTGAAGCCACCATGGGCACCTTTTATCAATTGCCCGATGTGGGTGAAGACATACAGATATTTACCCACCTTGTCGTCAGAGAGGATGCCCAATTATTGTTTGGGTTTGCCTCGCAAACAGAAAGAAGCTTGTTTCGGACACTGATCAAAGTGAACGGTGTTGGGGCAAAGATGGCGCTAACTATACTGTCCGGTATTGAGGCCGACGAATTCACAAGGTGCATCATGGACAGCAATGCAGACAGGCTAGTAAAGTTACCCGGTATAGGGAAAAAGACAGCAGAGCGCCTCATTGTGGAAATGCGTGACCGCCTCAAGGACTGGGAGCTGAAAGAGGGCTCGTCACAATCCAGTCCTCACCAAGGTAAAGCAACACAATCCCAGCTTGAAGAAGCCGTCAGCGCATTGATCTCCCTGGGCTATAAACCCCAGGAGGCAAGCCGTTTTGTCCAGGCAGTGGCGGGCGATGAAATGGACAGTGAATCTATCATTCGTGAGGCCTTAAAGGCGTCGGTACGATAATTACTGTCATTTGTGGCGTTAAGTCGTAATATTTCCTTAAACTCGCCATAGGAAAGTCATGATTACCACTCTATAATAATCGTCTAACTTATTGATTGAATTTGATTATGTCCCAACAAAGTCCACTGATTTCAACCCAGGGGTCATCGGAAGATGCCATCGCAGACAGAAGCCTGAGACCACAGTCTCTGGCGGAATATCAGGGCCAGACTGCCATGCACGAGCAGCTGGGGATATTTATTAATGCCGCCAGAAAACGTGCCGAATCTCTCGACCATGTTTTGATATTTGGCCCACCAGGTCTGGGCAAAACCACCCTGGCCCATGTCATTGCCAATGAGATGGGTGTCAATATGCGTCAGACTTCTGGTCCCGTCCTGGAAAGGCCCGGTGACCTTGCGGCGTTGCTCACCAATCTGGAACCCAAAGATGTATTATTTATTGATGAGATTCATCGCCTGAGTCCGGTGGTGGAAGAAATCCTTTATCCTGCCATGGAAGACTATCAGATCGATATCATGATCGGAGAAGGTCCCGCGGCCCGGGCCATCAAACTGGACATCCCGGTATTTACCCTGGTAGGCGCCACCACTCGTGCCGGTCTGCTCACATCACCATTGCGAGACCGTTTCGGCATTGTCCAACGACTGGAATTTTACAATCGGGAAGAATTGTCCGGAATCATCCAACGCTCAGCGAGTATACTCAATGTAGGTATTGATAGCGACGGCGCCGATGAGATCTCATCTCGTTCTCGCGGCACGCCTAGAATCGCCAACAGGCTGTTAAGAAGAGTCAGGGACTATGCCCAGGTACGTGCCGATGGCCATATTAACAAGAAAATTGCCGAACAGGCGCTGGACATGCTAAATGTAGATGAACATGGATTTGATATGATGGATCGGAAACTATTGCTGGCAATCATTCAGAAGTTTGAAGGCGGCCCAGTAGGTCTGGATAGTGTCGCCGCTGCAATAGGGGAAGAACGCGACACCATCGAAGATGTTATCGAACCTTTTTTAATCCAGCAGGGTTTTATGATGCGCACTCCCAGGGGGCGTGTTGTCACCCGCCAGGCCTGGTTGCACTTCGGGCTGGATTTGCCAAAAGAGCTGGCTAATGAATCGGATTTGTTCAACCATGATGGCTGATTTGTCAAACCTCATTAGCAAAGATACGGCCACAATGCATCAATGGCCGGTGCGCGTGTACTATGAAGATACCGATGCCGGCGGGGTGGTTTATCATAGTAATTATCTCAAATATATGGAACGGGCAAGGACTGAGTGGTTGCGTTCTGCAGGGTTCTCCCAGCCGGTACTGGCAAATGATCTCGCCGCGGTATTTGTGGTTGCCAACATGTCAATTGATTTCAAGGCGCCGGCAAGATTTGATGACCAGCTGAATATCCAGTCGAGAATACTGGAGTCCACCGGCACACGTTTTCAGTTTGAACAGAATATAATCGGAGATGACGTATTAATCTGTTCGGCGATAGTCAATGTTGTATGTGTTGATAGTGTCACTTTTAAGCCCAAGCGAATACCTGAACAAATAAAGGCAAAACTTAGTTATGACAACTGACCTTTCAATAATCGAATTGATCATGGGCGCCAGCCTGATTGTAAAACTGGTGATGCTCTCCCTGGTGATGGCATCAGTGGTTTCCTGGACCATGATCTTTTCAAAATGGAAAATCCTCAATGATGCAAGGAAACAGGCAGACAAGTTCGAAGAGGTCTTCTGGTCAACAGAGGACTTAACACCTCTTTATACCCGCATCAGCAATAAGCGCATTAAAGCCGCTGGCATGGAGAAACTGTTTGAGGCTGGCTTTAAGGAATTTGCCCGCCTGAAAAAGCAAAAAAACATTGACCCGGATGCGATCCTGGAAGGTGCGCAACGTGCTATGCGAGTGACCCTGAATAAGGAAATAGAAATTCTGGAAAGAAACCTGCCCTTTCTTGCCACAGTGGGCTCCACCAGCCCATATATCGGCCTGTTCGGGACTGTCTGGGGAATCATGAACAGTTTTCGCTCATTAGGCAGCGTCCAGCAGGCAACCATCTCCATGGTTGCGCCGGGCATATCCGAGGCGTTGGTGGCCACTGCCATGGGGCTATTTGCTGCCATCCCTGCGGTCATTGCCTACAACCGTTACTCTAACGATGTAGAGAGACTGATTAACCGACATGACACCTTTACCGAGGAATTTTCTTCCATACTACACAGGTTTGCTCATGCTTAATGACAGATTCAATTCATAAGTTATAAGTTACAAGAAACAATGAGGAATAGAACAAAAACAAGGCCTATGGCAGAGATCAATGTGGTTCCCTATATTGATGTTATGCTGGTGTTGTTAATTATCTTTATGATTACCGCGCCATTGTTGAGCCAGGGGGTGGACGTTGAACTCCCCAGACTGACTTCTGAACCCATGGTCCCTGAACCTGACAACCCACCGGTAGTCATAAGTGTAGATAGAGACGGCAATTACTACATTGCATTTGGCGGCGACACATTAATGGATCAGGAAAAACCGGTGCCGGCACAGGTATTGGTCAATCGGGTAGCCGCGTTATTGAAATATGCCGCTGAGCAAAATCGCCCCAAGACCAGGGTGTTTGTTAAAGGGGATAAAAACGTATCCTATGGTCATGTGGTGACATTAATGTCTATGTTGCAAAACGCGGGTGTTGAAGGAGTAGGCTTAATTACTGAACCTCCAGTAGAACAACAATGAAATTGACACTGATTAAACCGGTATTATCCTCCGTGGCTTTGCACGTGGTTGCATTTGGCATGTTGCTGGTGAGCCTGGATTTTACCCCCACACCTAGACAACCATTTGTCGACAATACCGAGATCATTGACGCTGTCACTATAGATAGTGTCCAAGTGGAACAGGAATTAAACAACATTAAGGAAGCCGAGCAACAAAGACAACAAGAACTGGCTGAAATCCAGAGACAGTCTGAACAGGCAGAACAAAAACGACAGCAGGAAGAGGAACGACTGGCAGCCATAAAAAAACAGCAGCAGCAGGAAGAAGCCCTGCGCAAGGCAGAAGCTGAAAAGCTCGCGGTCATAAAAAAACAACAGCAGGAAGAGGAAGCACGCCGTAAGGAAGAGGAACGTAAACTGGCAGACGCCAGGAAACAACAGGAAGAACTGAAACGACAACAGGAAGAAGAAGAGGCCAGGCAAAAGGCAGAAGCCGAACGGAAACGTCAGGAAGAATTACGGCTTGCCGAAGAGGCAAGAAAAAAACAGGAAGCAGAACGGCTGGCAGCGGAACAGGCCGGACAACAAGCTGAACAGGACAGGCAGGACATGAATGTCATTAATAGTTATGTTGCAAGAATTGCCAATGCCATTGAACGCGAATTTAATACCGCCGGATTGCCCCCCGGTTTATCCTGCATTTTTCAGATCCGCATGATACCCGGTGGGGACGTGGCCGAGGCCCGGGTGGTTAAATCCAGTGGTAACTCTGTGTTCGACAGCCGGGCAGAAATTGCGGTAAAACGGGCTTCACCCCTTCCCGTTCCGGACAATCCGAGAATATTTGGTAAAATGAGGGAAATAAGACTCACATTTGCGCCGAATTAACCTGAAGAGTAAATATGATAAAACGAATTATTAGCTTTTTGTTACTTGCCAATCTTAGCGTCAATACATATGCCGTTCTTGATATAACGATTACCCAGGGTATTGAAGAGGCCCTGCCCATTGCCATTGTGCCGTTTCAATGGCAGGGCCAGCCAAACGACTTACCCGTTACCATGCACCTGACCATTGCCAACGATCTGGCAAGAAGTGGCCGGTTCAGGACCATGGATGCCGGTGATATGCCACAAACACCGTCCCAGTTTAACCAGATAAACTTTGCTGACTGGCGCCTTTTAGGTATGGAAAATATTGTTATTGGCAACATACGACAGACCGGCACAGGGCAATATGATATCGAATTCCGTTTAATTAATGTTTACTCCGGTGAACAGGTATCAGGCTTTAGAATCCCCGCCAGCCGCGACCAACTACGTCGCACGGCACACAGAATCAGTGATATTGTTTTTGAGAAGCTCACTGGTGTGAGAGGGGCTTTTGATACACGTATCGCCTATATCACAGTTAAACCAACTCCAGACGGAGACAAGGTCCACACGTTACAGGTGGCAGATGCCGATGGGTTCAATCCACAAATACTGCTGGAATCAAATGAACCACTGATGTCGCCTGCCTGGTCGCCAGACGGCAAAATGATCGCCTATGTCTCTTTTGAAAGCAGAAATTCTGCCATCTATATACAGGACATACTTACCGGGGCAAGACAAATGGTAGCAAGCAATCCAGGAATAAACAGTGCACCTTCCTGGTCGCCAGACGGCACACGTCTGGCATTAACACTATCCAAAGAGGGCGACCCCGAAGTCTTTATTTTAAACCTCGCAACCCGGAATCTGATCAGAATTACTAATAACCGCGCTATCGATACAGAACCCACCTGGTCGCCTGATGGCAGCAGTCTTCTGTTCACCTCCGATCGCGGCGGCTCACCACAGATATACCAGGTAAGTTCATCAGGTGGCACCGCACGCCGCATGACGTTTGAAGGCAATTACAACTCCAGGGCCAGATATTCCCCGGATGGCAGTTCTATCACAATGGTCCATAATAATGGCGGCGGATTTCGAATTGCCACTCTGGATCTGGCTAACAGGTTTGTACATGTTTTAACCACCGCCAGGCTGGATGAATCACCAAGCTTTTCCCCAAATGGCAGCATGATAATATATGCGACCACACGAGGTCGTGGGACAGAGCTGGCGGCAGTTTCATCAGACGGCAGGGTACACCAGCGATTAGGATTACAAGACGGCGATGTTCGCGAACCGGAATGGGGACCCTTCCCACCACAATAAAGAGATTGAACATTAATAAACCATGAGTACTATGCTTACAGAAACGGGCAAAAAAAAGGAGTAACCGAGAATGATTACCAGACTGATTTTTATCACTTCCCTCACCGTTATATTAACTGCTTGTTCATCAACCTCAGAACGAGGTGATTCTGCTGCTGTTGAAGACAGGGGAAATGCATCTGGCAGTAGCAGCACTAGTGGCAGTGAATCGGGAAGCGCTACAACGTTTGGCACTGGAACAGATGCCCGTTCAGGAATGTCGGCACTTGATGATCCAACCAGCCCCCTGTCGGTTAGAATCCTGTATTTTGATTACGACAGCAGTGAAGTCCTTCCCGCATACCGGGAAGTTCTGGAAGCCCATGCCAATTACCTTGTACAAAACCCAAATATTACTATCTCCCTGGAAGGGCATGCGGATGAAAGAGGTTCACGCGAATATAATCTTGCCCTGGGAGAACGCAGATCTCAAAGCGCTAAGCGACACATGATGCTGTTTGGGCCGGCCAGTTCCCAGATCCGTGCTACCAGTTACGGCGAAGAACGGCCAATAGCAGATGGCCATAACGATGAAGCATGGAGCCAGAACAGAAGAGTGGAAATTATTTACTAATGAAATACTTCAGATTTCTGTCTGGTTTCGCCCTGGCCACACTGTATACCCTAACAGTAATGGCGCAGGCCCCTGTTGAAGGAGAAAGTGCATCGCAACTCGACCCCGAGCAAAGGCTGGAAAGACTGGAAAGGATCTTACAAAGCCAGGGATTGCTTGATATGTTGCAGCAAATTGAGCAACTACAACAGGAAGTCAATATGCTACGCGGCGCCATTGAAACCCAGAACTTCAACCTTGAACAGCTGACGAAGCGGCAACGGGACCTATACACGGATGTGGATCAACGAATGCAGCGCCTGGAACAAGGCGTGGTCTTTACCGAACAGCCGGCAGAAGATGTTACTGTGGAAATCGTTGACGGCGAAGAGCCTCCCCTGGAAACGTTAACACCTGTTTCAAGTATTTCAGCCCCCATCTCAACAGGCTCCGAATCCAGTGGTGCATTGCAGGTAGAAATTGTCCAGCCACAGGAAGAGCCTCCCTTGTTGGAAGACTCCGTCCCGACAGAAGAAGCGGCAACAATTTCCGCAGACACAGCTGTTAGTCCTATTTCTGTTGCCGAAGTTGTACCAGCTGACCCAGTTCAACTACAGGCAGAATATCAACAGGCCTTTAATTTATTAAGAGAGTCATTTTATGATCAGGCCATCAGGGCATTTCAGGAATTCCTGGTTGCTCACCCAAACGACAGGTATTCAGATAACGCTCAATACTGGCTGGCAGAGGCCCATTATGTGAAACGAGAATTTGAAATGGCGCTAACCGAATACGATAAGGTAATTGCTAATTTTCCTCAAAGCCAGAAAGTTAATGATGCCTTGTTAAAACGTGGCTTCACCCTGTATGAACTGGGCAGACTAGAAGCGGCAAAAAGGCAGTTACAGGAAATCATTGGCAATCAGCCCGGATCAACTGTGGCCAGGCTGGCTGATGAAAGACTGAAGCTGATTAACTCTTCCAGCGCCCCTGCTCCACCGTCAACCAATTCCGGCTCGCCTTTAGAATAAACTGATGTCGATGAGCAAAACACCTGCCTCTGAAAATGTATCGGGGGCAGACAAGACGCTACGAATCAACGAAATATTTCTCTCCATTCAGGGAGAGTCCTCCAGGTCAGGGTTTCCCACCGTTTTTGTCAGGCTGACGGGATGTCCGCTGCGGTGCCATTATTGCGACACCGAATATGCCTTCCATGAAGGCTCAATAATGACCATAGAGAATATTCTTCAACAGGTTTCATCGTATCAGACCCCCTATGTAACCGTTACCGGGGGGGAGCCGCTCGCCCAGAAGACCTGCCTGTCTTTGCTAAAAACTCTCTGTGACCAGGAGTACCGGGTATCACTGGAAACCAGTGGCGCATTGGACATCTCCAAAGTGGACCCCAGGGTCATGAAAGTCATGGACATAAAAACTCCTGGATCTGGTGAAAGTGATAGAAACCGGTATGAAAACCTGAGCTTTATCAATGAGATGGATGAATTAAAATTGGTGATCTGTCACCGGCAAGACTATGAATGGGCAAAAGAACTGGTCGCTGAACGAGTAATGACAAATCAACGCAACATCCTGTTTTCACCTGAACAGGGGACCTTAAGTGCAACCCAACTGGCCGAATGGGTCCTTGAAGACAAATTAAACGTCAGATTACAGATTCAACTTCATAAATATTTATGGGGCAATACGCCAGGCAAATGATCCAATTTTCTGAAAGTTACAAATCCACCAGGGAAAAAATAGATTAGACAAACCGGCTGGTATGGTATTCTAAGGCGTATTTTTTAGTTCCAACTTCTAATCTAATGAAAAACAAGGCCGTCGTACTTTTATCCGGTGGACTGGACTCAGCCACTACCCTCGCCATCGCAAATTCAGAAAATAAAGATTGCTATGCGTTGAGCTTCAATTATTCACAACGCCATAAAATTGAAATCCAGGCCGCCAAAAAAATTGCCGAAGACTTTTGTGTATCGGGGCATAAAATACTGGATATGGACCTTTCCCAAATCGGCGGTTCTGCACTTACCGATCCATCTATAGATATACCATCCAGTCCCACGACGGGAATCCCGGTTACCTATGTTCCGGCACGAAACACCATATTTCTCGCCTTTGCCCTGGCCTATGCGGAAACATTGAATGCAAATGAAATCTATATTGGTGTAAATGCAGTAGATTATTCCGGTTACCCGGACTGTCGGCCTGAATACGTAACGGCCTTTCAAGATCTGGCCAACCTGGCAACGCGTGCGGGCGTTGAAGGAAACATGCTTCGTATCTCTACCCCTCTCATTAAAATGACCAAAGCTGAAATAATAAGCAAGGCCGTGGAACTGAATGTTAATCTAGCGTTAACCGTGTCCTGTTATCAGCCTGATACGCAAGGGCGGGCATGTGGCATCTGTGATTCATGTCGCTTCAGACAAAAAGGTTTTCGAGATGCCGGGCTTAAAGATCCTACGCGATATGCAAGTTAGCCGTTTTCGTCTGGTGCGTATATGACATGAAAAGCCCGGACCGTTTTCATCGCAATGCCACAATTTTTTTCTATATTATAGGTATATTGATTATTGTTGTCCTGGTGGCGCGCCTGCCTTTCAGCGATCTGCTGGAGGTCTTCGATACAATCGGCAATGAGGCATTATGGCTGGTAATATTTCCCCTAGTTTGGGTTGTTCCTTACTCAATGACCCTTCGGGTATTGCTGAACAACAGGATAAGCTTTGGCCAGGCCCTTTATACCCAGATCAGCGGCGATGCCTTTAACAGTATTACGCCACTTGTTGGCATGGGTGGAGAGCCGTATAAGGCAAAACATCTTTCCAGGTTTGTATCATTGAATGACTCAAGCCGCGCCATCGTCCAAAGCAGACTGCTTCACGCCCTTTCCGGTGTTATCTACACCGGTATTGTTACTACTGCATGTTTGTATTTTTTTACTTTTGATACCATTCCCGGACTAAGGTTTGCACTATGGAGCGTCTCAATATCAATGTTACTAGGAACGATACTACTGGTTTGGCTAACCATGTCCCGGGCCCCTTCAAAGTTTTCGGGTTTTATATTATCGCGATTTAAACTGATTGAAGAAGTAACCCATGAAAGGCTAAGTTGGCACAAACTATTTTTGGGTACGATGTTCCGTCTCACCGGTCGTTGTGGGAAGTTCATGGAACTTTACCTGATTTTCATCATACTCGACACCACCCCTAAATTTACCGACACCGTTCTTGTCGAGGGTTTAATCATGGCAAGTGTCAGTATATTCTTCTTTATACCGAATGGCCTGGGCGTAAACGAGGCAGGGATTGCCACCGCGCTGAGTATTACAGGCTATACCGCCGCATTGGGAGTGGTTTTCGGCTTGGTTAGACGCGCCAGGATGCTTATCTATGCCTTAATCGGACTGGTATTTTATATTATTGGCAAAATATATTATTCAGGGAATATTGATTAATTACCCTGGGCAAGCTCTGAAAACAACTTACAGATAAAGTCCATTTGCACGTCATTGTGTGCCGCGCTGATACTTATCCTTAATAAAGGCTTATTTTCTGGAGAGGCAGGCGGAAAGATTAAGTTTACATAGAGCCCCTTTTCAATCAGCGTCGTCCAGATTGCTATGGCTTCTTCGGGCGTCTCCAGTTGCGCTGCTATAACCGGGCCGGGCTCAGGTCCAAGTTTATAGCCTAAACTTTTCAAGTGAGAATACAGGCGGTTGGCCTGCTTCCATAATTGCTCGCGAAGATGTCTTCCCTCTCTTAACAACACCAGTGCCGCTCTGGCAGATGCAATATTAGCCGGGGAAGGGGATGCGGTAAAAATATATGGCCGGCTCATATAACGAATGACATCAAGTTGAGGGTGATTACTTACGCAATACCCACCGATACTGCCAAGGCTCTTGCTGAACGTGCCGGTAATAAAATCTACATCTTCGCCCACACCATCCACTTCCACCAATCCCTGCCCCGTGTCACCCAGTACACCGAGTGAATGTGCCTCATCAATTAACAGATAACTGTTATGCTGTTTTTTGCATTCCACGAATTCCTTAAGCGGAGCGGTATCACCCAACATACTGTAAATGCCTTCAACAATAATCAGCGTTGACCCTGCCCTGTCACCAAGCCGGACCAAACGCTTGTTAAGATCCTCTGGATCGTTATGACGAAAGCGGATTACTTCTGCGCCACTTAATTTACAGCCATCATAAATGCTTGCATGACAATGGGCATCAATCAGCAGTACGTCGCCAGGGCCCGTTAAACCAGATATTGTTCCCAGGTTTGCCTGGTAACCAGTTGAAAATACAATGCCATGTTTGCAGTGATAAAAATCCGCCAGCTCCTGTTCCAGGGCTCGATGCAGGCTGTAATTTCCATTGGCCATTCTGGAGCCCGTAGTACCCGTGCCTTCTTCATCTATCGCCTTATGAGCGGCAGCTAAACACTCCCTGTTAAAGGTTAAACCAAGATAATTATTTGTGCCTGCCAGGAGGACCTTGTGGCCTGCGATACTCGCCTCGGTAGGTGAGTATATTCTTTCAATATTTGTCCCGAATATTGCAGGCTTGATCGAGAGTAATTGCTCTTTGTCTTTCAGGAAAGATGAAAATTTGTCCAGCAGGGCCATCAGTTTTCTGATATTACTTTTTCGATAAGGTCGGCAAGGTCATTGACCGTTTGAACATCTGCCATCAAATTTAACGGAACGGATATATCAAATTCATCTTCCAGTTCCATCACCAGGTCGAGCACTTTGACTGAATCTAATGATAGCTCTTCTGCAATATTTATCTCGGGTGTTATTGATACGTCTGAACCTGCAACCTGCTGCAGAAATTCACATACCTTTGTCACGATATCCTGTCGTTTGTGCATTCTTTTTTGCCTGGAAACTCTTTAAGACAGTATTGCCTTTTCCAACCCTTCCTTCAACCTAGTTTTTGGTCGCCAGCCAGTATCTTCTATGAAATGCACATTATTGCAAACCCAGTCATGATGATTGAGCTCACGTACTTTTCCCGGAGTTAACATAGGCAAATAATTAAACATCTCTGACAAAAATAAATTAATCTTAGCTATGCCTTTCATAAGTAGAATTGGTGCTGGAATAATTCTAACTTTATGTCCCCAAACCTGCTCGGCAATTTGTTTTATCTTATACCTATCATATCCCCCGGGAGTGCCGTCATCAAGTTCATATATCTTTTTTATCACATTAGGAGACGTTATACAGAGAATGATTGCCTGGACGAGATCTGCCACATAGATTAAACCAAATTTGGATTCCGCATTTCCAGTTATTGGCAAAATTCCAGCTTTTGTTGCTTTGAACAGGGGCGAAAGCTCCTTGTCCCCAGGACCATAAACTGCTGTAGGACGGATTATTGACCAATTTAACTGACCTGAGGCAGAGGCAAACACCTGCTCTGCCTGGTATTTACTCTTTGCATACCAGGACAGATGCGGCTCTCTAGCGGCTAGAGATGAAATAAATATGAGTCTCGGGGCATGGCCTTGCTGTTCTATGGCATGGACGAGATTTTTGGTCCCTTCGACATTGGCATCTTTAAAAACACCATAACTGTTTCCACGAACCAGTCCAGCGCAATGGATAACAACATCCACGTTTTTCACCAGATGTATTAAAGCAGCTTTATCGGCAAGGTCACCTTTAATCCATTCCGTGCCTTCTATTCTGGCGCGGTATTGCCTGCTTAGTGCTTTGACATGATAACCCATGCCTGTAAGGGCGGTAACAAGATGAGTTCCAATAAAACCAGTCGCACCTGTGACTGCGACTACATCAGGCATGAATTAGTGTAAGTTTTCTGCCTGGGCCGACTGGGGATCGGAAAAACCCGTTCTTTCCAGGAAGCCTTTACAGGCTGCTGCCCGGGAAAGTTTACCAGAGGATGTCCTTGGCAGGGTGTGTGGCGGAACCAGTTCGACATAGCATTTAACACCAAAGGCATTATAAACCAGCCTTTGTATCCTGCTAATCAACGCCTGACGTTCTTCCACGGAGGAAAGCCTGTTTTCAATAACCAGGATCACAGTGGACTTTCCCTTACTGTCTATTACTGAGAATGCGGATGTTTCTCTGGTACGAATTTCCGGCTGTTGTTCTGCTATTTCTTCAATGTCCTGGGCGCGGATGTTTCTGCCATTTATGATGATGATGTCTTTGTGACGGCCGGTTAGAAATAAATTACCTTCGGACAAAAAGCCCAGATCACCGGTATCCATCCAGCCATTGGGTCTCATGACCCGATCTGTTGCTTCCTCATCATTGATATAGCCTGACATAATGCTCGGGCCTTTTAACAATACCCGTCCAACTCGAAGATCCGGCAACTGGTCACCATTTTCATCAACGACGATGACTTTATGGCCTGGCAAAGCCTTGCCACAATTTACAAATTCATTACTCTTTCTGGAATCAGCTTCAACTCGTACAGCGACACCCCGGT